>CAZYEY010000168.1:0-40295 GCA_964646585.1 uncultured Thiobacillus sp. | reverse complement strand
AAATCAGCGGACCCCATGCCGGCACACCCGGTTCAAAAGATGGCGGGCGGTCCAACGTTTGGGGCAGGGGGACTTGAGCATGGCGGGCAGCTTAGGCCCTGGATTGCTGAGGAATATGTGCAAAGAATTGGACGAATTCTAGGGATGGTCAGTGTGCAGAATGGCTGCCCATTTTTTCGTCGCACGCATCATCATGTAGATATTGGGCGTGGAGTTGTCACGGAATTGACAGGGCAAACCCACCCTTCTAAGCTGTCGAACGTTCGTTCGATTGCTTGTCAGATGCCCACCGACCAAGACTACCTGTCCCAGCTCCAGGATTACTACGCTGACCACCGCGCCTTGCCTTCCCTGGCCAGTCTAGGGCAGCTGGTCGGCTTGCGCTCCAAGTCCTCAGCGGCGGCCCTTGCGAACCGACTCAAGCTGGCCGGATACCTCACTACCACCCCGGACCGCCGCCTGGCACCCACCGAAGCCTTCTTCGCCCGCCCGGTGATCGATACCGTTCGCGCCGGCCTGCCGCAGCCGGCCAACGACGCCGGTTTCGATGGTCTGGCCATCGACAGCTACCTGGTCGCCCGGCCAAGCCGAACAGTGCTGCTGGTGGTTAAGGGCGACTCCATGGTCGAGGCTGGCCTGATCGAGGGCGACCACATCATCGTCGACCGCGCCCAGTTAGCCGCCATGGGCGACATCGTGGTGGCCATCGTCGACAACCAATTCACCGTGAAATATCTGGCCAAGGACAAGCGCGGAGTGTTCCTCAAGCCGGGCAACCCGGCTTATCCGCCCATCCGTCCTGGGGCTGAATTGGAGATCTACGGCGTGGTTACCGGCAGCTTCCGGAAGTACCGATGAACGCGCCGTTCCGGCCGGCCGAATCGCCCGGCCGGATCCTGCTTCCCCTGTTTGGTTGCCACATCCCGGCCGGCTTTCCCTCGCCAGCGGATGACTACGTCGAGGACCGCCTGGACCTCAATGAGCTCCTGATCCAGCGTCAGGAGGCGACTTATTTCCTGCGCGTACAGGGCGACTCCATGGTGGGCGCCGGCATCCATCCGGGCGACCTCATCGTGGTCGACCGTTCCATCAATGCCCAGGATGGCCATGTCGTGGTGGCCGAGGTGGACGGCGCACTCACTGTGAAGCGACTACGCTATCGACTCGGCATGCCGGAACTGCACCCCGAGAACCCCGCCTATCCGGTGATCCGCTTCAAGGAAGGCCAGGAGCTGCGCGTCTGGGGCGTGGTCACCAGTTCCGTCCACGCCGTTCTCTGAACATCCCTATGTTCGCCCTGGTAGACGGCAACAATTTCTATGTCTCCTGCGAGCGGGTTTTCAACCCCAAGCTCAACGGCCAACCCGTGGTGGTACTGTCCAACAATGACGGCTGCGTGGTCGCCCGCAGCAACGAGGTAAAGGCCCTGGGCGTGAAGATGGGCACGCCCTGGTTCCAGTTGAAGGACCTCGCCAAACAGCACGGCATCCAGGCGCTGTCGAGCAACTACGGCCTGTACGCCGACATGAGCAGCCGGATGATGACCGTGCTGGGCCGCTATGCCCCTGACCAGGAGGTGTATTCCATCGATGAGTGCTTTCTCGGTTTCGATGGCTTCCGCCATTTCGACCTGATCGCGCACAGCCAGCGTATGCGTGATGAAGTATTGCGATGGGTTGGTATTCCGGTCTGCGTCGGCATCGGCACTACCAAAACCCTGTCGAAGCTGGCCAACCACTGCGCCAAGAAAAATCTTGCCGGGGCGGACAGCGTGTGCGACCTGACTCAGCTCGATGATGCGCAACGGTCCCGGCTGTTCGCCACCATTCCAGTCAACGAGGTCTGGGGCGTCGGTCGGCGCCTGACCGAGCAGTTGGCTGCCCGGAACATCCACACCGTGGAGCAGCTACGAACGGCAGACACCGAGACCCTGCGGCAGGCCTTCTCGGTGGTGTTGGAACGCACAGTCCGGGAACTCAACGGCATCGCCTGCCTGGACCTGGAGGCGGTGGCCCCGAACAAGCAGCAGATCATCTCGTCCCGTTCCTTCGGCGCTTACGTCTATACCCTGCCCGAACTCATGGAGGCAGTCGCCCTATACATGAGCCGAGCAGCGGAAAAGCTGCGCCGGCAGGGCTCGATGGCGGGCATGGTCCAAGTCTACATCCGCACCAATCCGTTCAAGGACAACGCCCCGCAGTACCAGCGCGGCGTGAATATCCCATTGCCCGAGGGCAGCGACGACACCCTGCGCCTGATCCGGGCCGCACACTGGGGCCTGAAGCGGATCTTCCGGCCAGGCTTTGCCTACCAGAAAGCTGGCGTGGCGCTGATGGACCTGCGTCCGGCCAGCCAGATGCAGATGAGCCTATTCCCGACCGCACACAACCGGCAATCCCTCATGCAGGTGATGGACCAGGTCAATGCGATGTTCGGTCGCGGCACCCTGCGTAGTGGGGCGGAAGGCATCCAGCCAGCCTGGAGGATGAAGCGAGAGCGGATGTCGCCGGCCTACACCACGCGCTGGGATGAGTTGGCCATTGTGGCCTAGGCGAGGCTGGCACGATGCGGCAAACTGGGCCGACCAACCGATTTATATAATCCCATGTGCGGACGCTTCGCCCTCAAGTCACCCCCTGCCAAGCTGGTCGAACGCTTCGGCCTGGATGAATGCGCGGACTTCACTCCTCATTACAACATCCCGCCCGGCACCGACATCCCGGTCATCCGCCAATCGCCGGAGGGCAAGCGAGTGCTGCACCTTTTACGCTGGGGCCTGGTACCTCATTGGGCGAAGGATCCCAGCATCGGTAACAAGCTGAGTAATGCCCGTGGCGAGTCCGTGGCCGAGAAGCCGAGTTTCCGGGATGCTTTCCGGCGCCGTCGATGCCTCATCCCCGCGGATGGATTCTACGAGTGGAAGACCGAGGACAAGGTGAAGCAGCCTTATTTTATCAGCCTGAAGTCGGGTGAGCCCCTGGCCATGGGTGGCCTCTGGGAAAGCTGGTGCAGACCAGATGGCGAGATACTGCGCACCGCCTGCATCATCACCACTGGGCCGAACGACGTCATGGAACCAATCCACGACCGGATGCCGGTGATCCTGCGGACCGAGGACTGGCAGGCTTGGCTGGAGGCGCCTGTCGAAGACATCCAGCCCTTAGTCTGTCCCTACGAGTCCGATGCTATGCAGGCCTGGCCAGTGGATCGGCGTGTGAGCCGCACTGTTGATGATGATGCAGGCTTGATTGAGCCGGTCGCCTCATGAAGCGGGAACGCCAAGTTGTTCTCCAGTTAGGTCAATCGGCAGAAGTCTCAAAGTCGGAGGAGCTGTTCGCAGGCTAGCCCCAAGGTCAGCAATGAGCACGTTGCCCGCCGCTCGTCCAAGAATTTCATCCATCTGTTGCTGCAGTTGAAGGATCCGATGTCGGCGTAAGGGATTAGAAAAGCACACTCAGCGTCGCCTACTTCTCCCTGGCCATGGCAGTTCGCCCGAAAGCTCAGCCAAGCCTCCATCGTCTTCGAAACGTGTACCGAAGCGGTTTACCTCCACATCCGGCAAATCGTCGCTGTCGAACCATAACAACGAGATCGTGGTATCGGTGCGCAGGTAATGCCTTGAAAGTTCCCAGAGGTCGAGGCCATTCGACCAGTTGTCGAACCAGATGTCCTGCGAAACTTCACCCGTCTCAGCAGTGCTATTTCCTGAAGAGCGGATTCGGTGAGCCACAGAGCCCGCTGGAATTACCGACTTGGGTGGTATCCAGGCTCCTACTTTCCGCAAGGACGTGGAGCGAGCGGCATACCGCACCGCACCGCGTTCCATGGTGACGAATGCACACGGCATCTCGCTGAGACTGGCGAACCTTGACGCTGCTGCTGGGAAAGACGTGCCGAACAAGTCGGCCATGTTTTGGATAAGCTCTATGGAGGGCTCTTCCTTGGGAACAGCGGAGAGCCATTGCTGATAGGGCATGAGCAGTTCAGCGGCGAACGTGTCGCAGGCTATCTCGTTTGGATGTCGTTTGGCATAGGACCAGGACGGCACCTCCTCGTGACTCGATTCCAAGCCGAGCACGATATGAGCTATTTCATGGCAGATGGTGAAGCGCTGGCGCTCCTCAGTTTCCAGGGAATTCACCGTGATGATGTGCTTCCCGCTCGGCTTGGTGATGGTATAGCCAGACTCCCCTTCGCCAAGCTCATCCTTCTTGACCTTGGCATTAGCTTCGGTCACATACGGGGACAGGTCTTCTCGGATGTTAGAAACATCGACTTTCGCGACAAACGTGCGTGCTCTCTGCCTGACATCCGCTTCGTCCATGTTCAGTCGTCCTCGCCGTCGTCGTCGAAGGCCTTTTTGATTCTGGCGATCAGCGTCGCGGGGTCAGGCCTTGCATTTCCCCGATGCCTGACTCCAGCGGCAGCGGAAAAAATGTCGACCCCGATCGAGGGGTCTTGTAACACGAATTCGACAAGGCTGGGATCAGCGTCTGCATGGTCAACCAGCCACATCACGAGTGCTGCATCTCTTTCCCCCGGCTTGAGAACCTTCAACAGCTTCTCAACCAAGTCTTTGGATGGGTTTGTCTTCTCGCCTGTTTCCAGTCGGTGGACATAAGCGTGATCCACTGACGATAGCTGGCCAAATTCACGCAGGGAAAGTGTTCTGCGTTCGCGTAGCGTCTTGAGGGCGACGCCTAGGCCTGTTTGCGGCATGAGTTCTGATCCTTACGGCTGCGGACTGAAGGGCCAAGCCCTCTGTTGTCCCTCAGCATCCTGTTGATGTTCAAAGGCGCATGCCGCACGGCAGTTGCATCGGTGCGCATGCTCTGATACATTGTTGCCCAGCCAGACAACAGATGTAGGTTTTAAGCTTGCTTCAGGTTGGATTGGCTTGATCTTCCCGTTGTCTGCGTGAGCAACTTATTGTGCAACACCGGGCAGTCATTGACAACCCAGCCGAACGGCTGGGACTTCGATAGTTCCACTGAAGGAGAGCCATCATGGCAGGCAAAAATCAGCATGTTGTACCTCACCAAGACGGCTGGGCAGTAAAGGGCGCTGGCAACGAACGGGCGACCTCTGTGCATGACACCCAGCAGCAAGCAATAGACGTTGCGCGGGACATTGCCCGCAACCAGAAGTCCGAACTCGTCATCCATCGTCCGGACGGCCGCATCAGAGATAAGGATAGTCACGGCAATGATTCTTTTCCGCCGAAGGGCTGAAACGCCATGAGTGGCATCCCTACCTACCATGTGCTCGCCCTGTCAGGGGGCGGTTATCGCGGCCTGTACACGGCTACAGTTCTTGCAGAACTCGAAACTGTGCTGGGCCGCCCTATTGCCTCGCATTTTGATCTGATTTGCGGCACATCGGCAGGAGGGATGTTGGCCTTGGGGCTGGCTGCAGAGATTCCGGCCCTAGAACTCAAAGCACTGTTTGAAAACGAAGGCAGTCGCATCTTTGGCTGCCGCAGCCTGCCAAGGCGGATTCTGGGATTCTGGCTGACCGCAAAGCATGACTCTGTAGGATTGCGTGGGGTTCTAACCGAGCGTTTCCAAAACACCACGATAGGCGACCTGAAGCATCGTGTTCTCGTGCCGGCAGTCAACTACTCGACGGGTCGCGGGCAATTCTTCAAGACGCCTCACCATCCTTCCTTTGAGTTGGATCACCGCATGAGGCTCGTCGATGTTGCGTTGGCGACCGCCGCCGCGCCAGTCTACTTTCCTCTGGCGCGCAACGACCGCGGTGTCTTCGCAGATGGGGGGCTGGTGGGCAACGCCCCCGGCCTGTTCGGGTTGCACGAAGTGAAGACGTTCCTAGCGCCAAATCAGGATTCGCTGATTCGGGTTCTCTCAATCGGCACGATGACCATCGGTGCAACCGTCCGCGGCGGCGCCAGCCTTGACCAAGGATTCGGCAAGTGGCGTGGGGGGCTCTTTGACTTGGTGATCTCCGCCCAGGAATCGTCCGTGGACTACATGCTGCGACAGACTCTGGGGAGCAACTACTTCCAGATCGACGACAAGGCGACGCCGGATCAAAGCAAGGACGTGAAGGCGCTGGATCGGGTTTCCATCGGCGCCACGAATACGCTCAAGGATCGCGGCAACCACGCGGCACAACGAGCGCTCGGTGATCCTCTTTTCCAACCGTTTCGAGCGCACCAGGCCGGCGCCCCCATCTTCTATCACGGCCCCAACAAGAATGTTCCGGAGGCCGCATGCTGAACCTGAGCCCGCTTTTCTTTACCACTGCTGATGACGAATCGTGCATGCACGACGAGCTGGATCTGACGCCTGAGCAACGCGCCTGGATCGCCAGCGCGCGCACTGATGTCAGAAACTGCCTGCGCACGGGTATCCCCCGCGTGCTTAGGGCGAGCGGCTACACCGAGGACGTGCCGCAGCCGCGGTTCTTCACTCAAGGTTCCTGGGCATACAAAACGCTGAACTCGCCGGCGCAACGTCCGCAGCAGGCCGACGTGGATGACGGTTGCTATCTGCCATTGAGTTTCGTCTCGCAGACGAAGCGTCCTAGCACTGCAACAACGGTGTTTTTCGCCGCTGCGGAAGAAGCCTTGAAGCCGTTGGTCGAGGAAAAGCGATGGAAGCTTGTCACCGACAAGCCGACCTGCATCCGTATTGTCATTGCTGCGTATGCCCACATTGACATCCCCCTGTACGCGATCCCCGACCAAGAATTTGTCAATTTGGCGGAGGCCGCGATGAAGAGCTTTGGGTATGACTCCTTGGCGGACGCTGCGATAAGAGCGGAGAGGGACGCGTGGACGGCTTTGCCTCGCGACAAGGTGCTCCTCGCCCACCGCGAATGTAACTGGATGCCCTCCGACCCCAGGCCGGTGAAGGAATGGTTCCTGGGAGAAGTGGAAGCCAAGGGGGAGCAGTTCCGGCGTGTGGTTCGTTACCTGAAAGCCTTCCGCGATTGGAGGTGGCCCAGCGGAGGACCTGCCTCGATCCTGTTGATGGCCGCCGCAGCCCCGCTCTTTGACAAGCGTGATCGGCGCGACGACCTCGCGTTGCTGGATGTCGTCGCGGCACTGCCGGCCAGGTTGCGGGCGGGTGTGAACAACCCAGTGGATGAGTCTGAGTCGTTCACAGAGCGACTTGGCAAATCGGGGGTCGAAGAAGCGGCAAAGGCATTCGAAGAATTTGAGAAGGTACTGCGAGGCGCCACCGGCGCCGGCAGTCCTTCACAGGCCTGCACCTGGATGCAAGGCGAGTTCGGCCCGCGCTTTCCGAACGAGCCGGATCGGATCAAAGTAGTGTCAGTTGCTGCGACCATTGCTGCGGCTCCGGCGACTGCTGGTCCTAGCGAACTTATCGGACGAACGAAAGCTGGATGAGCAGCGCCGCAGCGGTCGCAGACGTGATCGAAGCCTTCAAGCAGCAAGGCTTCGACTTTGTTGGCAAGACGGATGACGGCTGGTTCAGGCTGCACGGGCGGTTGACACCGGCCCAAGCGGACAAAGGTTGTCCGTGTGAAGTCCAGCTCGACCCCACGTTCTTCGACTTGCCTCGCATCCGGCTGCTGGAAATCCCTCCTGACCTGCCCGCAGCGGTTCCTCATCTTGGAGCAGATGGCGGGCTTTGCTATCTCGCCAAGGGCACCGTCGTTCTGGACATCTACGATCCTGTCGGACAGTCGCTGGCGTGCCTACAACGCGCGGCCGTCGTGTTCGGGCAGATCATGCAGGGGGAGATGATCGACGACCTCACGGAAGAGTTCTTCGCCTATTGGCACGGCTGGCATTGTTTCGTGGACATGCAAGGCGAGGATTTAGGGCGACAGAACTGCATAGTCGTGCAGGCCAATGGGTGCCCTTTGTGGTTCATCACCGACAACGAAGATCGAACCACTGACAAGCTGAAGTCGCTCGGTTACCAAGTCACCGATAGAACGGTGCTGACTTACCGGGTAAAAACTGGTGCTCAACCCCGCCCTCTGAGAGGGAATTGGCCTCCTGAAACAGTCGGGGATATCCTGGTGTGGCAAAGCACTCTTGATCCCCGGTGCCGGCGCAAGATTCACGAGCGTATCAAGGAGGGGGAGAGGAAGAAGGCCAACGGAGTTCTGATAGTCATCGAGTCTCCGCTGATGACCTATGGTTTTGCGGTTCTCTACGACCGCCAAAGTCCTGACCAAAAGAGGAAGCTCGTAGATCGCAGGGATTCGAGCTATGGGTTGAAGGTTATGCCCATCTCGGTGGTCAGAATTGACGATCGGTATCTTGCACAGCGGAACATGCCGAAGTCAAAGACGCTTGCAGGGAAGAACATCGCCGTCGTTGGATGCGGCACGATCGGCGGATATTTGTCGGACATGCTTGTCAAGGCTGGGGCTGGGACATGCGGCGGAACACTCACGTTGGTGGATTTTGATTGCCTTCTCCCGCAAAACATCGGGCGCCATCGCCTCGGATTCCCGGACCTGTTGTCGAACAAGGCCGAGGCTATGGCGAAGGAACTCAAGCGCTTGGCGCCAGGCGCCGAGATTCGCGCGCTGCCCGTGGATGTCAGGCAGGCCCAATTGGGTGAGCTCGACCTGCTCATAGATGCCACCGGAGAAGAATCGCTCGGGCATTGGCTGTGCGGCCACTATCCGTCTTCGACTGTGCCCATGCTTTCCGTCTGGATCGAGGGGCCGGGAACGGCTGTCCGTGCGCTCTTGAGGACGAACGCATCGGGTGCGTGCTATCGATGTCTTTGGCACAGCAACAGGAGAGGCGAGCTTCGTTCCACCATTGATCCTCTTCCTGCCATCCTGGCGGGGCATGGATGCGAGGGCTTGTACGTGCCATTCCCTGCTTCGGTGTCGGTGCACGCTGCCAGCCTCGGCGCTGAGATGGCCCTTGATTGGGTCAACGGCGTCTATACCCCCGCTTTACGAACCTGGTTGATCGACCGCGCCCAGCAGCTTGCCACACCCGATTGCGATCCGCCGCAGGATCAAGAGTGTCCCTTATGCAATTCATGAGCTCTTGGGCAGACGACGACAAGAGAACGTTGCTGCACTTCTCGAATTCCACGCTGGAGACCTTCTGCCAGCATGTTCAGGCCAGTGATTCTGACTGCGAAGCTGGCGGGGTACTACTCGGTTCAGTCCATGGAACTCACATGCTAATTGAGCAGGCAACGGTTCCCACTGCATGGGACAAACGGTTTCGCTACCTTTTCGAGCGAATGCCATTTGGCCACGAAGCCATCGCTTTGTCTCGATGGATGGCGAGTCAGGGCGTCGTTCGCTATCTGGGTGAATGGCACACCCATCCGGAAGACTATCCCCATCCTTCTGGCCTCGACAGATCGGAATGGAACTGTTTATCAGCGAGGCGTCGGGACAAGAGGTCTATGCTTGCTGTCATCGTCGGGCGAAAAGCTCTGTATGTCGAATTGGTGCCGAGTTCAGGCCTCGGTTCGGTGCTTACCCCTGTGGAATAGATGCTAATTGGGCCAATGGCGTCCCGGCATTCAGCCGTCGGGTCCGCGGGCTGCACTACGCGCCTTGTGCCGAGGCGCAGCCATTCGGCGTTAATCCAGTGGGGTCTTCTGCCTCGCGGGCCATGGCACTTCGCTTGGCAATAGCAGGACAGTGAGTGAGTAGATTTCAATCCGGTGCTGTGGTCAAAAGCTGAACGGCAGGTATGCATCGTATTGCTGACTAAATCAGCGCATTTGGCCAACGACCGGATTGGCCGATGGACATGCAGCTTTCCTTTTGACCATGTACAAAGGCGCCGCGGCACATACTGAGTTGCATGAAAGCGTCCTCTTTATCTCCTTTCCCGGCATGGCCGTAATTCCCTTCATTCTCCGTACCCCTATCTCATCCTTTCGGGCCGAACGCGTGATTCTTAGCGATCGGCCCGCCCTTTGGATCGGCCCGTAACAATTGGTTGTTGCCTGCCGTCCTTTCTCCCCCTTCCGAAATCGCAGCGTGAACTTCCAATAATTCCGTCTCGTTTTTGTACGAATTTCTCATGGTATAGGCCCCTATCGTGAGCGCACCGAAACGACAAGAACGACGGGATGTTCAAGCGCTCCCCTCTTTACCTTCTTCCGATCAGCCTGGCGATCATGGCGGGGAATGCCCGCGCGGAATGCTGGCATGACGCCGCCAAGTCCTACGGGCTGGAGCCGATGGAACTGGGGGCCATCGCTTGTGTCGAGTCCCGCCTGAATGCCGGCGCCATCAGTCCGGCTGGGGCGCGCGGCGTCATGCAGGTCATGCCTGCCAATGCTCATGCCGTGGGCATGCATCCGGACCTGCTTTGGGATGCCTGCACCAACATCTACATGGGCGCCTTTGTCCTGGCGCAGATGAAAGCCAGGTATGGCGATACCTGGGAGGCGGTCGGCGCCTACAACGCGTCCTGCACGAAGCTGAAGGGCGCGTCATGCCGCAAGGCCCGGACCGATTACGCCTGGCTGGTCTATCGCGCCCGGCAGCGGCTTGAGCGGACCGGCAAATGCACCTGATGGGCCGCGGAGACAAATCGGTGAGCCCACCCTCCGGCAAGAAGGTCACGCCAGGCTTTCGGCCCATTCTGGTTTCCGAAGAGGCCTTCGACCGGCTGAAGAAGCTGCAAAGGCTCGCCTACGGTCATGACAACGACCCGAACGGGGTCCGCTTCGATCTCAAGGATGTTGCCTCGGCCGTCGTGCTGGAGGCCTTGCTGATCGACGGCTTTCCGGCACGGGCCATGGACCGCGCCGCGCGGTCCGTTCTCGATTCCTTCCACCCCCTCTCCAAGGAGAACGCAGTATGAAGCTCGTCACCGCCACCCTGAGCCGCATGAGCCAGGCCAAGGCCGCCATCGACCGCAAGACCACCGCCTGGTATGTCGGCGGTGTCGTCGGCCTCACCGGTATGGCCAACAACGCCCTGGCCATCAACCTCGACATGAACAACGTCGGCGCCGCCACCGGCCTCGGGCCGGTATCGACCGCGATCCAGCAGTTCGCCGATATGAACACCGGTCTGAAGGCCCTGGTGATCATCATCGGTTTCCTGGTGGCCTTGATCGGCCTGGCCGCGCTGCGCAACTTCGCGCCGGTGCTCGGCTATGTCGGCCTGGCCATCTTCGCGGCGGTCGGCCTCACGGTCGCTTTCGCCATCGCCGGGGCGGTCATCTGAGCCATGGACGGCAGCCGCATCCTTCGGCGACTGGACGATCCCTGGAAACTCGGGCTCTGGGAATTGGACGTCGCCGGGACCTTCGTCTTCTTTCTCTGCCTGGGTTTCATGAAGGGCACGATGGGGGCGTTCTTTGCTGCCATCGTGGCGGGCTATTTCGTCTGCTCGCGGATCTCCAAGCTGAAAGCGATGCGGCATACCGGGTTCCTCTGGCATTTCCTGTTCTGGTGGCTGCCACAGGAGGCCATGTTCATTCCACGAGACCTCCTTCCACCTTCTCACTACCGCGAGTTGGTCGGTTGATCGGGGGCGGGCAATCATGAAGCGCGAAGCCTACGAAGCCGATGTGCAGATGCTCATCCGGCAGAACCGTTTTCTGTGGCTCACCCTCGGGGGCATCGTCACCGCCCTGGTCCTGGCCTTGTTGGTGGCTTGGGCGGGCATGGGGGCCACGAGAACGGTGGTCACCCCGCCGAAGATCGAAAAATCCTTCTGGATCACCGACAACACCGCCTCTGGCGAATACATCGATCAAATGGCGCAGTGGGTCTCCTACCTGACTCTCGACGTCACGCCCGACAACGTCCAGTACAAGTCCGACCTGCTGTTGAAGCTCGCCCACCCGGACTACCACGGTGCGCTGCAACAAAAACTGCGTGTCAACGCCGAGAAGATCCGACGCGACAACGCCGCCACGTCCTTCGATATCCGCACCGTCCGTGCCGCGCCGGATGCGCTGGCCGCGGTCCTGACCGGACAGCTCAAGGTGCTGATCAATGGCACGCCGGTCAAGAACGAAATCCGTCACTACCTGGCCCGCTTCGATCTCGACGGCGGCAAGGCCCAACTCATCCAGTTCAAGCAGGTGAAAAACGATGACGTCAAAGCCGCTCTCGCGGATGCCGCGCTCGATGACGAAACCGACGGCAATTTCTAGCGCGCTGGCCCTCGTGGGCCTGCTGTGCGCGGTACCGGCCTGGGCGCTCCAGAAGCTGGAGATCAAGCCGGACACGACAGCGACGGCGCGGATCGCCCTCAAGGAAACGTCCAGGATCAAGGTGGACGGCCTGGCTATCGTGGACATCTTCGGGTCGGTCTATTCGCCGGACAACACCGCCGGCGAGTTGATGGTGGCCCCGGACGCCGCAAGCGGCGAGTTGTATGTCATGCCCTCTGCCATGGCTACGCCGGGGAAGCCGATCAACCTCTTCATCAAGACCGAGAAGGCGACCTACACCCTGTTGCTGACGCCGGTCGATATCCCGAGCGAGACGGTCATCCTGAACGATCGCCTGACCAAGGCGAGCAGTCAGGCCGGGCCACCGCCGACCGGCGAGGCGCCGGACTGGCTGCGGCAGATCAAGAACATGATGCTGGTCCTCACTGGGGAGATGACACCGCCTGGTTATGTCTCGGTCCCGGTCGGCAAACCCGTGGGGCTGTGGCAGGAGGCGCGCTTTCTGGAAATGCGTCGAGTCACGCATCGGCGTCTGGCCGGTTCCGTGTTCGATCTGACCAATGTGTCTGCGGCGCCCATGGTCCTGGACGAACGGGAGTTTTTCGACGCGGGCGTGGTGGCGACCGGCATCGCCAAGACCCGGTTGGCGCCGAACGAATCGACCCGCGTCTACGTGATCCGGGAGAAAACCGGTGAGTAGCGCCCAGAGTAAACCCTCAGCGGCGCCCGGACTCAGCGGGCTCAAGAACGCCCGCTATGCCCAGTTCGCGGTCATCCTGGTCGCAGTCCTGGCCCTCTGGGCTGGTTTCGTGTTTCTGCTGTCTTCCGACAAGAAACCCAAGGTCCAGAGCGCCAGCACGGACCCCGGCAAGGTGGCGGTCAAGGCCATCACGGCGCCTGGGGAAGTGGTCACCGATGCCCAGCGCTGGCTGTATAAGGCCGGCGACGACATTTCCACCTTGAAGGGCCGGGTCAAGGAAAGCGAATCGCTGAACAAGGAACTCCAGGCCCGGCTCGCGGCCTTGGAGGCCGAGGCCAAAACCAAGCCTTCCGCTCCGGCATCGGCCAAGTCCTACGATTTCCCGCCTGGCACGCCCTCGAACCCAGCACAGGGCCAGCCAGGACCGAAATTCATCCCGCCGCCCGTCTCAAATACGCCGCCGACGGGCGTCGGCGCACAGGCATCCACGCCGCTCCAGCCAGCTTTACCTCCACCGGCCAAGGCGGGCATCGGTCACGTCAGCCTGACCACTGCACCCGTGCCGGGTGTCGGCGGCAGGGTGCCGGGACTGGTGCCGGGCGCCGCGGTCAGTGCCACGGTCAATCCTACGACGGCCCCCTCGTCGAAAGCGGCCGTCGCCGGGGCATCGGCCAAGGAACGCGAAGCCGGCAAGTCGTTCCTGCCCATCGGCCTGGTCAAGGCAAAGCTCCTGGGCGGCCTGGATGCACCAACGGCGGGGGCGGCCCAATCCAGTCCGCTGCCTGTGTTCATGCGTCTCGAAGACCTGGCCTGGTTGCCCAACCATTGGCGCGCCAACGTCAAGGATTGTCTGGTCACGGCCGCCGGCTACGGCGACTTGTCTTCCGAGCGCGCCTATTTCCGCTTGGAAAAGCTCTCCTGTGTGCGCCATGACGGCCGCGTGCTGGAGCAGAACATCTCCGGCTCGGTCTACGGCGAAGACGGCAAGCTGGGCTTGAGGGGCCGGCTGGTAACCAAGCAAGGCCAGATTCTGGCCAACGCGCTCTTGGCCGGCGTGGTCTCGGGCATCGGCCGGGGCGTGGTCTACCAATCGTCCACGGTCGGTACGACCGCGCTCGGCACCGTGGTGACCGATCCCGACCCCGGCATGGAGTACCAGTCCGGGATCGGTCAAGGCGTGAGCAACGCCATGGATCGCCTGGCTCAGTACTACATCTCCCTGGCCGACAAGACGCACCCGATCATCGAGATCGACGCCGGCCGCCAGGTGGACCTTGGCTTTACCAAGGGCACGGCCCTGGACGTGCCCTTGCCGGAAGACCCAGACCTGCTGGCGATGCGCGCCGGTCCACGTAACGGGCCGAGGAGGGTGGTGGAATGAAGCTCATCGCATTCCTCGTTCTCTCGGTTTTGCCGATCACGGTCCTCGGCGATACCGCCGACGACGTCAGGGCACGTCTCATTGAGCGTTACCCGTCCACCCCAGTCGACGAGGTGCGGACGACGCCGATTGCCGGGCTGTTCGAGGTCGCCATGGGCCGCAAGATCGTCTACGTCGACGCCACCGGGCAATATTTCCTGTTCGGGCGGATATTCGATCTGCCCGGCAACCGCGACCTGACCGAAGACCGACTGCGCGACCTCTCGCGGCTGGATGTGTCCCTGATCCAGCCGGATCAAGTCCTGGAGCAGGGGGAGGGCAGCAAGGTCGTGTACGTGTTCTCCGATCCGGGATGTGGTCATTGCAAGAGACTGGAGCAGACCCTGGCCGGCATGCCGACGCTGAGGATTCGGACGATCCTGTTGCCGCTGCAACCGGGTTCGTCCGACCTGGCCAGGGATATCTGGTGCGCGCCGGACCGCCAGCACGCCTGGTCTGCTTGGATGCTCAATGGCACCCGGCCCGATCCGGCACCGGAGACCTGCCAGGCCGATGTTCTGGCGCGGAACCTGGCCTTGGCCAAGCGCTTCGGCATCCGGGCCACGCCGGCGCTGGTCTCGCCGGATGGGCGCGTCTCCCTGGGCGCCCTGGAGGCGCCCGCGCTATCCGCCTGGGTGAACCCCGATCAGACCGCCGTCACTTCCGTCGCCCCCGAGGTCAACCCATGAACTACCGCCATCTCATTCCGTGCCTGCTGCTGCCCACCCTGGTCGGCTGCGCGGGCAGCCTATCCGGCCTGGACGGTGGAAAAAAACTCTCCTGCCCGGTCAGCGAGGGCGTGACTTGCAAGCCCATGTCCCAGGTCTACGAGGAGTCCGCCAAACCGGCCGAGATCGATGACTCGGACGATCAAACCGCCGAGACCACACCACTGCTGCCGCGCGGCGCCGTCCAAGCACCCCTCGGCGCCGAGAACAGCCCGGTACCCCTGCGTACCCGTCCCAGCGTGATGCGCCTCTGGATCGCGCCCTGGGAGGATGCCGACGGCGATCTGCACGAGGGCGCTTGGATTGCCATGCGTCTCGATGACGGCCGCTGGAACATCGACCACGTGCGGGAACGCATCCGCGAGGGCTACGGCGCATCCCTGGTGCCGCCGCCGATCCAAGAGAGCCGGCCGACCGCCCAGGCCAAACCGTCGTCGGTCGCCGCCGACGTGGCGGACGTGCTGCCGAAGAATCTGTTGCCAGGCTCGAAAGCGCCCGCGGAACCGTTCTTCGATACCAACACCGATTGAGCCGGGAGCAGACCAATGAGCAACGCGACCGACGCCCTGCCAGGCTGGTTGGAGTGGCTTTCCAGGCTGTTCGCGCCCAAGGCCGACGTGGATGCCGGCGACCCGCTGCAATTCTCGTCCTATCTGCCCTATCGGGGCTGGGACGAGGATGCCCAGTTGTCCATCTTGGGCAACCAAGTCGGCTTCTGCCTGGAGCTGGCGCCCCAGTCCGGCTCCGACCAGTCCATGGCGGACATCCTTGAAGGGCTGATGCACAACTGGCCGGTGGGCACGGGCATCCAGTTCCACCTGTTCGGCACGCCCCACATCTACCGCCGCCTGACCCAGTACGCGAACATGCGGCTGGCCGACCCGGACATCAAGGAACGCTCTGACCGCGAAGGGCGGCCGGTGCGCAACGAGAACATCTACCGCAAGCTGGCCCGGCGCCGGGTAGAGCACCTGTCCCGCGCCGCGCACCAGTCCCTGACGAGGGGCAACATCTACATGCTGCGGGATTACCGGCTGGTGGTGTCGGTGACGGCGCCTATCCGCTTCAACGAACGCGCCCGCATCGGCGAGTTTCTGAACGCCCGCGCCGGCATGGAAACGACCCTGCGGGCGGCCGGTTTTCCGTCTCGCGTCTGGGACGCCTCCGACCTGGTCAACTGGTGCGCCGACTTCGCCAATCCGCACCGCCTACACACCGAATTGCCGCTGCTCAACTACGACGAGGGGCGGCTGCTCAACGCCCAGGTGGTGGACTTCGACACGGTCCAACTGGAGCACAGTCGGGGCATCCGCTTCACCAATACCCGGCACGACGACTTCGCGGTCGAGATGCGCGCCTACGCCGTGAAGGGCTACCCGGAACGCTTTAGCCTGGCCCGCATGGGTGCCCTGATCGGCGATTTGACCCAGTCCTCGCTGCAATATCCCTGTCCGTTCCTGCTGACCATGGGGGTGTACTTCCCGGACCCGTCCGGCACCAAGGCCATGGTGATGATGAACCAGGCACGGGCGACCCAGAACGCCGTCTCGAAAATGGCGCCGCTGATGCCCGACTCCCAGGACAAGAAGGCGGATTGGGACGAAGCCCTGCGTGTCGTCGACGGTGGTGGCGGTCTGGTGAAGGCCTACCACACCCTGCTGCTGTTCCCCGAGGAGGAGTACGCCTCGACAGCCGAGAAGGCGGCGGAGTCGATCTGGCGCGACCAGGGATTCCAACTCTGCCACATGACCCATATCCACCGGACCATCCTGCTGGCCTCGCTGCCGATGACCCTGCACGGCGACATGCAGAAGCTGCTGACCCGGTTCAAGCTGCCCTCGACCAAGAGCTACGAGAACGTGGTTTCCCTGGCGCCCATGATCGGGGAATGGCGCGGCACCCCCACGCCCATGCTGATCATGGGCGGCCGGCGCGGCCAACTGACCACCCTGGACTTCTACGACAACCCCGAGGGCAACTACTCGGTGGCCATCATCGGCACGCCGGGCTCGGGCAAGTCGGTGCTCCTGAATGAAATCGCCTGGAGTTATCTCGGCGCCGGGGCCAAGGTCTGGCAGTTGGACCTGGGCAAGTCTTTCCAGAAACTCGCCGAGAAGACCGGCGGCCACTTCGTGGACATCCACGCCGGCTCCGGGCATTGCGTCAATCCGTTCACCCACGTGGTCGATTTCTCCGACGACTTCGCCATGCTGCAAGCGGTGGTGGCCAAGATGGCCTCGCCGTTCGCCGACCTGGAGGCCTTCCAATACCAAGCCATCGGTACGGTCATCACCCGGATTTGGAACGAGAAGGGCCGCGACACCACGATCACGCATATCCGCGACGTGTTCGCCAAGGGCTGTCTGAACGAAGGCGAGCCCGAAGATTCCCGCCTGCGCGACCTGTCCGTCATGCTCTCGCCGTATTCCGCCGGTGGCGCCTACGGCGAGTTTTTCGACGGGCCGGCCAACGTTCAGTTCGACAACGACCACCTGGTCATCGAACTGGAATCGCTCAAGCGCTCGCCGGCCCTGCACCGGGTCATCATGATGGTGCTGCTATTCCGCATCACCTCGGAGATGTACTTCAACCGCAATCGGAAGAAGCTCCTGATGATTGACGAGCTGAAGCAGCAACTGGGCAACGCGGGCGATTCCACCCTGGTGCTCATCATCGAGGAAGCGGCCCGGCGCGCCCGGAAATATGGCGGCTCCCTCATCACCGCCACCCACATGGTGGAGGACTACCACGCCAGCGAGGCTCTGCACACGGCATTCGCCCTGTCCGACTACATCATCGTCCTGCGGCAACGCCGGGAATCCATCGAGAAGCTGGCCCAGGAAGGCAAGCTGCACATGGACGAAGGCCGCAAGCGCCTGCTGTCGTCGCTGCGCATGGAAAAGGGCGCCTACGCCGAGGCCTACCTCTACAGCACCATGGGCGAGGGCATCGTGCGCCTCATCATCGATCCGTTCAGCCTGCTGATGTTCTCCAACCGCCATGAGGACAACGCGCCGATCGACGAGCTACGCGCCCAGGGGCATTCCCTCGACGAAGCCATCGAGATACTCCTGGAGCGGCGCGGCGGGAGGGCGGCATGACCCTGCGCGACTGGATGCTGGTCTTGCTGGCAAACTCGACCCTGGTGCTGGGCGGCATCGTGCTGTACGACACCTTGCGTGACGCCGGCAGGCCTGTGTTCGGCGTCGTCGATCTGGCAAGCGTCTATCGCGAGAAGGAAGAGACCTTCGCCAAAATCATCGGCAACGACAAGACGACCGAGGAAGAGCGCAACAAGGCGGTGGCGGCGGCGCAGTCCTTCGCCAAGGCGCTGCCAGCCGTGCTGGCGACCCTGTCGCAAGAGTGTGGCTGCGTCGTCCTGATGGGCAACGCGGTAGTCTCGAAGACAACGCAGGTTCACGACCTGACGCCGCTTCTACGCGCCCGGCTCGGGCTGTGACGCGGGGCCTTGATGACGGCTTCTCCACACCCTCAGTCAGTTCCGGCGCCACGCGGGCGCCTCGCTCATTGGCGGTTCCGAGTCGGCGGCGAGCTGATGGAACTGCTACGTCTACCGCTGCGTTACTGGAAGGCCACGCTGCTGTTCCTTCCTGTGGTCGTCTGGCTGGCCATGCATTACCGCGTGAACCTGAGCCCCTCAATGCCCTGGACCCTGGCCAGGGTGGAATATGGCCGGCTGCCTCACCTGGGTGAGCTCATGCTCTACGAGTATCGAGGCACCATGCGAGGTCTGCCATCCCACAACTTCTTCAAGAAAGTGGCCGGTATTCCCGGTGATGTCATCAGCCTGGATGGACGGGCGGTATGGGTCGGGGCCTGTTTCATGGGCCTGGCCAAGCCCGCTACGCGCAAGGGCGAGCGCCTGACGCCGGTTGCACCAGGCGTGATCCCGCCGGGATATTTCTACGCCAAGGGCGAACATCCTTCGTCGTTCGATTCCCGCTACCGGGAAAGCGGCCTGGTGCCGTTCGATGCCGTGATCGGCGTCGCGCATCCGGTGTTCTGACAATGCGCCGCCTGTTCGTCGTCCTCTTGCTCCTGCCCGGCGTGTCCTCGGGACACGATCTGGGTGCCTTCGGCAAGACCTATCCCATCACCGAGCCCGATTTCCTGGCCGAGATCCAGGACATCGCCAAGCAGAAGATGGCAAACGGCGAATGGAAACGCCTGGAGGTCGAGGCGCGGGAACGCGGCAAGCGCTACTTCGAGCGCCCGCCCGCCGTCACTGGCCTGCGTACGGCAACGAAGGGGAGGATGCGGCGGTTCGACCCCAGCATCACGCTCTCCGAGGATATCCACGATGCCGACGGCCGTCTGCTCTTCGCGGCCGGCACCAGCGTGAATCCGGCCGACATCGCGCCGTTTCCCGGCGCGCTGTTGTATCTGTCCGGCGACGACAAGCGCCAGGTGGCCCTGGCCGAGAAGCTCATCAAACAGAAGGGCGACGCCTTGAAGGTGATCCTGATCGACGGCTCGCCGGCCGAGCTGATGCGCAAATGGGAACAGCCGGTCTACTTCGACCAGGCCGGCGCGGGGGTGCGCCGCTTCGGCCTCGACACTGTGCCGGCGCTCATCACCCAGAAGAACCCAACCGACCGCTTCCTGACCATCGAGGAGATAAAGCCATGATCCGGGCCACACTCACCTTGGTTGCCGGGTTGCTCATGTCGCCCAGCACGCTCCTTGCGGGTTCGTGTCAGGGGAAATTCCCCAACCCGGTCACCGATATCTGCTGGCGTTGCATCCTGCCCCTGTCGATCGGCAGCGCCCGCATCGCCAACATCGGCAACCAGACCGACATCGACAACCCAGGCAACCCGATCTGCACCTGTGGCAGTGCCCCGCCTCATATCGGCGTTACCCTGGGTTTCTGGGAGCCGGCCTTGCTGGCCGAGGTGCCGCGCCAGCCATACTGCTTCCCCATCCTGGGCGGCTTGCAGATGAACACCGGCGGCTACCAGCCGACCCAGCACGCCCGTTCGTCCCAGACGCCGGCCAAGCCGACCTCGACGGCGTTCTACCACGCTCACCACTACACCTTCCCGATCCTCTACGCCCTGGGCGTGCTCCAAGATCACCCTTGCCTGGTGCAGAACAGCATCGACATCGGCTTCATGACCGAATTCGACCCGACCTGGAACGATCCAGCGCTGTCGAGCTGGGTCAATCCGGAGGCCTTCCTGTTCGCTAACCCCGCCGCCCTGGCGGCCTGCGCGGCCGATTGCGTCGCCGCGAGCGTCGACAAACCGCTGACTGCCACGCCCTGGTGCGCCGGTTGCCAGGGCAGCCTCCACCCCATGCAGGGCTTCGTGCCGCACCACACCGGCGGTGTCGCTACATCGCTGCTGCTGACACAGCGACTGGAAGCCAAGATGCACAAGTTCGGGGTGGCCTGGCGTTATCACGGCTCGGACGCACTGTGCGGGCCGTATCCCTCGCCGGTCATGGATCGCCAGGCCTACAAGACCCAGATGCTCTACCCGGTACCGAACACCCGGAAGATAAACGGCAAGTGCTGCCAGAACCTGGGCGAGTCCTCGATCCTATGGGGCTCGGCCAAGGAATTCCCCATCGCGGGCGAGGACTTCGCCTACCTGCTGTTCCGCAAGCGGAACTGCTGCATGATCCTGTACTGAGCGGCCATGAGCATCTGGATCAGAGTCCCGATCACGGCCCTGGCGGCCCTTCTGCTGGCGGCCGCCGCCCAGGGCCAGGACCAAGTGGACTGGCAGGCCCAGATCGACGCGGCCGTTCGCGCCGCCGAGCAGGCCGACGCGGCCGCTTGGCGCCAGCGTGGAGAGAAGGCCATCCAGTCGGCCGAACAGGCGCCGGCGCCGGGCATCGCCCATTGGGACAACCTGCCGGCCTCGGCCACACCCGCGCCGGACATCCTGCCGATCATCGAACGTTTCCAGGGCTACCTGACTCAGCAACCCCAAGAAAATCCGGCGCCGGGCGGCTTGTCCGTCTTCGTTTCCTTGTCCATGCCTCGCGGCAGCCTGGAGTTGCTGGTTGCCGAGGCGGAGCGCACCGGTGCCACCCTGGTCTTGCGCGGCATGGTTGATCGCTCCATCTCCAAGACGATGTTCGCGGTCCAGAAGCTGATCGGTCCGCGGCGGGTCGCCTGGGCCATTGATCCGGATGCTTTCGCACGTTTCCAGGTGGAGAGCGTCCCGGTCTTCGTGCTGACCCGTCAAGGCGCCCGCTTCGAAGGTTGCGGCGGCGAGGCCTGTTTCCCCCAGGACGATTATGTTCGCCTGGCCGGCGATGTGAGCATCGCCTATGCCCTCGATGCCATCGAGAGATTGGTGCCTCAGTTTCGCGACGACGTGGCGAAGGCGAGGGCAGGGCGATGAGTAGACTCATGGCGCCGATGGCGCTGCTGCTCTCCGCGGGCATGGCCCACGGCGACCCCATGAGCGAGGCTCGCGCCGTCGGCCAGGGTGCGGTCGATACGATCTACGGCGGGATCAACTACTCCGGGTCGGTCTGGACGCAGGATGCTGTCCAGTCCTCGCCCGGCGGCAATGCGCCCTATGGGCTCGACCCGAGCTCCGCCAGCGCGCAAGGCGCGGCTCTGCAAGCGGCATGCGCCTCGAATCCGGCCTCACTGGCCGAATGCGAAGGCCTGAACGCCAGCGTCGACACCGCGAATTCAGGCGTTTATCAGAATGCCGGCCAGATCGTGCCGGAGGACGTATACAAGCTGAGAGAGGGCCAACTGCCCATCGATTCGACGCTTGCCGGCACGGGGATCGCCGGCGCGTACTCCGCTTGCACTACCCAGACCGTCACCCAGGGCCAACAGTATTTCGACGAGCAGTATTGCCACGATTACTACCTGCGGGTGCTCGACCAGCCTTGCACCAAGACTCTGGACGTGGAGCTCGTCTGCGAGTCGAGGGTGGTGCCGCGCGTGAATACCGCCACGGGGTGGTACTGGTGCGGGGGCTGCGCCTACAACCGGGACGGGCAGTGGAGCACCTACAAGGACCAGGTCACGAACCTGTTCCAGGCGCTCGGCAATCAAACCCAGTTCGTCGGCTCGCTTGCCACCGGGGACTATTGGGGCGTGGTCGGCACGGGCGGCGCGGCGATGACGTTCAAGGTGAACGGGCATACCTACGGCACCGGAACCAGCTTCTGGTATTACCACATCCATATCGGCCGAGGGATTTCCTACGGAATCTGCGTCAACAATAGCCCGACATTCCTGCAAACGGGCTGCACCGGCGCCATCAATGACTCGATGGTCGATCTGTCCGGGCAAGCGGACTGCCCCAATCCGACCTGGCGTCCGCCATCGGAGGATTATCCTGGCCACTACTATTGCCCAGGGGCGATGACGATCTCCTGCCCGGCCGGTTCGGAGGTGCAGGTCATCGACGGAAACAGCGCCTGCATCGGCGATCTCCAGTGTACCGAGCGTAATGTCTGGCAGGATGCCTGTGCCGCTTATGCGTCCCGCGTCCCGCCCGGTTTGCTGTTGCCGGATGGGGTCAATCCAGATGGCGTACTGGTGCCGTTCCCGGTCGCCACCGGCTCGGGCCCCAAGGACAAGTGCGAACGCACGACCTCGGTCTGCACCCAGGCAGGAGAAACGCGGGTCATCGATGACCATCCGGTCACCCGCGACTGCTGGCAATACACGAACACGTTCACCTGCCTGGATCTCGATCCGAAGTCCGATTGCGACCAGCCACGCTGGGGAAGTTGCACAACCCTCGGCACCAGCTGCATCGACAGTGACGAACTGATTCCGGATTTCTGTACGGCCGAGCAGACTCGGTTCTCCTGCATGGTGGCGGACACCACCCGCGAGGAAACCGTCACCGATTGCGGCACCCAGGTCTATCAGGACTCCAGCGGCGCGGTCTGGGACACCGGGCACGAGCCCGATAACGACCTTGCCTCGGTCGTTGCGTTCATGGAAGCCGGCCGGGAAGCGGGCGGCTACATCGACCCGGATTCATTAGAGTTGTTCAAGGGCTTCGACAGCCGTTGCCGAAAGAAGCTATTCGGCCTGGTGAACTGCTGCAACAAGGGCGGTACCAGTTCCGGGAGCATGTTTTCCAATTCCGCCATCGCGGCGGTCTCGGCCGGCGGCCAGGCCGCCGCCTCCACCTACACCTTCGATGCCCTGTTCGTGTCGGATGCGCCGAACTGGGTCATCAACGGCTTCTCGTCGGTGTTCGGCTCCGGCACCAGCTCGGCGCTCGCGGGCCTGCTGGCCGGTCAGGTGTCGGTGGAGAGTTTCCTGACCTCCCTGATACCCGGCCCCTGGAGCATCGCGATGCTGGCCCTCCAGTTCTCGGGGCTGCTGAGTTGCGAGGACAGCGACATCGAGACGGCGCTCAAGCGCGATGCCCGCCTGTGCGTCGATCTGGGCGCCTACTGTTCCAAGAAGGTGCCCATCATCGGCACCTGCCTGGAGCGGACTTACAGCCATTGCTGCTTCAACTCGCTGCTCGCCAAGGCCATCAACATCCAGGGCAAGGCCCAACTCGGGATGGGGATGGGGAGCGCGAAACAACCGAACTGCGGCGGCTTCACCGCGGCGCAGCTGCAACAGCTCGATCTGGCCGCCATGGACCTGTCCGAGTTCATGGACCAGGTAATGCCGCAGGGGGTGTCGCCTACGGCTA
The DNA here is from genome assembly GCA_964646585.1 of uncultured Thiobacillus sp. Taxonomy (GTDB): domain Bacteria; phylum Pseudomonadota; class Gammaproteobacteria; order Burkholderiales; family Thiobacillaceae; genus PFJX01. The sequence goes on along the minus strand of CAZYEY010000168.1, from coordinate 16,657 downwards.
CCTCCTGCTACTTCCAGGGAGAAACCTCATGCCCAGCAGTGCATTGATCCTGGTCCTGGCGCTGCTCGCCCAGGACGCCATGGCCCGCCAAACCGTGTCCAGCCTCAAGCCGCTCCTGGTCGAGGCGCTCAAGAATGGAAGTGCCGAAGGCATCCTGGCGAGTCCGGATGCCAAGGCCTTCACCCGAACCTTCGGAAGCCCCGCGCCCATCCTGATCGATGTCGTCCGCATCGGGTCGCATCAGGAGGCGGGTTGCGGTCGCCTGCGCGTGACGACGAGTCAGGCCGGTGTCGTGGAACGCGACATGAAGGGCCAGGCGCTACCCGCGAAGGGCCAGCGCTTGGTGTACCAGATCAATTACTGCGAGCGCGGCCGCTTTCCGATCGGGGAGGAGGGCCGATGACGCACAAACGCCTGGGTGCGCTCGCTTTCTTGCTTCTGGGCGCGCTTCTCGGTAGCGCCTCCACCTTGGCGCAGCCGCTGGAGGCCAAGTCGTTCCTGTTGGACAAGGAACGGGGCTGGTTCTGGTATGAGCAGGCGCCGGCACCGGTCGAGCCCGCGCCGAAACCGAAGGCCGAAGCGGGGCAGACCACGGCCAAGCCGACCGAAGTTCGGATGTATGAGCAATTCAAGTCGGGCATGGAAGAGGCTCGGATCGTCGCCATGTTCAATCCGACCCAGGCGAACGTGGAGCGCTACGTCCAGTACCGCACCGCACTGGTGAAACTGGCCGATCAACTCGCCGAGGCGGGCCAGCGTGTGGTCTGGGCGAATCCCGAATACGACTTCACCCAGGCCCGGCCGGTGTCGGCCGTCGGCCTGCAGGTGCATGACTCGGAGAAATTGGAACAGCGCCGGCGGACCTTTGACCGCCTGGCCAAGACTCACGTGCTGTACTTCTTCTTCAAGGCGGACTGCCCATACTGCCACGCCTTCGCACCGGTCCTGCTGGGCCTCTCGCAGGCTACCGGGATCAAGATTTTTCCGGTGTCGCTCGATGGCGGTGGCTTGCCGGAGTTTCCATCGCCCCACAAAGACCATGGCCAGGCGGCGGCCCTGGGCGCCGCGACCGTGCCGGCCGTCTACCTGGCCAACCCGACGACCCGCGAAATCACCCCGGTCGCCTTCGGCATCCAGTCCGAAACGGAATTGGTCGACCGCGTCATGGCGATCGCCAATCCAGGCCTGAGCGGCTTTGTCGATGCCTCGACGCCCATTCGTTCCCTGGAAGGATTCGAACCATGAAGAAGACTATCCGCATCCTCGTCGTCGCCCTGGTCATGGCCCCATGCCCGCCGGCCTACGCCGAGTCGCTGCAATCCCAGGCCGAATCCATGTTCACCGGCATGGCCAACGTCACGGCGCCCCAGGCCTTCAAGGGCCAGACCATGAACACCTACACGGCCGGCTCCATGTTCGTCCGGGTGCCCAACAAGACCTACCAGCTCCTATCCGTGCAAGCGCCTTACCTGCGCGCGGGCAATGGCTGCTCCGGCATCGATGCCTTCGCGGGATCGTTCAGTCACATCTCGGCCGAGGGTTTCAAGGACATGCTCAAGGGCATTACCTCGGCCCTGCCGGGCGTCTTGTTCCAGTTGGCCATCAAGTCGGTGGAGCCGCTCCTGGGCGACACCATGGAATGGTTCAACTCCATCGCTACCATGGTCAATCGGGCCAACATCTCCAGCTGCGAGGCGGCGAAGATGGCCGTGTACGAGGGCTACCAGATGCTGGGCATGGCTACCGCCAAGAACTGCGAGCAGATCGCCTGGTTGACCGGGAAGGCGAGCGACGGCGCGGCAGCGCGGGAGTATTGCAAGAATACCAGCAACGTCGACACGGTCATGGCGTCCGCCAATGCCTCCGCCGACCCCAACATCAAGGAACTGCCGCCATTCCGGGGTAATCTGGTCTGGCAGTCCCTGAAGAAGATGCCCCACCTGGACGACTCCGACCGCGAAGTCATCATGTCCGTGACCGGGACGACGATCTACCCACAGAGCTATACCGACGGCTCCAACCATCCCGGCTCGCTGGGTCCGGCCGATCTGAAAACCTCCACCTTGCTCTACGCCGACGGCGGGCCCTGCGGGGCCAACAAGATTCAACTGCTGAGTTGCGGCGGCGACACGACGGAGTGTCTGAACCCAACCTATTCCTGCCGGGAGTTCACCTCCATGAGCCAGCGGGTGGCGGACATCATGGCCTCGCTGGCGGGCAAGATCAGCGCGGGCAACCAGTCGCCCACGGTGGCCGAGATCAACTTCGTCAACAACGTGCCGGTGCCGGTCTACCGCATCCTGGCGGCCGGCGGCACGGTCAACAACAGTGCCGTTTCGGAATCGCTGCGGGCGCAGTTCAACGACTACGTGGCCGTCGAATTCGTCCACGCCATGATGTCGCGCATGGTCAACGAGGCCATGAATGCGGGATTGCAGAATGCCAAATTGCTGCCGCCGCAGACCGAGCAGTTGAGAAACCACATTGACCTGGCCCGCCAGTTCATCCAACAGCTCAACGCCGACCGCCAGGTGGCGGCGCAGAAGGCCCAGGTGGCCACCACCATCATCCAGCAAGTCGCCCAACTGGAACGCGACCTGCGCGCTTCCATGCCGCAACAGGTCCGCGACCTGTTGGCGTACTCGGCCCTGCGCTGACCGGGGAGGAACGTGGGCGGATACACCCTCTTCAGCTACGGCGACGTCGACACGCTGGCGTTGATCTTTAACGCCCTCGCCGCCATGACCGGTGGTTCGAGCATGGCCGGCGCCATCGCCATGGTGTTGATCCTCGGTTTCTTCGGCGCCTTGATTTCCATGGCGGTGATGAAGCACCTGTACGGGGTCCACTGGCTGATTGCGGTGTTCCTCATCAACGGCGTGCTCCTGGTGCCCAAGACCACGGTCCAGATCGTTGATAAGACGGCGATGCAAGCGCCGGTTCTGGTGGACAACGTACCCTGGGGCATCGGTGCCCTGGCCTCCATCGTGACCAGCGTCGGCTCGGGCCTGACCGAGATGTTCGAAACCGCATTCCAGGTCCTGCCGGCGGCGCTCTCGGGTAATAGCATCGTGACCCTGCCGGCCGATCTGACCTATGAGAAAACCGGGATGATGTTCGGGGCGACCTTGATCCGGGAGGCTGCCAAGACCCGGTTTCAAGACCCGGTGTTCGAGACCGACCTGGTCAACTTCATCGCCAACTGCACCATCTACGACATCTCCCAGGGTCTGATCGACGCGAATGCGTTCAACAACGCCAAGGACCTCTGGCCGCTGATGGCCAACACTAACCAGGCGCGGTTCACCACGCTCCATGGCGCCAGCGGGGCGGTGGACGCGTATGCGTGTCCAGTGGCCTATGCCTCCCTCGATGCCGCCATGGCCAGCCAGGTGACGCAGCAAATCACCAACATGGCGGTGTTCGTCAACCCGGCCCTGAGAGCCAATCTCGGCCAATCGATCACACCGGCGACGTCGAGCGCAGCGGCGGCCGATCTGGATGCCCAGCTCATGGCGGCCTATAACCGTTCCGCCTTGGGCGGCGCGGCCGCCACGACCGCGCAAATCATTCGGCAACACGGCCTGATTAACGCGGTGAATGGTGCCGGTGCGATGTTCAGTCAACGGACCAACGATCCCTCGGCGCTGATGCTCGGCATGGCCCAGGCCCAGACCACGGCCGCGCACAATGCCCAGAAGATCGTCGGCGGCAAGATAGCCGAATCGGCGCTGCCGCTGCTGCACAACGGCATCACCGCCATTGTCTATACAGCCTTCCCGCTGGTGATCCTGATCGCCTTGCTTCTGGGTGGTCTGGGCGCGATCCGCGTGCTCAAGATGTACAGCCTGTCCCTGGTCTGGCTGGCCATGTGGCCGCCGCTCTATGCCGTGGTGAATTTCCTGCACTCCACCAAGGCCGCCAAGGCGACGGCGCTGGCTGGCTATGCCAACAGCGTGCAGGGGGTGACCCTGGCCACGGCGCCGAGCATCTACGACACCACGATGTCCGAACTGGCCATCACCAGCTGGCTGCTGGTCTCGGTGCCGGTCATCGCCAGCGCCATCGTCTTCGGCATGGACAAGCTGGCCAACGCCGGTATCGGCTTCATGACCGCAATGGGCACGTCGGCCAGCTTCGGCTCGCGCCAGGCCGGCGACTACGCGGGCAACCTCAGCCTGGACAAGATGGACCTGGCGCCGAACTACACCAGTGGATTCATGAGCCAGTACGGCAATGCCCTGGGCACCAGCACCTCGGACATGCTGACCGGGGATTACCGGTATCGTGCCAACCTTGGCCAGTCGGCTGCCTCGCTGGGCACCTCTACCGAAATCGGTAGCCGCCTATCCACGGCGTCGGCCAACGCCGAGCGGCTGGCAACCCAGGAATCGGAGGCCGCCCAGAAGGCGGATGCGGCTACCCTGGCGCATATCCTGGGCGAAACGCACAGGGAAGGGGTGGATAGCGCCTACGGCAAGGGCGCACGCCATGGCGACAGTGCCAGTCTGGGCACCAAGATCGACAAGGTTCATGAGATCACGGATCAGCTCAAACGGGATCTGGGGATTACGGATACAAATACCGCTTCGAGCGCACTGAATTTTGCATTGGGGGTGGGATATACCAGCGCTTCAGGTCGCCAGAAGGCGGCCGAATCGGTCAAGGAAATGCTGCCGGTCAAGGCGGGACTCGATTCCCGTGGGCAACAGGCCAATGAAAACACGGTCAAGGTCGCACTGGACAAGGCGCGTTCCGCCGCCATCAAGGCGGGCATTACCGACACCCGCTCGCTCACCGAGGAATACGTCAAGACCGAGGACTTCCAGCATCGCATCAGCCAGGGCGACGAGCGGGCTCGGCAAATACAAGTCTCGCACCAGGAAGCCCTGACGCACACCCACGCCGCCCAGAAGTCCCACGAACAGTCTCAGGAATACCGCCAGAGTGCCGAGAAGGTCATGGCCATGGCGGCGCGGGGTGAGATCAATTGGGTGCCCGAATTCCACAATTATGTCCGCCAGCACGCCCTCAACGCGCCGGATGAGCATGGCATCCGGGACATGGGTGAGTTGACCGGCGAGAAGGCCGCCTACTGGATGAGCAAATTCTTCTCCGAAGGGGAGATGGGGCGCGCCCTGGACGGCTCGCCTGCCTGGATGGAGCGGGTCGGGTTTACGCCGACCCGGCATCCCATGGCGCCGGAGACGAACGCCGATCTTGGGTCACGCTACGCCGGAATGGCGGCGCCGATGATCGATGGCCAGGCAGTGACACCGGAAACGGTAAGTCAGCAGAACCAGTTCGAACGGACGCTGATGCCGGGTGTTCCCGGTTACCAAGATCCGGAAGCGAAGGGCAGGGCGCTGGAGCAAAAGGTCACGGCCGGCAAGGCCGCCAACCAGTCGGCCGAGGCGGCGGTCGAGACCGAGATCGGCAGAAAAGACAAACAGCTTGATCAGCAGTACCAGACCAAGACTGAGAACCTGAACTGGGCCAACGAGGCATTCGGAACCGACGGGGTGTCGGATGCCATCAAGAAAGGCGCGAAGAAACCGGGAGCGACAGGGAAATGGTAGTGGGAGAGCGAGCCACGAGGTCAGTCTTCATCGTGCCTGTGATACATGTTACCGACGAAGTTTCGGTAGGCCGGGTTCGTCACGATGTCATCGTCTCCCAGATGATCATCGGGCTGGCCAGCGGCGCCATCCGAAGCGCCAAATCGTTCAACCAGCTTGATGACGGCCCACGTCACCAGCACCACGCCGATGAGGATGGCGAAGCGCAACGGGGTCATGTCGTCCCACGTGTACCAAGCTGTGTTGTCCATGAAGTTCTCCCGGTTTCGTCGATTTCAAGCGGTTTCAGTTTAGGCCTGCGTCATGTGGCATGCAACGCATCGGCAGGCCCCATGCCTCTTCAACGAAAGGAAATACCATGAAAACACGCTTTGTCACGGCTCTCATTGCCGTGGGCCTGCTTCCCTGTAGGACCACCCAGGCGGCCGAGCTGTCGGTGCCGGCCATCGTCAAGATTCAGGACTCGATGGGGGTGGCCGCGAGGCCCCAGACGCCAACTGCCGAGCACGGGAAAATTTTGAAAAAGGGGGATGTCTGCTGGACGCGCGGCTTGCTTACCGAGGTCTGGAATTGTTCTTCTCTTGGAGGGGTAACCATCAGTCAGGTCTACGATCACGGTTGGCGGGTGGCGGACATGAATGTCGGCGTAAATGGCTCGCCGGCCTTTCTGGTGATCGAAGAACAATGAAGCCCTCCATCCTGGTCCCATTCCTGGTCGTCCTGGCAGTCTCGGGCTGCCAGGCTATGCCCCCACAGTCCAAGGACGCAGACAAAGGGGAAGAGGGCAAAGCGTTTGTCCTGGAGCGTGGGATCGACCAGATTCGAGACGCTGACTCAGGCGAAGCCTTCCATGTGATTTGTAAGCCATGCGCGAAGCCGACTATCAAGACGCGATACCTGCCCCCTCTGCCGGCGGCCTTGACTATTGCACCCGCTATGTCTGTCCCAGCGAACCCCGTACCGGTCTTGGTTCAGGAAATGGTGCCAGCGCCGGTTCCAACTCCTGATACGAAATCGGCAGGTCAGCCGGCCGTGTTCAAGCACTTGGTGCCATTCGCATTCGGCCGTTCAAAGCTAGGTCCACAAGGTCGCTCGGCCATGGATGCCATATTGGCGGTAGCCAGGGGGGCTACTCGCATCCATGTGCGGGGTTATACCGACATCATCGGGTCAATGTCGATCAACAAGCGCTTGGCCATGGCCCGTGCTGCCGAGATTCGGTCATACCTGATCAATGGGGGGGTGACTCCCGACAAGATAACGATCAGTTACTGCATCGACTGCTTTACCGATAGCAATGAAGCCAGCGCTGGTCGTGCCGCCAACCGGCGTGGTGTCGTCATATCGCAACAAACATCTGAGGCCATGGATATAAGTTGCTTGGGTCATCGAATGTGTGCTGTATCGGTGAGCCCGAGTTCATCTCCGACAGGAAGGTGATCAAGAAGAACCGATTCCATCAAATTGGCAATTAGTCCACACATGAGATGAGATCCAACTTGAGGTCCAACTCATGGCCTCAACTTTGTCGATGTCATCAATTGCTCTTGGCCTTGCTGCGTTGTTTCGAGTATGCCAATCCCGAAACTGGATGGCCTCAATGGTCGGCTGCTTTTACAGCTGCTTTCACCTGTACGCCCGTTATTTGATCGGCTTGGCCTCCACCAGTTTGAATACGCTGTCATCCTGCGCCCTACATGTGCCATGAAGATCGGGCAGGTGGCTCACCCACTCGCAGTCCAAGTGGTCGCCATCCCTGGACTTCAGGAGGGCTTGACCTTTTTCGATATGCCGACGATGGACTTTGGACACATTCCGGTAGACGCCTCGGCATTCCACATTCAAGCAACGTTCGCTATCCCATTTACCCACATAGCGCTTACCGTCCAGCATCACCTCCATGGAATTGGCTTGGAGCCAACCGAGATGCAGGGTGCCGACGGCCTGCGTCGCATCGCTTGTATCCTTGAGCGCCACATTCGACGCGCAACCGGCCAATAGCAGCAAAGGGAGAATCGTCAACAGTTTCATGGCAATGTCCTTCAAGTGAGGTTTCAGAGTGCGACCCGACGCAAGCGCAGGGCGTTGGCCACCACCGAGACCGAGCTGAAGCTCATGGCCAGGGCAGCGATCAGCGGCGACAGCAAAAGGCCGAAGAGCGGGTACAACGCCCCGGCGGCGATGGGTACGCCCAGGGCGTTGTAGAGGAAGGCGAAGAGCAGGTTCTGTCGCATGTTGCGCACCGAGGCCTCGGACAGGCGGCGGGCGGCGACGATGCCACGCAGGTCGCCCTTGACCAGGGTGACCTGGGCGCTGGTCATGGCCACGTCGGTGCCGGTGCCCATGGCGATACCGACGTCGGCGCGTGCCAGCGCGGGAGCGTCGTTGATGCCGTCGCCGACCATGGCGACAATGCGGCCCTGGCCCCGCAGCCGTGCCACCAGGGCATCCTTGTCCTCCGGCTTGACCTCGCCGTGGACCTCGGCGATGCCGAGTTCGCGGCCCACGGCGTGGGCGGTGGTGAGGCCGTCGCCGGTAGCCATGACGATTTCCAGGCCGCTGTCACGAAGATAGGCCAAGGCCTCCGGCGTGGAGGCCTTGATCGGGTCGGCGACGGCGATCAGGCCGACCGCCTGCCCTGCCACGGCCAGGAACATGACGCTGGCGCCCTCTCCACGCAGGGCCTCGGCCCGCTCGCCGAGCGGCCGCCAGTCGATCCCGTCGCCCTCCATCAGCCGGGTGTTGCCGATGGCCACCGCCCGGCCGTCGACGACGCCGCGCGCGCCGATCCCGGAGGCGGACTCGAAGCCCTCCGGTGCGCTGAGGTGAAGGCCGCGCCGACGTGCCTCGGCCACCAGGGCGTGCGCCAGAGGATGTTCGCTGCCCTGGTCCAGGCTCGCCGCCACCCGGAGGACCTCCTCCTCGCGCCAGCCAGCTGTCGCCGCCAGGCCGTGGAAGGCCGGTCGGCCCTCGGTGAGGGTGCCGGTCTTGTCGACGATCAGGGTGTCCACCTTGCGCAAGGTCTCGATGGCCGCCGCGTCGCGGAACAGCACGCCATGAGTGGCGGCCTTGCCGGTGGCGACCATGACCGACATGGGGGTGGCCAGGCCCAGGGCGCACGGGCAGGCGATGATCAGCACCGCCACCGCGTTGATGAGGCCGTAGGCCCAGGAGGGCTGCGGCCCGAACAGGCCCCAGGCAATTAAGGTGAGGAGCGCCACCACGACTACGCCGACCACGAAATACCCGGCCACCACGTCGGCCAGGCGCTGCATGGGGGCACGGGAACGCTGGGCCTCGCTCACCATCTGCACGATCCGGGCCAGCACCGTGCCGCTGCCCACCTGGTCGGCGCGCATGACCAGGGCGCCGCTGGTGTTGAGGGTGGCGCCGATCAGGGTATCGCCGGGGGCCTTGGCGACCGGCATGGGCTCGCCGGTGAGCATGGATTCATCCACCGCGCTCTCGCCCTCCAGCACCGCGCCGTCCACCGGCACCTTCTCACCCGGCCGAACCCGCAGGCGGTCGCCGGGATGGACCTGGGCGAGCGGGATGTCCGCCTCGCTGCCGTCCTCGTTCAGGCGCCGGGCGGTCTTGGGCGCCAAGCCCAGCAGGGCGCGGATGGCGGCGCCGGTTTCGGACCTGGCCTTGAGTTCCATGACCTGGCCGAACAGGGTCAGAGAGATGATCACCGCGGCGGCCTCGAAATAGGCCGGCACCTGGCCGTTGACCCGGAACGAGGCCGGAAATAGGCCGGGCGCCAGGGTGCCGACGACGCTGTAGGCATAGGCCGCAGCCGTGCCCAGGCCGATCAGCGTCCACATGTTGGGGCTCCGGCGGATGACCGACTGCGCCCCGCGCACGAAGAACGGCCAGCCCGACCAGAGTACCACCGGGGTGGCTAGGGCCAGTTCCAGCCAGGGGCGGGCCGTCCCCAGGAGCGGATCGAACAGGTCGCCCGTCATGGTGACGGCGGCCACCATGATCGTCAGCGGCAATGTCCACCAGAAGCGGCGGCGGAAGTCCGCCAGCTCGGGGTTTGCCTCGTGTTCGGCACCCGGCTGCACCGGCTCCAGGGCCATGCCGCATTTCGGGCAGGTGCCGGGTCCAACCTGCCGAATCTCCGGGTGCATCGGACAGGTGTATTCGCCCATCGCCGGGCGGATCTCGGGGTGTGCGGATTCGGCCACAGTCAGGTAGCGCAGTGGCTCGGCCAGGAACTTGGACAGGCAGTTTGCGCTACAGAAACGGTAGGTCTGCCCGGCGTGCTCGGCGCGGTGCGGCGAGTCCGGCGCCACGGCCATGCCGCAGACGAGATCCCGATCCTGTCCGGCGGCCATGGCCCCGGAATGGCTATGCCCGGCATGGTTCATGGCGTCCTCCCGGCATCCGTGTCGACAAGGTGTAGACGCGGCAGGAAGGCCGGCGTTCGCGCCTGGTAGTCGCGGTAGGCGTCGCCGAATTCGGCCATGGCATCCCGTTCCTCCCGCCTGGCGAGGCGCACATAGACCGCGAGCAGGACCGGAAACATTGCCACAGTCGGCAGGGTCGGCCACTGCAACAGGAAGCCGAACATGATGAGGATGAAGGCCGCGTACTGGGGATGCCGGATGCGCGCGTAAGGCCCTGTTGAGGCCAGGCGGTGCTCGCGCTGGGCATGGAACAGCACGTTCCAGGCCGAGGCGAGCAGCCAGAAACCGCCGAAGATGAAGATATTACTGAGCAGATGGAAGGGTCCGAAATGCGGATTTGCGCGCCAGCCAAACATGACTTCCAGCAGATGACCGGCGTCGTGGGCCAGGAAGTTGACGCCGGGGAAGCGCTGCCCCAGCCAGCCGGACAGCAGGTAGAGGGTGAGCGGAAAGCCGTACATCTCGGTGAACAGGGCGACGATGAAGGCCGAGTACATGCCCAGCCCACGCCAGTCGCGGGGGGCCTTCGGCTTGTAGAAGCTGAAGGCGAACAGGATGAACACCGCCGAGTTGAACAGCACCAGGTACCAGAGCCCGTAGGCCGGCGAGGCACTCATTGATCACCCCCTTTGCCGCCGTGGCCGTGCCCGCCATGGCCGAACAGGTGCATCAGCGGGCAGGCGAGCAGGAGCAACAACGGCAGGGCGCCCAGCAGGTGGGCGCGGTGCTCGGTCCAGAGATAGAACGCCGCCACCGCGGCAAAGCCGAACCAGGCCAGCTTGGTCCGCAGCGACATGGGCGGTGTGCCGTGACGATGCCCGTTCATGGCCATCTCCGTCCACGCGGCCTCAACGCTGAGGTGTCCGCCCGTGTGATCCGGCACCGGGTGGAGGCGACGAGCAACAGGCATGGGATCCGGTGTGCGCATGCGCCTCCGCATTGGCCCGTTGCCAGGCGACGAAGCCTGTCCAGATTTGTTTCAGCCAGTTCAGCATTTCAACCTCCTTGCGCGGGTCGGCCACGGCCTTCCAGGTCGGCGCGCTGCTTCAGATACGTTACGCGGTCAATCTCGCCCTGGGCATAGCGTTGTTCCAGAATGCCCAGGGCGCTCTTGTCTCGACGCTCCTGCCTGTTTTCGAAGAAATGACGGAGCACCAGGATGATCAGGACGAAGGGCAGCAACCAGACCAGGAGCATGCCCAAGCCGCCGATTCCCATGCCGATATGATCGATTCCGTACATGGCTTGTCTCCCGGGACCTGGTGTGCTCGAAGATCGCCAGACGCTTCACTTCCTGATGTTGTGAAGCACCGAGCCGTACGTGTCGCCCTGGCCCTTCTCGGGGGCATGGCTGTCGCCTTGGGTGTGCGGGGTATGCGTTCCCTTGTCCTGGAGGACCGAGCCGTAGGCATCGCCCGACCCCTTGGCCGGCGCGTGGCTGTCGCCGGGTTTGTGAGGGAAGTGGCTGTCGTGGACGTTCAAAACGCTCTGTTTCGTGTCGGGGCTGTTGTCCATGTCGTGGGCGAAGGCCGGGGCGGTCGACAGAATGAGGGCGGTGAGTGCGATGAGAGTTTTCATGATGGTTTCCTTTTCACGGGTTGATGCAGGCAGGTTGTCCGCCCGGCGAGTCGGCCCGCCGGGCACCAGGGATAAGCGATTCACCGGTCATTGAGGACCGAACCGTAGGTGTCGCCGAAGCCTTTTTCCGGGCCATGGCCGTCACCTCCCTTGTGCGGCACGTGGGTTTCGCCGGCCTGCACGTCCAGGATGATCCAGCCATAGGTGTCGCCGGTGCCGCGCTCCAGCCGGGCGGGCGAGTAGCCGGTGCCCACGAAACCGCTGGAATGGTCGTTGAGGATGCTTTGCCGCATATCGGGGTTGTCGTCCCAGTCGTGGGCGAAGGCGGAAGTGGCGGCGAAAGCCAGGACTGCGAAGGGAATGAACGCTTTCATGATCGACTCCTGTGAAGTTGAGGTGAGGACATCACGCTTCGTGATGTTGGAGTCAGTATGGACAGAGGAGTCCAACAGGAAGCTGATACGGTGATTACAAATGCGTCATGCGGGGAGTCGGTGGCGCTGCATGGCGATGGGGCATGGGTCAGCTGTGCCCCCGCCCCAGAATAAGCATCAGGCCGCCCCACCGTGGGGGCCAAGTCGCTCTTGGGACGGCCTGGCGAACGACTTGAGAGGGCGGCTTTCAGGCGGTTTTCCAGGGCGTTACACTCGTTTACTCAGGGGCGTCTCCCTCTGCCCTGGGCATGACGTAGGAGTTACCGCATGGCATACGGCCTGAACAAACTGCTGCTGCTTGGCCTTTGGTCGTGGACCCTGGCCGCGCTCGCGCAGGCGCCGGACTGGAACACGCGGGTCTACAAGCTGGTGGCCACCCAGGCGGACGGTACGACGGAACTCGGTTCGGCGGTGCCCTTGGGCGGTGAGCGGCTGGTCACGAATTGTCATGTGCTGCGTCAGGCGGTGCGTATCGAGGTGCATGTGGACGGCGCGGTCATGCGCGCTGAAATCGGTCGGCGCGATGCCTATCGCGATATGTGTTTGGTCACGTTGCCGGGCCTCTCCGCCCCGCCCATGCCGATGATCGAGGTGGGTGAGAGCCGGGTGGGGTTGGATGTGGTCGCAGCGGGCTGGCCGGGAGGCGAATTGGCCGTGAGCCGTGGTCGCATCATCGGACTGCATCATTGCGAGTGCGATGGCGGCAGGGTAATCCAGACCTCGGCGGCCTTCGACCGGGGCGCCAGCGGTGGTGGACTGTTCGACGGACGAGGCCGTCTTGTGGGCATCTTGACCTTCAAGGCCAAGGCGGGCGGCAACTTCCATTTCGCCCTGCCGGTGGGCTGGCTGAGGCATACGGCCATGGGCACGCCGGGGGTACAGCCAGCCGACTCCCCCGCCTTCTGGGAAAAGCCGGGTCGAGAGAGCGGCTATTTTCTGGCAGCCTGCGACCTTGGCGCGCAGGAAAAGTGGCTCGCCCTGCGGCGCCTGGGCCAGGATTGGATCAAGCAGGAGCCCAGTAACCCCGAAGCCTGGATGGCATTGGGACGTGCCGAGCGCGGCATGGGACAGACGGAGCACGCCGTGGTGGCTTTTCAGCGGGCGTTGATGCTGGATTCGACCCACACCGAGGCCGGGTGGGCGCTGCGGGAGATGGAATTCGACCTGGACCGCGCCATCGGGGAACCCGACGGCCTGTGAACGCCCCCCCTCCCACAGGGGGCAAGTTACACGGGGCGGCCCTTCGTTTACTTGAGCGCTACCCAGTTCCGACGACCGGTCACTTCAATTGGAAGCGCATGTTTCCGGTGCCCTTGCCCGGTACGGTGACCACCGCCACCGCCTTGACGCCCTTGCCGGACTTGAACGAGGTGGCCGCGCCCAGGGCGCTGTCGGCGACCTGCTTGAGTTCCAGTTCTTCCTTCTTGCCGCCACCCAGCAGGGTGAGCTTCCCGCTGCTGCCCTGGGCCGGCAGCATGTCGGCGTGCAGGCTGAGATAGACCTTGGCCTGGCCGTCCTTGATGACCAGTTCGGCTTGGAAGATCTCGGCATCGGCCACCACACCACCCCAGCGGGGCTTGCCGTGGTCGTCGTGGGCGAATACCGGCTGGGCCAGCAGGGCGGAGAACAGGAGGTGGAGGATGGCGTGTTTCATGGAGGATTCCTTTCAGGGGGAAGTGGATCAAGGGGATCAATAAGCCTCGCCGCCATGAGCCATTTCAGCCAGCAGACGGTTGAGCGGTTTTTCGCCGAACAGCCAGAACATCACCGGGGTGAGCACTGTGTCCAGTAGGGTGGAACTGATGAGGCCGCCGAAGATGACCACGGCCACCGGATGCAGGATTTCCTTGCCCGGCGCGTCGGCGGCGAGGAGCAGCGGCACCAGGGCGAAAGCGGCTACCAGGGCGGTCATCAGCACCGGGGTCAGGCGCTCCAGGGAGCCGCGCACGATCATGGCGCGGCCGAAGGTTTCATTTTCGAAAGCGCACAGGTTGATGTAGTGGCTGATTTTCAAGATACCGTTGCGGGTGGCGATGCCGGTCAGGGTGATGAAGCCCACCAGGGCTGCCACCGACAGCGGCTGGCCGGACAGCCAGAGGGCGACGACGCTGCCCACCAGCGCCAGCGGGATGTTGCCCATGATGATGGCGGCCAGCACCGCCGAACGGTAGCGGCTGTAGAGCACCAGGAAGATCATGGCCAGCGACACCAGGGCCAGCAGGGCAATCAGGCGGGCGGCGGCCTCCTGGGCCTGGAACTGGCCTTCCAGGGCGGTGAAATAGCCTTCCGGCAAGGGCCGGGCGGCGAGTTCCGCGCGGATGTCGGCGATCACCTTGGTCATGTCGCGGCCGTCGGTGTTGGCGGAGACGACGATGCGGCGGCGCGAATTTTCGCGGCTGACCTGATTCGGGCCGTCGCTCTCCTCGACGCGCGCTAGTTGCGCCAGGGGCACGCTGCCGCCGGGCGTCTCGATCAGCAGGCCCTTGAGCGCCTCGGGACCGCGGCTGCCCTCGGGCAGGCGCACGATGAGATCGAAGCGGCGGTTGCCCTCGATGACCTGGGTGATGCGCTCGCCCTCGATCATCTGTTCCAGTGCCCGCAGCAGGGCGCCCGGCGCCACGCCCAGGCGCGCCGCCTGTTCATAATCCACGTGGATCTTGACCTGGGGGATGAGCACCTGTTTTTCGACCTGCAGGTCGGTCACGCCGGGAATTTTCGCCAGCCGCATCCGCAGGTCTTCCGCCAGGCCGCGCAGGGTGTCCAGGTCGTCGCCATAGACCTTGAGGGCGATCTGGGCGCGTACCCCGGAGAGCAGGTGGTCGAGGCGGTGGGAAATGGGCTGGCCGACGTTGCTCGTCGCCGGCAGCACGGCCAGGCGGGTGCGGATGTCGCCGATGATTTCATCCCGGCTGCGCTCGGAGGCCTTCAGGTCGACGTCGATCTCGCTGTAATGCACCCCCTCGGCGTGCTCGTCCAGCTCGGCCCGGCCAGTGCGGCGGCCGACCTGGGTCACCTCCGGCACCTCCCCGATGAGCCGTTCGGCCTGGACGCCGATGCGGTTGGACTCGGCGAGCGAAGTGCCGGGGTTGAGTAGCACGTTCACGGTCAGGGTGCCCTCGTTGAAGGGGGGCAGAAAGGATCGCGGAAACTGGCTGATGGCCGCCACCGCTGCCAGTACCAGCAGCATGGCGGCGGCCAGCAGGGTGCGGGCATGGCCGAATGACCAGTGCAACAGGCGTGTATCCCAGGCCTTCAGCCTGGACACCAGCGGGCTGTCGCCGTGGCCAAGCTGTTTCATTTTTGGCAGCAGGTAATAGGCCAGCACCGGCGTCACCGTCACCGAGACGAACATGCTGGCCAGGATGGAGACGATGTAGGCCACGCCCAAAGGCGTGAACAAACGCCCCTCGATGCCGGGCAGGGCGAACAGCGGCACAAATACCAGAACGATGATGAAGGTGGCGTAGACGATGGCCGAACGAACCTCCAGCGTGGCCTTGGCAATGACCTCGGCCACCGGCCTGGGCATGGCCTGGGCGGCGTTTTCCTTCAGGCGGCGCAGCACGTTCTCCACCCCCACCACGGCATCGTCCACCAGTTCTCCGATGGCGATGGCCAGTCCGCCCAGGGTCATGGTGTTGATGGTCAGGCCGAAGTACTTGAACACCAGCGCCGTCACCAGCAGGGAGACCGGGATGGCGGTCAGGGAGATGAGGGTGGTGCGGGCATTGAGCAGGAACAGGAACAGGATGACCGCCACCATGATGGCGCCGTCCCGCAGGGCTTCCTCCACGTTGGTCACCGAGTGCTCGATGAAGTCCGCCTGCTTGAACAGGAAGCGCGGTGCCTCGACACCCGTCGGCAGGGATTTGGCCAGGTCGGCCAGGGCCTTTTCCACCTCGCGGGTCAGGGCCACGCTGTCGGCTGAAGGCTGTTTCTGCACCGACAGGATCACCGCCGGCTTGCCGTCGTAGCCAGCGTCGCCGCGCTTGATGGCCGGGGCCAGTTTGACCTGGGCAACCTGGGAGAGCGGAATGGGTTGACCGTTCTTCACCGCCACCACCAGGTTTTGCAGGTCCTCGATACGGCTGGTGCGGCCCAGGCCGCGGATGAGGTATTCGCGGCCCTGGGCCTCCAGGAAGCCGCCGCTGGTGTTGGCGCCGAAATCGGCCAGCGCCGCTTCCAACCGCTCGCGCTCGATGCCCAGCGCCTGCAATTGCGCCGGATCAATCTCCACCCGGTATTGCCGCACCTCGCCGCCGATGGGGATGAGCTGGGCCACACCGGGAATGGTCAACAGTCGCGGGCGCATCACCCAGTCGGCGTACTCGCGCACCTGCATCGGACTCACTTTGTCCGGGTCGGCGGGCAGGGCGATCAGCAAAATCTCGCCCATGATGGAGGAGATGGGGCCGAGCTGCGGCGCGATGCCCTCGGGCAATTGCTCGCGCACCAGGTTCCGTCGTTCGCTGATCTGCTGTCGATTGCGGTAGATGTCAGAGCCCCACCCGAATGCCACATAGCCGATGGACCGGCCGATGCCGGCCCCGGAGCGCCCCCGGGTCACGCCGGGAATGCCGTTCATGGCGGATTCGACCGGGAAGGTGCCCAGCTGCTCCCCCTCCTCCGGGGCCATGCCCCCGGCCTCGGTCAT
>CAZYEY010000167.1:0-31141 GCA_964646585.1 uncultured Thiobacillus sp. | reverse complement strand
TTGCGTATAAGAGTCAGGACACAGTCGGCGCCGGCCACTCCGCCGCCTGTCTCCGCGCGGCGCGCGCCGCGGCGCCGGCGACACGCATCGACCTCCTCACGCCGGACTTCCGCGGCCGCCTCGACCTGGCGCTGGACGTTCTCGCCGCCGACCCGCCCGACGTGATGAACCACAACCTGGAAACCGTGCCGCGCCTGTACAAGGCCTGCCGCCCCGGCGCCGACTACGCCCACTCCCTGCGACTCTTGAAACGTTTCCGGGAGCGCCGCCCGGAGGTGCCTGCCAAGTCCGGCCTCATGCTGGGCCTGGGCGAGACCTACGCGGAAGTGCTTCAGGTGATGCGCGACCTGCGCGCCCACGACGTGGACATGCTCACCATCGGCCAGTACCTGCAGCCCTCGCCCCATCACCTGCCGGTGGAGCGCTTCGTGAAGCCGGAGCAGTTCGCCGAATTCGAGCGGATCGCCCTGGAGCTGGGCTTCCGTAACGTGGCCAGTGGCCCCATGGTGCGTTCCAGCTATCACGCCGACCAGCAGGCGGCGGGAATCTGACCAGGCAGCCCGCCAGGCGATGGATAGGCCCCCGAGGGGGCCGAATACTCAAAGGGGCGCTTTGCCTGCGGCCATCTGGTCCTGGATCAGGCGTTCGGTCTCCCGCATGAGCGTGAGCATCAGGCTGCCAGCGGATTGCATGCCGTTGATGGCCATGTCTCCCAGCGGCGCCAGCCTGGCCGCCAGCTCAGGGTTGAGGAGGCCGCAGCCGCCCGAGGCCCGAACCGGCTCGGCGCCCGCCAGGAAGCCTTGCTGGAAGCGGGCCAGCTCCCACTGCTGGCGCATGAGCCGGCCGGCGTCGTAAGGGCTGAGCCGGCCCTCCTGCATGGCCTGTTCGATGAGGCGCATCCTTTCCTGGAACATCGGCGTGGGAATGAAGGGGGTTCCAACACCAAGCCCGGAAGACGGGGCAGCCCGATCCGCCGGGCAGGCGGATGGTCCGGCCTGGGCGGTGGAGGCGGTCAGGGCGAGGGCGGCCAGGGCGCCGATGCTCCAATGCTTGAGGGGGTAACGGGATTTCATGGAAAGCTCCTTGGAAAGTTGCCCGCCTGCGCGACATACGCAGGGGGTGGCGCCAGTCTGGTCCGGGCAGGTAAGCCTGGTATTTCCGAACCATTACGAGCCGCAAGGAGATGTTTCAGGCGAGCCAAGTCATCCGCTTGCCTGACGCTGGCAGCCACACCAGAATGAGCCGCCGGCGACTGCGCGGCGCCGATGATCAGAATCACAAAGGATGGAGTCACCTATGGCGCACACGATGAAGAACGGACTGGTCCTAGCACTGGCCGCACTGGTGTTGGCGGGTTGCGCGTCCCCCCGTCTCGGTGAACTGCACGCCCGCCTGGGCCTGGGCCCCTCGCCCGCCCCAAGCACAGCCCCGGGCCTGGCGCCGGAACTGGAAGCGAAGCTGGCCGGGCTCTACCAGCAGGGCGCCGAGGCCATGCAGCGCAACGACCTGGAAGCTGCCATGGCCGCCTGGCGTCAGTACGCATCCCTCGCGCCCACCCACCTGCCCCGGACCCAGGCGGTGCGGGGCTATCTCACCCTGCTGGAACGGGAGTCCGCCAAGCGCTTCGCCAGGGCGGCGGTGGCGGAGGAAAAAGCGGCGGGATTCGTGAGGACGGACCGCTACCATGTGGCCCTGTTGCCCTTCCGCAGCAAAGACCAGACGCCCGAGGCGAAAGCCAGGCCCTTCAACCGGGCCATCCAGGCCATGGTGGCCACGGACCTGGCCCAGGTGCCGTCGCTGAAGGTGCTGGAGCGGACCCGGATGGATGCGCTTTTGCGGGAACTGAAACTGGCGGAATCCGGCCTGGTGGATCCGGCCACGGCCACGCGCGCCGGCCGCATGCTGGGCGCCGGCAGCCTGGTGGCCGGCCTGGTGTTCAACGAGGACGACAGCTACGCCGCCTACCAGAACAACTACACCGGCCGCTACGCCATCAGCACCGCCGTATCCGATGTGGAGACCGGCACGGTGCTGGGCACCCAGGAAGCCAGTGGCCGGCAATACAACTACTTCGAGTTGGAGAAGAAGATCGTGCGGGGCATCCTGGATACCCTGGGGGTGAAGGACATCCCCCCTGCGGTGGACAAGATCCACACCAAGAACTGGGAGGCCTACGCCCGCTTCACTCTGGGCCTGCGTCTGCTGGAAGAGGAGAAGTTCGAGGAGGCGCGGCAGGCCTTCTATGCCGCCCTCACTTTCGATCCCGACTTCGCCCTGGCGGAGCAGGCCTACCTGGACACCCCGGCCCGCGCCCGGGGGCTGGAGGATATCAAGCACGAATTGGCGGCGGGCCGTTGAACCGGCCGCCTCAGCGACGGCCCCGGGCCATTTCCAGCAGCCTGGCCACCCGCTGCTCCGTGGCCGGGTGGGTGCTGAACAGGCCCCGCAGGTCGCCGCCGGACAAGGGATTGATGATCATCATCTGGGCGGTCTCGGGATGCATCTCGGCGGTGTCCATGGGGGTACCCCGGGCGTAGGCTTCGATCTTGCGCAGGGCCGAGGCCAGGGCCTCCGGATCGCCGCAGATATCCGCCCCGCTCCGGTCGGCGCCGAACTCCCGGGCCCGGGAGATGGCCATCTGGATGAGCATGGCAGCCAGGGGCGCCAGGATCATCACCACGATCTGGACGATGGCGTTGGGCCGCTCCCGGTCGCCGCCGCCGAAGAACATGCCGAACTGGGCCAGGGAAGAAATGGCGCCGGCGATGGTGGCGGAAATGGTGGAGGTGAGAATGTCCCGGTTCTTCACGTGGGCCAGTTCATGGGCCATGACGCCCCGCAGCTCCCGCGTGTCCAGCAGACGCAGGATGCC
The DNA here is from genome assembly GCA_964646585.1 of uncultured Thiobacillus sp. Taxonomy (GTDB): domain Bacteria; phylum Pseudomonadota; class Gammaproteobacteria; order Burkholderiales; family Thiobacillaceae; genus PFJX01. Next base: position 28,269 of record CAZYEY010000167.1, on the reverse strand, counting down.
GGTGGTGGCCGCCACCGCCGCGTGCTCAGGGTTGCGGCCGGTGGCGAAGGCGTTGGGCTGGGCCTCGTCGATGACGTAGACCCTGGGCATGGGAAGTTCCGCCCGCCGTGCCAGATCGGCGACGATGGCGTAGAACTCGGGGGCCTCCACCGGTCCGACTTCCTGGGCGTTGTACATGCGCAGGACCATCTTGTCCGAGTTCCAGTAAGCCCAAAGGTTCATGGCGCCGCCCAGAAGCAAGGCGATGAGCATGCCCATGGCGCCACCCAACATCATGCCCACCGCACCGAACAGGGCGACGATGGCGGCCATGAGAAGTGTGGTTTTCAGCCAGTTGTTGACCATGGTTTCTCTCCATTTTGCGAATCCAACTGCCGGTTAGATGGGATAAACCGTCTCGAATTCAATGGCTTGCGGGTTGCATGCCGATGCAACGCAGAGCCCTCGGGTGACTGCTGCCCGGGTTGATTAGCCAGGCAACGGCGCAGGGAATTTTGCCTTCGTTTTGAACCCTCCAGAATGGTGCGCTGTCACGCGCCCGACTTCGCGCAATTGCAACCTTGTTTTTGGGATGGCAGAAACATGGCCAGACGGGCATGCGAGAATCCGCGCCCACCCCATCCCATACCATTGCCATGAAACCCTGCCCCTTCTGCGTTCTGGACCCGGCCCGCATCCTGGCCGAGGACGAACTCACCCTGGTCTACAAGGACGGCTTTCCCGTCTCGCCGGGCCACACCGTCATCATTCCCCGCCGCCATTTCGCCACCCTGTTCGAGGCCACGGCGGAGGAACAGGCCGCCCTGTTGGCGGCCTTGTCCCGGGCCAAGGCCATCCTGGACGAGCGTCACCGCCCCGATGGCTACAACATCGGCATCAACCACGGCAAAGCCGGTGGCCAGTCGGTGCCCCACTTGCACATTCATGTGATTCCCCGTTACCTGGGGGACAAGGAGGATCCCCGCGGCGGCGTGCGCTGGATCCTGCCAGAGAAGGCAAAGTACTGGGACTGAGCTGCCGGTGGGCCGGTTTCAACGCCCCAGCTTGAAGTGCCCCACCAGTTCGTTCAGTTCCCGGGCCAGGGCCACCAGTTCTTCACTGACCCCCCGGGTTTCCACTGCGTCTCCTGCGGTCCGGTCGGCCACCTCACTGATGGTGGCGACCCGTTCACCGACGCTCCTGGTCAGGTCACTCTGCTGGCGCACCGCCTGGGCCATTTGGGCATTCAGGCCACGGATGTCTCCCACTTTCTCGACGATGTGGTCCAAACCCTCGACGGAATCCTCCAGTTGATGGCTGTGCTGGGAGGCGGTATCCCGGGCCTTTTGCATGACCTGTACGGCACGCCGGGCCTCTTGGCGCAACTGGGCGACGATGCTCTCGATGTTCTGGGTGGATTCGTGGGACTGGGTGGCAAGCTTGCGCACCTCGTCGGCCACCACGGCGAAACCACGTCCCATCTCACCGGCCCGGGCCGCCTCGATGGCGGCATTGAGGGCCAGCAGATTGGTCTGTTCGGCGATTCCCTTGATGACGTCCAGCACATTGCTCACGTCCTGACTGCGCTGGTCCAATTCCTCAATGACCTGGGCCGCCTGCTGGATTTCCCCCACGAGGGAAAGAATGCCGGTGATGGCTTCCCGGGTAGCCTGGGTGCTCTGGCTGGCATCCTTTTCCGCCTCGGCGGTAGCCTCCGTGGTGCGAGCGGCGCTGCTGCCCACATCTCCCGCGATCCGCTTGAGATCCTCGATGGTCTGCTCCGTGGCCTGGCATTCCTGCAACTGGCTGCTGGCCGCCCGCGCGGTGATCTCGGATACCGACGCGACCCGGTTGGCTGCGCTGGAGAGCCGCCCGGAGGTCTCCGCCACCAAGCCCAGGCTGGTACTGAATTTGTCCAGCATGCTGTTGACGGCCAGGGCCAGGGCACCCACCTCGTCCTTCCTGTCCACCGCCAGGCGCCGGCCCAGATCCGAATTCAGTTCGATCTCGTGCATGGTGCCGCGCATGGCGAGCAGGGGGGCAACCACGATGCGGCGCAGGAGGAGGATGACCAAAACGATGCCCACCAAGGATAGGAAGAGGTTCAGTACTCCCACGGTCATCAGACTGGAGCGGAACTCCCGGTCCAGTTCGTTGAGGGAATACGTGACGCGCACCGCCCCGAGGACCGTGCCCTCCGCCACCTGATGGCAGCCCAGGCAGTTCGTTCCCAGATAATTGGCGCTGGCGGTCAGGGGTTTGACCAAGGTAACGAAGCGGCCATTGTCATCCTGGCCCGCCACGATGACCGTCTCCCCGTTGGCGCCGCGTTCATCGAGGCCATCCAGGGGTTTGGACTCCTGGGTGCTGACACCCGCCAGCTTTCCCGGCGTATGGACGATGCGCATCTCGCGAACGCCAGGCATGGCCATGAACTTCTTGAGCAGGTTTTCCCGCTGGTCCATGGTGCCCGTGAGCATCATGGTATTGACGCCATCGAAGTAGGACTGGGCCAGATCCCGGGCCTTTTCCATGCCCACCTCGACGGCCAGTTGCCGCTCGTTGCGGGCGGTCATCAAAGTGGACGTGGCCAGGGCAGCGATGAAGATCAGGGTGATGCTGATGGCGATCTTCGCTTGAACCGACAGAGGACCGTTGGACATGAAACCCCTCTCGAGATGTTGTGGGACCCGCCATCACACCGTGATATGGGTGGCGCCCGAGCCAGCCGGTTATCGGCCCGCCCGGATGTTACTTTAGTGCCGGAACCACCACCCGATACCGGGCCGTCGCTGCGGGTGAAGGCCGAAACCAGCCTGTAAGCGCCCCTGACCGGCTGACGGGGAGCTGGTAAAGGCTTACTGCAAGGTCATCTGCATTGCGTAGGTGCAGAGGGTGATGAGCGGCTGCGGCAGGATACCCAGCAGCAGCACCGCGACACCGTTGGCAGACAGCAGGGCCTGGATGTCGAAGGCGGGTGTGACGGCGGGCGTGTCTGCCCTGGGCGCATCGAAGTAGAGAATCTTCACCACCCGCAGATAGTAGAAGGCGCCAACCAGGGAGAACCCCACCGCCACCACGGCCAGCCAGACGAAGCCCGCGCCCACCAGGGATTGCAGGATGGAGAGCTTGGCGTGGAAGCCCACAAAGGGCGGGATGCCGGCCATGGAGAACATGAGGATGGCCATGAGGGCGGCGAGCCAGGGATGACGGCTGTTCAGTCCCTTGAAGTCATCCAGGTTCTCCGCCTCCTGGCCGTTCTGAGACAGATAGACCACCAGACCGAAGCTGCCCAGGCTCATGAGCACATAGGCGATGGCGTAGAACATCGCGGCCGAGTATCCGGCGAAGGTTCCGGAGAGCACGCCCAACAGCAGGAAACCCATGTGGGAGATGGTGGAATAGGCCAGCATGCGCTTGATGTTGGTCTGCATGATGGCGGCCAGATTGCCGATAGCCAGAGACAGCACCGCCATGATGACCAGCATGCCCTGCCAATCGCCCACGGCGGGATGGAGGCCGTCCACCAGCAGGCGCATGGTGAAGGCGAAAGCTGCCAACTTGGGGGCGGAGCCGATGAACAGGGTCACTGCGGTGGGCGCCCCTTGATAGATATCGGGCACCCACATGTGGAAGGGCGCCACGCCCAACTTGAAGCCCAGCCCGGCGACGATGAATACGATGCCGAAAGCCATGATGACCGTGTCCTTGGCTCCAGCCTGGAGGATGGCTGCCATCTTCGGCAGTTCCAGGGTGCCGGTGAGGCCATAGAGCATGGACATGCCATACAAGAGCAGGCCGGAAGCCAGGGCGCCCAGGACGAAGTACTTCATGGCCGCCTCCGTGGCCTGCTTCGAATCCCGTTGCAGCGCCACCATGGCATACAGGGACAGGGACAGCAGTTCCAACCCCACGTAGAGGACGAGCATGTGGTTGGCCGAGATCATCACCATCATGCCCAGCACTGCGAACAGGGCCAGGGCGAAGAACTCGCCCCGGAACAGGCCGCGCTCGGTGAGGTAGGCCCGGGAGTAGACCACTGCGGCCATGGCTGCCAGATAGGCCATGAGCTTCAGCACGTCGCCCATGGCGTCGTCGATGAACTGGCCGCCGAAGGTGGTCTGGACCTGGGGCACGCTGGTGAAGGCGGTCAAGGCGGCGGCGCCCAGCAGTCCGAACAGGGCCAGGCCGTAGGACAGGGCCCGGTCCTTGATCAGCGCGTCCACCAACAGGACGGCACAGGCCACGGACAGCACGAAAATCTCGGGCAGGGCGGGAAGGAGGTCGGGAAGGGGGAAGTTCATCGCGCTCTATGCCACTCAATAAGCCAGCTTGCTGTGGGCCACGTGTTCCAGCAGGTTGTTCACGGAAGCGTGCATGACCTCGGTGAAGGGCAGCGGATACAGGCCCATGCCCAGCACGGCCAGGGCCAGCAGCAGCAGCACCAGGAATTCCCGAGAATTGAGGTCGCTGAGCTCCGCCACGTGGGCGTTGGCGACGGGACCGAACACCACCCGCTTGTACATCCACAAGGTGTAGGCAGCGCCGAAGATCAGCGTTGTGGCAGCCAGGAAGGCCCACCAGAAGTTCACCTGCACGGCCCCCAGGATCACCATGAATTCCCCCACGAAGCCGGAGGTGGCCGGCAGGCCCGCGTTGGCCATGGCAAACAGCATGAAGAAGGCAGCGAACTTCGGCATGGTGTTCACCACGCCACCGTAGTCGCTGATTTGCCGGGAATGCACCCGGTCGTACATCACCCCCACGCACAGGAACATGGCGGCGGAGACGAAGCCGTGGGAGATCATCTGGATCAAGCCGCCTTCGATGCCCAGGGGATTGAACAGGAAAAAGCCCAGGGTGACGAAGCCCATGTGGGCGATGGATGAATAGGCGATGAGCTTCTTCATATCGCTCTGCACCAGGGCCACCAAGCCGATATACACCACGGCGATGAGGGACAGGGTGACGATCAGCCAGGTCAGTTCGTGGGCTGCGTCCGGCACGATGGGCAGGATGAAGCGCAGGAAACCATAGGCGCCCACTTTCAGGGTGATGGCCGCCAACACCACGGAACCGCCGGTAGGCGCCTCCACGTGGGCGTCCGGCAACCAGGTATGCACCGGCCACATGGGCACCTTGACCGCAAAGGCGAAGAAGAAAGCCACGAACAGCAGGACCTGGGCGGTCAGGCCTAAGGGCAGCTTGTGCCAGGCCAGAATCTCGAAGCTGCCGCCGCTCTGGAAATAGAGGTAGATCAGGGCCACCAGCATGAGCAGGGAGCCCAGCAGGGTGTAAAGGAAAAACTTGATGGCCGCGTAGACCCGGTTGGGCCCGCCCCACATGCCGATGATGAGGTAAAGCGGAATCAGCATGGCCTCGAAGAAAACGTAGAACAGCACTCCATCCAGGGCGCCGAAAACTCCGTTGATGAGACCGGACTGGATGAGGAAGGCGGCCATGTACTGGGCCACCTTGTCCCTGATGACCTCCCAGCCCGCCAGCACCACCAGCACGGTGGTGAAGCTGTTGAGCAGGATGAAGGGCATGGAGATGCCGTCCACGCCCAGACGGTAGTGGATGTTGAATTGGGGCACCCAGGTGGCCAGCTCGGTGAACTGCATGGCGGAGCTGGAGGCGTCGAAGCCCGTCCACAGGGGAATGGTCACCAGGAAGCCCAGCACCGCGCCCACCAAGGCCAGGGTCCGCTGGCCGTCCGCGTTCTTGTCGCCGCCCGTGGCGAGGATGAGCACCCCGGCCAGGATGGGCACCCAGATGGCGAGGCTGATCAGGCCGATCCCTTCAAGCATGAGTCGCTGTCGCTTTCGTTGTCAGCTCCGCGCGAACCAGGTGGCCAGGAGCAGCACACCCACGATCATCGCGAAGGCATAGTGGTAGATGTAACCGGTTTGCAGGTGGCGGACGACACCGGCGATGTGGCCCACCAGGCGGGCAGCGCCGTTCACCAGGGCGCCGTCGATGGCCGCCACGTCGCCCCAGCGCCACAGCCGCCCGCCCAGGAAGCGGGCACCACCGGCGAAGAACCAGTCGTTGAAATCGTCGAAGCCGTACTTCTTGTCCAGGATGCGGTAAATCAGGCCGAATCGCTGCTGGATGGCGGCGGGGATGTCAGGCCGCTTCAGATAGAAGAACCAGGACAGCCCCACGCCGGCCACGGCCAACCAGAACGGCAGGGTTTGCAGGGCATGGAGCCCCATGGCGGCAGCACCGTGGAAGTGGTGGGCCAGCTCGGCCATGGCGCCATGGCTGGGCTCGATCTGGATGGCGTGACCGAACCAGCCGCCGAACAGCAGGGGTTCGATGGCCACATAGCCGATGGCCACGGAAGGAATGGCCAGCAGGATCAGGGGCAGGGTTACCACCCAAGGGGATTCGTGGGGGACGGAGTGGCCGCTATGGTGGTGCCCATGGGCATCGCCGTTCTTGTCCGCTTCGTGGTCGTGGGTATCGTGGGCCTGCCTGAAGCGTTCCCTGCCGTGGAACACCAGGAAATACATGCGGAAAGAATAGAAGGCGGTGACGAACACGCCCAAAGTCACGGCGAAGTAGGCAAAACCGGAGCCGGGCAGATCGGAGAATTTCACCGCCTCGATGATAGAGTCCTTGGAGTAGAAGCCAGCCAGGAAAGGGGTGCCGATCAAGGCCAGGGAGCCGATGAGGGCGGTGATCCAGGTGATGGGCATGTACTTTCTCAGGCCGCCCATGTTGCGGATGTCCTGGTCGTGGTGCATGCCGATGATCACCGAACCCGCAGCCAGGAACAGCAGGGCCTTGAAGAAGGCATGGGTCATCAGGTGGAAGATGGCCACGGAGTAGGCGGAGGCCCCCAGGGCCACGGTCATGTAGCCCAGTTGGGAAAGGGTGGAATAGGCCACCACCCGCTTGATGTCGTTCTGGATCACGCCCAGGAAACCCATGAACAGGGCAGTGATGGCGCCGATGATCATGACGAAGTTGAGGGCGATATCCGACAGCTCGAACAGCGGCGACATGCGCGCCACCATGAAGATGCCCGCCGTCACCATGGTGGCGGCGTGGATCAGGGCCGAGATGGGGGTGGGGCCTTCCATGGAATCCGGCAGCCACACGTGCAGGGGAAACTGAGCCGACTTGCCCATGGCGCCGATGAACAGCAGGATGCAGATCACCGCCATGAGGGGCCAGGTGTGGCCTTCCCACAGGGTGATGCCGTGGTTCGCCAGTTGGGGGGCCTGCTGGAACACCTGGGCATAGTCCAGGGTGCCAAAGTAGGCCAGCACCAGGCCGATGCCCAGCAGGAAGCCGAAATCACCGACCCGGTTGACGAGAAACGCCTTCAGGTTGGCATAGATGGCGGACTCCCGGGTGTACCAGAAGCCAATGAGCAGGTAGGACACCAGGCCCACCGCTTCCCAGCCGAAGAAGAGCTGGAGGAAGTTGTTGCTCATGACCAGCATGAGCATGGAGAAGGTGAAGAGGGAGATGTAGCTGAAGAAACGCTGGTAGCCCGGATCGTCGGCCATATAGCCAATGGTGTAGACGTGCACCATCAGCGACACGAAGGTCACCACCAGCATCATCAGCACCGTCAGCCGGTCGATGAGGAAGCCGATCTCCAAGGAAAGGTCGCCAGAGGTGAGCCAGGTGTAGACCGGGCCGTTGAAGGTGTTGCCCGCCTGCACGTCCTGGAAGATGACCAGGGAAGCCAGGAAGGCGATGGCGACACCCAGGATGGTAACCAGGTGGGCACCGGTGCGGCCGATGGCCCGGCCTGCCAGGCCGGCGATGACGGCACCGACCAGGGGCGCCAGCGGCACGACGAGGTAAAGGGTCTTCATGTCCATGGCTCAGCCCTTCAACCGATCCAGATCGTCCACGTTGATGGTGCGCAAGTTGCGGAACAGCACCACCAGGATGGCCAGGCCGATGGCCGATTCCGCCGCCGCCACGGTGAGGATGAAGAACACGAACACCTGGCCCGCCGTGTCCTCCAGATAGCGGGCAAAGGCGATGAAGTTGGTGTTCACCGCCAGCAGCATGAGTTCGATGGCCATGAGCAGGACGATCACGTTCTTCCGGTTCAGGAAGATGCCCACCACGCTGATGGCGAACAGGATGGAACCCAGGATCAGGTAATGGTTCAGGCCGATCATTCGTCGTCCTCAGATTTGGGCAGCTCGGGTTTCACCGGCTTCAGGTTCACCAGATGGATGCGGTCGGCGCGCTTGACCTTCACCTGATCCGCCACGTTGATCTGCTTGGCGTCACCCCGCTTGCGGTGAGTCAGGGCGATGGCCGCCACCATGGCCACCAGCAGCAGCACGGCAGCCAGCTCGAAGGCATAAACGTAGTCGGTGTAGAGCAGCCGCCCCAGTTCCTTGATGTTGCTGTAGTCGGCGGGATGGGGCGCGGGCTGGCCCAGACCCAGATCCTTGCCGCCCAGCACCATGACCATCTCAACCACCATCAGGCCCGCCACCAGCAGGCCTGCCGGCAGGTAGCTCCAGAAGCCCCTGCGCAATTCCTCCAGGTTGATGTCCAGCATCATCACCACGAACAGGAACAGCACCATGACCGCGCCGATGTAGACCAGCACCAGGGTGATGGCCAGGAACTCCGCCTCCAGCAACAACCACAGGCCAGCGCCGGTGAAGAAGGCCAGCACCAGGGCCAGGGCCGCGTGCACCGGATTGCGGGCGGTGATGACCCGCAGCGCCGCCAGCACCAGGATGGCGGAGAGGAAGTAGAAAACGAAGGTCTTAAAGTCCATGTCTGGGTCCGTCACCGATACTTGGCATCGATCGCCCGGTCCCGGGCGATCTGGTCTTCGTACTGGTCACCCACCGCCAGCAGCATGTCCTTGGTGTAATAGAGGTCGCCCCGCTTCTCGCCGTGATATTCCAGGATGCGCGTCTCGACGATGGCATCCACCGGACAGGCCTCCTCACAGAAACCGCAGAAGATGCACTTGGTGAGATCGATGTCGTAGACCGTGGTGCGGCGGGTGCCGTCAGACCGCTGCTCCGACTCGATCTTGATGGCCATGGCCGGGCACACCGCCTCGCACAGCTTGCAGGCGATGCAGCGCTCCTCGCCGTTGGGATAGCGGCGCTGAGCGTGCAGGCCGCGGAACCGGGGCGACTGGGGCGTCTTCTCCTCGGGGAACTGCACGGTGATCTTGCGCGCGAACAGGAATTTCCCCGTGAGCGCCATGCCGCGCACCAGTTCGGTGAGCAGGAAGGTGTCGAAGAAGCGTTTGATCGGACTCAGCATCGCATACGCCTCAATGGAACAGGTAACCGATGGGCGTCTGCATGGCTGCGCCCACCACGATGATCCAGATCAGGGTCACGGGGATGAACACCTTCCAGCCCAGGCGCATGATCTGATCGTAGCGGTAGCGGGGGAAGGTGGCGCGGAACCAGAGGAACAGGAACAGCACGAAGGACATCTTCGCGGCGATCCAGATGAAACCATCCGGCAGGAAGGGGAAGGGCGACAGCCAGCCGCCCAGGAACATGATGCTGGTCAACCCGGCGATGAGGATCATGTTCGCGTATTCGGCCAGGAAGAACACGGCGAAAGCCATGCCCGAGTACTCCACGTGGAAGCCGGCCACGATTTCCGACTCCCCTTCCGCCACGTCGAAGGGCGCCCGGTTGGTCTCGGCCACGCCGGAAATCAGGTAGACGACAAACAGGGGGAACAGGGGGATGAAGTACCAATGCCAGAAGCCCCCTTCCTGGCCCTTGACGATGTCGATGAGGTTCAGGCTCTGGGAAGCCATGAGCACCCCCACCAAGGCGAAACCCATGGCGATCTCGTAGGACACGATCTGGGCCGAGGAGCGCAGGGCCCCCAGGAAGGCGTACTTGGAATTGGAGGCCCAGCCAGCGATGACCACGCCATAGACCCCCATGGAGGTGATGGCCATGATGTAGAGCAGACCCGCGTCGATGTTGGCGACGACCAGTTCGTCGGTGAAGGGGAACACGGCCCAGGCCGCCAGGGCAGGGGCGATGGCCAACACCGGCCCCAGGAAGAACAGGCCCTTGTTGGCGCCACTGGGGACAATGATCTCCTTCATGAGGAGCTTCACCGCGTCGGCGATGGGCTGCAAAAGACCGATGGGACCCACCCGGTTGGGGCCGATGCGCACCTGCATGTAGCCGATGACCTTGCGCTCCGCATAGGTCAGGTAGGCCACGCACAACATCAGGGGCAGCACCAAGACCAGGATCTTCACCAGGGTCCAGAGGGGCATCCAGGCGGGGCCGAGCAATTCGGCGACGGGGGCGAGTAGGGTGTCCATGTCAGTTCCGCGCAGCCGTTCCGGAAGAACTGTCCCCTTCCTCGCGGGGGCACGAACGCTGCGAGTCGGGTTGGCGTTTCATTTCAGGCTTTCTCCACACTGAGGGCGCCGAAGCGGGCGCCCAGGCCGGCGGTCAGGGCATGGGCGGCGGCGATGCGCACGGTGCCGGCAGCCAGCCGGTCGTCCCGGTCCACCGGCAGGACGATCTCGCGGCCTGCCAGGCGGATGCGGGCACTGTCGCCGACGTTCAGGTTCAACCCGGCCAGTTGCTCGCCCCGCATCCAGGCCTTGGGTGTGGCGGTGGCGGCCTGCAGAGGTTTAGCGCGGCGGCTCAGGGCATCCAGTTGGTTGACGGGGGTGTCCCCCAGGCGTTCCAGGCCCGGGGCCAGATCCAGATTGAGGGCGATCGTGGTGGCGGCGTTGTCCAGATGGGCAGGGATACCCTCCTGGCCCTGGGGCAGAGCGTCGCCCCGAACGGCCTCGACGCTGTCGTAGGCGAAGCCGTTGAGATTCAGCAGGTTGCCCAACACTCGCAGCACCTTCCAGGCAGGACGGGCCTCGCCTTGAGGCTTCACTGCGCCGTGGAAGCTCTGCAGGCGGCCTTCCATGTTGACGTAAGCGCCGCCGGTCTCGGTGAAGGGGGCGATGGGCAGCAGCACGTCGGCATAGTCCGTGGCGGCGCCCTGGAAGGCCGTCATCCGCACCACGAATTCGGCGCCCTTGAGAGCGGCCAGGGACTGGGCCGGATCATAGGCATCCAGTTCCGGCTCCACCCCCAGGAGGACGTAGGCGGCCCGAGGCTGGGCGAACATGGCGGCGGCGGCGAGACCCTCGGGGCCGGGCAGCGCGCCCACCAGTTGGCCACCCACCGAGTTGGCGGCGGGAGAGAGGAAGCCCAGGATCGCGCCGGTGCCGGCTGCGATGGTCTGGGCCAGGGCATGGATTTCCCGGGCGGCGGGATGATTCTGGGCCACGGCGCCCAACAGCACGGCCTTGCGTTCCCCGGATTGCAGGCTGGCGGCGATGGCACGGGCGGCGTCATCCGCCTGGAAGTCGGCGGGAATGCCGGACACGCTGGCGCCGGTATCCCGCAGGGCGGCGACGACCCGGGCCAGAGCATTGACCAGGGCGGAGGGGGCGACGATGAGCCTGGCCGTCACCTTGCACAGCAGGTTGTCGTCGGCGCCATGCACCACGCTCAACTGGGCACCCCGCTTCACGGCCTGGCGCAGGCGCTGGGCCACCAGGGGCTGTTCCTGGCGCAGGGTGGAGCCCACCAGCAGCACCCGGTCCAGGGTGTTCAGATCGGCCACCGGCATCCCCAGCCAGCGGGCGCCGGCACCCTGGGTATCCACGGCCTGGGCCGGGCGGTGGTCGATGTTTTCCGTACCCAGGCCGCGCAGCAGCTTGGTGAAGAGGTAGAGCTCCTCCACGGTCTGATGGGGAGAAGCCAGGCCGGCGATGGCAGCGGCCCCCTGAGAGGCGCGGATCTCCGCAAGCCTGGTCGCGACCCGCTCCAGAGCGTCCTGCCAGCTCACTGCCTTCCAGGCATCACCGTCCCGCACCATGGGCCGGGTGAGGCGATCCTCGGCGCTCAGGGCCTCGTAGCTGTAGCGGTCCCGGTCGGCGATCCAGCACTCGTTGATCGACTCATTCTCTTGGGGCACCACGCGATAGACCTGGCCATTCTTCACGTGGACCTGGACGTTGGCGCCCAGGCCGTCGTGGGGGCTCACCGCGCGGCGCCGGGACAGTTCCCAGGAACGGGCTGCGTAGCGGAAGGGCTTGGAGGTCAGGGCACCCACCGGGCAGAGCTCGATGACGTTGCCGGACAGTTCGTGGGTCACCTGGGTTTCCAGAAATGGCATCACCTCGGTGTGCTCGCCCCGGTAAACCATGCCCAGTTCCATGAGCCCGGCGATCTCCTGGCCGAAGCGGACACAGCGGCTGCAGTGGATGCAACGGGTCATGTCGGTGGCGATGAGGGGACCCAGGTCCTTGTCTTTCACCACCCGCTTGGGCTCCTGGTACCTGGAAGCGGAACCGCCGTAGCCCACGGCGATGTCCTGCAGCTGGCATTCGCCGCCCTGATCGCAGATGGGGCAGTCCAGAGGATGGTTGATGAGCAGAAATTCCATGACCCCCTTCTGGGCGGTCACCGCCCTGGGCGAGCGGGTCATGACCTTCATGCCATCGGTGACCGGGGTGGCGCAGGCCGGCAGGGGCTTGGGCGCCTTTTCCACTTCCACCAGGCACATGCGGCAGTTGGCGGCAATGGAGAGCTTCTTGTGGTAGCAGAAATGGGGGATGTAGATGCCCGCCTGATGGGCGGCATCCATCACCGTGGCCCCGGAGGGGACTTCGAGTTGCTGGCCGTCGATTTCGATCAGAGGCATGTCATGACTCCCGACGGGCCGCCCCGAGGGAGGCAGCGCTCCCCCTCGTGGAGACGCGAACGGAGTGCGCAAGGGGGCCGTTCATACACCCACCATGCAACGCTTGTTTTCGATGTGGTACTCGAATTCCTGGCGGAAGTGCTTCACGAAGCTGGCCACCGGCCCCACCGCCGCCTCGCCCAGGGCGCAGATGGTGTTGCCGCCGATGTTCTTGCCGATGCGCAGCAGCTCGTCCAGATCCTCGGGCCGACCCTGGCCGTGCTCGATGCGGTGGACGATGCGGTACAGCCAGCCGGTGCCTTCCCGACAGGGGGTGCACTGACCGCAGGATTCCTCGTAGTAGAAGTAGGACAGGCGCTCCAGGGCCTTCACCATGCAGACGCTGTCGTCCATGACGATGACCGCCCCGGACCCCAGCATGGAGCCGGCCTTGGCGATGGAATCGAAATCCATGGTGCAGGCCATCATGGCCTCGGCGGGCAGCACCGGGGCGGAAGAACCACCGGGGATGACCGCTTTCAATTTGTGCCCGGCGCGCACGCCGCCGGCCATCTCCAGCAACTCGGCGAAGGGCGTGCCCAAGGGCACTTCGTAGTTACCCGGCTTGTTGACGTGGCCGGACACGGAGAACAGCTTGGCGCCGCCATTGTTGGGCTTGCCCAGCTCCAGGAAGGCCTGGCCACCATGGCGCATGATCCAGGGGATGGAGGCCAGGGTCTCGGTGTTGTTGATGGTGGTTGGCTTGCCGTAGAGGCCGAAGCTGGCGGGGAACGGGGGCTTGAAGCGGGGCTGCCCCTTCTTGCCCTCGATGGATTCCAGCAAGGCGGTTTCCTCACCGCAGATGTAAGCGCCGTAGCCATGGTGGGCGTAGAGCTCGAAATCCCAACCGGAGCCCAGGATGTTCCTGCCCAGAAAACCGGCAGCCCGCGCTTCTTCCAGGGCCTGCTGCCAGGATTCGTATTGCTCGTAGATCTCGCCGTGGATGTAGTTGTAGCCCGCCTTGGCCCCCAGGGTGTAGCCGGCAATGATCATGCCCTCGATGAGCTGGTGGGGGTTGTACATGAGGATGTCCCGGTCCTTGAAAGTGCCGGGCTCACCCTCGTCGGTGTTGCAGACGATGTATTTGTCGCCCGGGAAGGACCGGGGCATGAAGCTCCACTTCAGGCCGGTGGGAAATCCGGCGCCACCGCGGCCGCGCAGCGCGCTGGTCTTGACCTGGGCGATGATGTCCTCGGCCGGAGTTTTCTCGGCCAGGATCCTCTTCAGGGCCTCGTAGCCACCATTGGCGGTGTAGGTGGCCAGGGACGCAGGATCGTCGTAGTCCTGCGTCCAGGTGCAGACCTTGTGATTGGGAACGTTGAGGCTCATAGACCACCCCTGGGCTTGCAGTCACAAGCCCGCCCCCCGAAGGGGCATACGCCTGACTTGAGACGGCTTTGCGTCATGCTCATTTCATGTCGTCCAGCAGTTTGTCCACCGACTCAATAGTCAACCCGGTGTGCATCTTATGATTGTTGTGCAGGCACAAGGGGCCGTGGCCACAGGCGCCCATGCACTCGCCTTCCTTCAGGGTGTAACGGCCATCGGGGGTGGTCTCGTTGAAGCCGATGCCCAGCTTGGCCTGGAGGTGTTCCGCGATCTTGTCGGCACCCTGAAGCTGACAGGGAAGATTGGTGCACAGGGTCACCTTGTTGCGACCCACGGGGACCAGGTCGTACATGTTGTAGAAGGTAGCCACCTCGTAGGCGGCGATGGCCGGCATTTCCAGGTAGTTGGCCACGTATTCGATGGTGTCCCGGGACAGCCAGCCCAGTTCGGCCTGGGCGATGCGCAACGCGCTCATCACCGCCGACTGCTTTTGTTCGGGCGGGTACTTGGCGACTTCCTTGTCGATGAGAGCCAGGGATTCGGGGGATAGCATGGCTTACCTGTCGATATCGCCGAACACGATGTCCAGCGTGCCGATGATGGCCACCACGTCGGCGATCATGTGGCCTCGGGATAGCTCATCCAGAGCGGCAAGGTGGGAGAAACCGGGGGCGCGAAGCTTGAGTCGGTAGGGTTTGTTGGCGCCATCGGACACCAGGTAGACACCGAACTCGCCCTTGGAATGCTCCACCGCCGCGTAGCACTCACCCTCGGGCACGTGCATGCCCTCGGTGAATAGCTTGAAGTGGTGGATCAGCTCTTCCATGTTGGACTTCATGGATTCGCGGCTGGGCGGCGCCACCTTGTGGTTGTCCACGATGACCGGGCCGGCGCCTTTGGCCGAGTCTGCCTTCAGCCAGTCCACGCACTGCCGGATGATGCGATTGGACTGGCGCATCTCCTCGACACGCACCAGGTAGCGGTCGTAGCTGTCGCCGGTGCGGCCCACGGGGATCTCGAAATCCATGCGGTCGTAAACTTCATAGGGCTGATGCTTGCGCAGGTCCCAGGCAACACCGGAGCCGCGCAACATGGGGCCGGTCATGCCCAGAGCCTTGGCCCGATCCGGGTCCAGGACACCGATGCCTACGGTGCGTTGCTTCCAGATGCGGTTGTCGGTGAGCAGGGTCTCGTAGTCATCCACGTAGCCCGGGAAGCGGCGGGTGAAGTCCTCGATGAAGTCCAGCACACTGCCCTGGCGATTCTCGTTCATGCGCCGCAGGTCGGCCTCGCTCTTGCCCCGGGTCACCTGATACTGGGGCATCTGGTCGGGCAGGTCACGATAGACGCCGCCAGGCCGGTAGTAGGCCGCGTGCATGCGGGCGCCGGTCACCGCTTCGTAGATGTCGATGAGGTCTTCCCGCTCGCGGAACGCGTACAGGAACACCGTCATCGCGCCCACATCCAGGGCATGGGTGCCCAGCCAGAGCAGATGGTTCAGGATGCGGGTGATCTCGTCGAACATCACCCGGATGTACTGGGCCCGCTCCGGCACCTGGATGCCCAACAGGCGCTCGATGGCCATGACGTAGGCGTGCTCGTTCATCATCATGGACATGTAATCCAGACGGTCCATGTAGGGCACGCACTGCAGGAAGGTCTTGGTTTCGGCCAGCTTCTCGGTGCCGCGATGGAGCAAGCCGATGTGGGGATCGGCCCGTTCGATGACTTCGCCATCCAGTTCCAGCACCAGGCGCAACACACCGTGGGCGGCCGGGTGCTGGGGGCCAAAATTGATGGTGTAGTTGCGGATGTCGGCCATCACGCCACCCCGCCGTAGCTGTCTTCGCGCACGATGCGCGGCGTGACCTCCCGGGGATCGATGCTGACCGGCTGGTAGACAACACGTTTGAGATCTGGGTCGTAGCGCATTTCCACATGGCCGGAGATGGGGAAATCCTTGCGGAAGGGATGACCGATGAAGCCGTAATCGGTCAGGATGCGACGCAGGTCCGGATGCCCCTCGAAAACGATGCCGAACAGGTCGAAAGCCTCTCGCTCGAACCAGTTCACAGCCGGCCAGATGTCCACCAGGGAGGCGATGACGGGCATCTCGTCGTCGACGCAGTAGGCCCGCACCCGCAGGCGATGGTTCTTGGCCACGGACAGCAAGTGAGTCACCACCGCGAAGCGGGCGCCTTCCCAGACTCCATCCTTGTAGGTGGAGTAGTCCACACCACACAGATCCATCAGAACATCGAAGGCCAGGACCGGCTCATCCCTCAAGATCCGGGCCACGTCCAGCCAATCCTCCGACCTCACCTCGATGGTGACTTCGCCCACGGCGATCTTGCTGGAGACGAGCTTGTCGCCCAGGGCGTCTTCGACGCGCGCGAGGAGAGCTTCCGGGGTCAGCGGCATGATGGGTCGTCGATCGGGTCAGCGGGCGATGGTGGAAGTGCGGCGGATCTTTTTCTGCAATTGGATCAGCCCATACAGCAGGGCCTCGGCGGAAGGCGGACAGCCGGGAACATAGATGTCCACGGGCACGATGCGATCACAACCCCGCACCACCGAGTAGGAATAGTGATAGTAGCCGCCGCCGTTGGCGCAAGAACCCATGGACAGCACCCAGCGGGGCTCCGCCATCTGGTCGTAGACCTTGCGCAGCGCCGGAGCCATCTTGTTGCACAGGGTGCCGGCCACGATCATCAGGTCGGACTGGCGCGGACTGGGCCGGAATACGATGCCGAAGCGATCCAGATCGTAGCGGGAGGCGCCGGCCTGCATCATCTCGATGGCGCAACAGGCCAGACCGAAAGTCATGGGCCAGAGGGAACCCGTGCGGGTGTAATTCACCACCGCATCCACGGTGGTGGTGACGAAACCTTTCTCGAGGATGCCTTCGATGCCCATTATCTTGATCTCATTCCCAATCCAGGGCGCCCTTCATCCACTCGTAGACGAAGCCCACCACCAGGATGCCCAGAAAAATCATCATGGCAACGAAACCGAACATTCCCAATTCCTCCAGCACCACGGCCCAAGGGAAGAGGAAGGCGATCTCCAGGTCGAACAGAATGAAGAGGATGGCCACTAGGTAATAGCGCACATCGAACTTCATGCGCGCATCCTCGAAGGCCTCGAAACCGCACTCGTAGGGAGAGAGCTTTTCCGCGTCAGGGCGGGAAGGACCGAGGAGCTTGCCCGCCAGCATGGGAACCACGCCGAACCCCAGTCCCACCAGGATGAAGAGCAGAATCGGAAAATAGTTCTCGAGCATGGGGTCCCCGAAATTGCGCACCAATACCGGCCTGGGCACGCACCAAAGAAGGCCGCAAGTCTAGGCTTTCAAGAAACTTACGTCAAGCTCGCGCAAAACAAAAAACCCATTGATATCAATGGGTTATTAACTTTCCTCAATACAATATAAGGAAATTCGATGGTGCCGACGGCGAGACTCGAACTCGCACGACTTTCGTCACTGCCCCCTCAAGACAGCGTGTCTACCAATTCCACCACGTCGGCATTGCATGGAACGCGCATGGCATCCCAATGGAACTCTAACGCTTACTTCGGGATGGCTCCCGATTTGTCCAGCCCGCCGGACGGCGCCGGAGCGGGCACGGGGGCCACCGGCTGGACAACCTGCTTGACCTTGCCATGTTTCTGGGCGGAAAAATAGGTCAGCCCCAAACTAGTCAAAAAAAACGCCGTAGCCAGCACCGCCGTGGTGCGGGACAGGAAATTCGCGGAACCCGTGGCACCAAACAGGCTGCCGGAGGAACCACTGCCGAAGGCAGCCCCCATGTCGGCACCCTTGCCATGTTGCAACAACACCAGTCCCACCACTGCGGCAGCCACCAGCAGATGCAAGATCCAAACGATGAACTCCATCTCTACACCTTATCCAGCCCGGCAGATCGCCAGGAAATCCTCAGCCACCAATGCAGCGCCACCAATGAGACCACCGTCGATGTCCGGTTGGGAGAGCAACTCGGCCGCGTTGTTGGCCTTCATGCTGCCGCCATACTGAATGATCAAGCCATCGGCCACCGCGGCATCCAGGGCGCGCACCTTGCCGCGGATGAAAGCGTGCACCGCCTGGGCCTGTTCCGGCGTGGCGGTTTTTCCAGTGCCAATGGCCCAGACCGGCTCGTAAGCCACCACCGCCCTGGCCAGGGCGGCGACGCCGCACCTGTCGATGACCACGTCCATCTGATGCCCCACCACTTGCTCGGTGACGCCGCGCTCGCGCTCCTCCAGGGTCTCGCCCACGCACAGGATGGGAGCCAGACCGGCGGCCTGGGCGGCGGCGAATTTCTCGGCCACCACCGCGTCGCTTTCGCCGTAGAGGGAACGGCGCTCGGAATGGCCGACGATGACATAGACGCAGCCGAAATCCTTGAGCATGGCCGCCGACACTTCGCCGGTGAAGGCGCCCTTGGCGTGCTGGCTGAGGTTCTGGGCACCCCAGGCAATGGGAGAGCCGGCAAGCCTGGCCTGGGCCTGGGCGAGGTAGGGGAAGGGCACGCACACCGCTACACCCGCCTCCACGCCCTCCATGCCAGCCAGCACGCTGGACAGCAAGGCTTCGTTCTCGGCCAGATTGCCGTGCATTTTCCAGTTGCCGGCGATCAGTTTGCGACGCATGGATTCCCCCTTGAAAAAGGTCGTGAATCTTAAAAGGGAACATCAGACTGGTCAATCTTTCGGCCTGGCTGACGCGCGCTCGCGCCACGTGCCGTCGGGCCTTTGCCCGGCACTGGGTTCGTAACGGTAACGTCATGAACGGCGGGCACATTGCGTGCCATGCCAAACGTTCGATCCGTATTCATTTCGGACGTCCACCTGGGCACCCGGGCTTGCCAGGCGGAACGTCTCATCGACTTCCTGCGCGAGCACCCGGCCAAGCACCTGTACCTGGTGGGCGACATCATCGACTTCTGGAGCATGAGCCGGGGCATCCACTGGAGTCGAGCCCAGAATACGGTGGTGCAGAAGATCCTTCGTCGAGCCCGCCACGACGAGCAGGTGGTGCTAGTGCCCGGCAACCACGACGAGGCCTTGCGGGATTACTGCGAGACCGTTTTCGGCGACATCAGATTGGCTCGGGAGTATATTCACGTGACCGCCGATGGCCGCCGCTTCCTCCTCATCCACGGGGACGATTTCGATCAAGTCACCCGCTACCATCGCTGGGTGGCGGTGTTGGGGGACGTGGCCTACAACCTGCTCGTGCGCATCAATGGCTGGTTGTCCTGGGTGCGGCGGATGCTGGGCATCGCCGGTTACTGGTCCCTGGCCGGCTACGCCAAGCGCCGGGTCAAGACCGCCCTCCAGTTCATCTTCGATTTCGAGGATTCCGTCATCCGCCACGCCAAGGAACGAGACCTGGATGGCGTCATCTGCGGCCACATCCATTGGGCCGCCCTGAAGGAGGTGGACGGACTCGTATACGGCAACTGCGGCGATTGGGTGGACTCCTGCACTGCTTTGGTCGAGCACGAGGACGGCCGCCTGGAACTGGTGCACTGGGGCGCCCACAACCGCCCCCAACCTGCCCTCTCCATGACCTCGCCCGTGGAGGTCTGATGCGCATCCTGATGGTGTCGGACGTCTACTTCCCGCGCATCAACGGCGTCTCCACCTCCATCGAAACCTTCCGCGCCAGCCTGCCCGATCTGGGCATCTCCACCTGCCTGGTGGCACCCCGTTATGGTGATGAGCCCGACCTGCCTGGCATCCGGCGCGTGCCTGGCCGCCCAGTGCTGAAAGACCCGGAGGACCGCCTCGCCCATTACCGCGCCCTGCGCCGTACCGTGCTGGAGGCCGCGGGAGACAGCGACCTCATCCACATCCAGACTCCATTCGCCGCCCACTACGCCGGGCTCCACGCCGCACGCAGGCTGGGCAAGCCGGCGATCGCCACTTACCACACCCTGTTCGAGGAATACCTCCAGCATTACGTGCCCTTGCTGCCAGCCATCTGGCTGAGAAGCCTGGCTCGGCGTTTCTCCCGTTCCCAATGCAATGACCTGGACGCGGTCATCGTGCCTTCCACGGCCATGGCCGAGCGCCTGCGTGGCTATGGTGTCAGCAAGCCCCTGCACGTGCTGCCCACCGGGCTGCCGGACCAGGTCTTTCATCCTGGGGACAGGGATGCTTTCCGCGCCCGCCATGGCATTGCGCCCGACCGGCCAGTCGCTTTGTTCGTGGGTCGGGTGGCCCATGAAAAGAACATCGGTTTCCTGCTGGAGGCGGCAGCCCGGGTGGTGCGCAACCGACCCGATCTGCTGCTGGTGGTCGCCGGGGAAGGCCCCGCCCGCCCTGCTCTGGAACGACAAGCCCGTGACCTGGGATTGGAAGGGAACGCCCGATTCCTGGGCTACCTGGACCGGCGCGCGGATCTGCTGGACGCCTACGCCGCCGCCGATCTCTTCGTCTTCGCCTCCCGCACCGAAACCCAGGGCCTGGTCCTATTGGAAGCCATGGCCCAAGGCTGTCCGGTCCTGGCCCTGTCCATCATGGGTACAGCAGACATTCTGGGGCCGGGCCGGGGTAGCCGGGTGTCGGCGGACGACCCGGACGCCTTTGCCCAAGACTGGCTGGCCCTGATGGAGGATCGAACTGGATTGGGGCGACTCGCCTGCGAGGCCCGGGCATACGCCGATGAATGGCGCGCCGAACAACTGGCCCGCAAGCTGGCTGGGGTCTACGGGAAGATCTTGGAAGGCGGCTGATCAACCCTCTTCGGGCTGTTCCAGATACTTGAGCAGGCGGCGCTCGAAAACGTGGCGATCGAAACGCCATTCTTCCAGGAGATCCAGGGCCAGATCGAAGGCCTTGTTGTCCAGCTGGTACAAGCGCCCAAGCTCGAAATTGGATCCGGCTTCCAGGGCGGAACAGAGTTCCCGTAGGACCGGGCTCGCTTCCGACTCAGCGTTCTTGCGAATGTATTTGGCGATATTCTTGACGGCGTTTGCCATGATTCAGCCCTTGTGTTGCCCGCATCCGTGAGGTGGATGCACCTTCGCGGCCCCCCAGCCATCGGTGGCGGAGGAAGTGTTCAGACGGCAAACATTAGCACGGCGGGGCGCGACACTGGATGACAGAAATATGACAAGCCGGTCATCCCTGGCTGGCCAGATCAGCCGAAACGCCCGGTGATGTAATCCTCTGTCTGCTTCTTCTGGGGCTTCACGAACAAGCTGTCGGTCTTGCCGAACTCCACCAGCTCACCCAGATACATGAATGCAGTGAAATCGGAAATCCGCGCGGCCTGCTGCATGTTGTGGGTGACGATAAGGATCGTGACCTTGGTCTTCAACTCGGCCACCAGTTCCTCGATGCTGGCGGTGGCAATGGGGTCCAGGGCCGAGGTGGGCTCGTCGAACAGGATGATCTCGGGGTCCGCCGCCAAGGCACGGGCGATGCACATCCGCTGCTGCTGACCACCGGAGAGATTGAAAGCCAGGTCGTTGAGGCGATCCTTCACCTCGTTCCACAAGGCGGCGCCGCGCAGGGACTGCTCCACCTTGTCGTCCAGCACGCTCTTGCGATTCTCGCCCCGCACCCGCTGGCCATAGGCCACGTTCTCGTAAATTGACTTGGGGAAGGGGTTGGGCTTCTGGAACACCATGGACACCCGCATGCGCACCTCGATGGGGTCCACGCCCTTGGAGATCATGTTCACGTTGTCCGGATACAACATGATGTCACCTTCGTAGCGATTGCCCGGATACAGGTCGTGCATGCGGTTGAAGCTGCGCAGCAAGGTGGACTTTCCGCAACCGGACGGGCCGATGAGGGCGGTGACCTTGTGCTCACCCACCGGCAGATTGATGTCCTTCAGGGCATGATGATCGCCGTAATAGAAGTTGAAGCCCTTGGTCTCGGCTTTGAGGGTGCCAACTTCGGCATGGACGTTTCGGCTCACGGTCATGGGGTCACCACTTGATGTTTTGACGAATTCGGTAGCGCAGCCAGATGGCGATGGCGTTCATGGCCAGGGTGGCGACGATGATGACGATACCTGTGGCGGCGGCATTCTCCAGGAATGCCTGTTGTGGCCGCGACACCCAGTTGAACATCTGGATGGGTAGCACGGTGAAGGGCGAGAACAGCCAGTCGAACAGGCCCGCCGGCATATCGGTGGCCGGGTCGATGGTGAAGGGCACCGGTGGCAGGAAGGCGATGAAGGTCAGCGCACCGATGGTGATGATGGGCGCGGTCTCGCCAATAGCGCGGGCCATGCCGATGATGACGCCGGTTAGGATGCCGCCCAGGGAATAGGGGATAAGGTGCTCGCTCACCATCTGCCAACGGGTGGCACCCAAGGCATAGGCCGCCTCCCGGATGGCGACCGGGATGGAACGAAGGGACTCCCGGGTGGCAACGATGATCACCGGAAGGATCAACAGAGCCAGCGTCAGTCCTGCCGACAGAATGCTCTGACCGAAGTCCAGGATGTAGACGAACAGGCCCAGGGCCAGGAGGCCATAGACGATGGAAGGCACCCCGGCCAGATTGGTGACATTGATCTCGATCAGATCGGTGACCCAGTTCCGGGGGGCGTATTCCTCCAGATAGACGGCGGCGGACACCCCCATGGGCACGGCGGCGAACACGGTCACCAGCATCACCAGGGTGGTTCCCACCCAGGAGGACAGGATGCCCGCCTCTTCCGCCCGGCGGGAGGGGAAATTCAGGAAGAAATCGGGGGTGAGGCGCGCGTAGCCGTCCATGACGAGGTCGACGAACAGGGCCAGCAGGGTGACCACCCCCACCAGAGTGGCCAACAGGCCGATGATGCCGAACAGGATGTCATAGCGCTTGTGCTGCGCGATCATGGCCCGCAGGGCCTGGATTTCGGTCGCTTGCATGTCAGTAAGCCTCGCGGAATTTGCGGCGCAGCATGTGGCCCAGGATGTTGAACACCAGGGTCATCAGCACCAGCACCAGGCCGGCGGCGAAAATGCTCTGGTAGGCAATGCTGCCGTGGGGGAGATCCCCCAGAGCCACCTGGACGATATAGGCGGTGATGGTGGCGGCCGGCTCGGTGGGATCCCAGGTGAAGTTGGGCTGCTGGCCGGCGGCCACCGCCACCACCATGGTCTCACCCACGGCGCGGGAGATACCCAGGATGAAGGCAGCCAGCACGCCGGAAATGGCGGCCGGGAACACCACGTTTACCGCAGTCTGGAAGCGCGTGGCCCCCATGGCGTAGGAGCCCTCGCGCAGGCTCATGGGCACGGCGCGCATGGCATCCTCGGACACGGAGGACACATAGGGGATGATCATGATGCCGATGACGATGCCAGGGCCCAGCATGTTGAAGCCCGGCAGATCGGGCATGAAGATCTGCAGAATGGGGGTCACGAACAACAAGGCGAAATAGCCGTACACCACCGTTGGGACGCCCTCCAGCAATTCCAGAAAGGGCTTGACCGTTTCCCTCACCTTGTGGGGCGCGAACTCGGACAGGTAGATGGCGACGATGACGCCAATGGGCACGGCCACAGCCAGAGCCACGCCGGTGGTCACCAGGGTGCCGGTCAGCAGCGGCAGGATGCCGTACTGGGGGTTTTCGAACATGGGTGTCCACTGCGTGTTGGTCAGGAATTCGACGATGGAGACATGCTCGAAGAAGCCGGCGGCTTCGTATAGCAGGATGGCCACGATGGCGGTTGTGGTGGCCACCGCCGAGAGGGCGGCCAGGAATAGCACGACCTCGATGGCCTTCTCCTTGGCCTTGCGCAGTTTCTTCTCTGACAGCCGGTGGGCCTGGGTGGTCATGCTCGTACCTGCGGTTGGGGTGGCTGGATTATCCACGGACGCCTCTCAAAGACAAAAAGAGAGAGGGCGCAGCCCTCTCTCCTGGCCAGACGATGGATCAGTGCTTGCCTTCCCGGGCCAGCAGTTCTTCCACGCTGACGCCCACTTCGGGCTCGCCACCAAAGGCGGTACCGATCTTGCGCCGCTTGAAGTTGTCTGTAGCCATGGTGTACGCCTTGGCAGGCAGGTCCACATAGCCCACTTCCTTGGCCAGCTTGCCGCCGTTCTTCATGTAGTACTCCACGAAGGCAGCCACTTCGGGGTTGTCGGCGGACTTGCGGTTGACATAGATGAAGATGGGCCGGGACAAGGGTTGGTAGGTCCCCTTGTTGGTGGTTTCGACGGAAGGCAGCACGGCCGGCGATTTGTCGTCCATCTTGATGGCCACGGCCTTCAGCTTGTCCTTGTTCTCTTCGTAGTAGGCCAGGCCGAAATAGGCCAGAGCCCCTTTGTCGCGCTGCACGAACTGCACCAGGACGTTGTCGTCCTCGGAAGCCAAGAGATCGCCCCGGCTGGACTTGGCCTTGCCCACCACCGCCTCGGTGAAGTAGTCGAAGGTACCGGAATCGGCGCCCGGCGCGCCCAGCTTCAGGGACATGTTCGGGAAACCGGCGCGGATCTGGCTCCAGTTATTGATCTTGCCCTGGGCGGCGGGCTCGAACATCTTCTTCAGCTCGGCCACGGTCAGCTCACTGGCCCAGTCATTGGCCTTGTTCACCACCACGGTCAAGGCATCGAAGGCCACCGGCAGCTCGATGTAAGAGATGCCAGCCTCCTTGCAGGCTTCCATCTCTTTCTTCAGGATGGGCCGGGAAGCGTTGGAGATGTCGGTCTCGCCGCGGCAGAACTTCTTGAAGCCACCGCCGGTGCCGGAGATGCCCACAGTCACCTTGGTCTTGCCCTTGGTGGCCTTCTGGAATTCCTCGGCCACTGCCTCGGTGATGGGGTAGACGGTGGAGGAACCATCGATCTTCACCAAGCCAGCTTGGGCTACCTGGGACATAGCGACGCCAGCCAGCATGCCAGCCAGGACAGTCATCTTAAATTTCACTTGGGGGAGCTTGAACATGGAGCGGACTCCTTGGGAAGTCGGGTGGGTAACGCGGCCATGGTAGGCGGCGAATATTACAGAACTATGACATTCCGAAATGTTTCGACATTCTTTCAAGCCCGCCCGATTTTCACATTCCTGTCACATTCGCTGTCTAAGCTCGTGAACCTGGTTGATTCAGCGTGTTCCACACATCCCGCGCACGCTTGCCAATCCCCTTCAGAAATCCAGGAGAACGCTCATGAAGCTCGCCCTCATCGTTATCGCGCTCACCTCTGCCACCCTACTCGGCGGTTGCGCTAGCAGCGGTAAGTCCGTGGCTGAGGCCACGCCAGGCAAGTTCACAACCTACACCTGCGAAGGCAATAAGTCCTTCCAGGTCCGGTTCGATGCCGAGAACGGCACGGCCCGCATCCGCACCCAAGAGGGTTCCGCCGAACTGGCCCGGGGTGACAGGGGTCTGTTCCGGGATGACGGTGGCGAATGGCTTCTGGCCCTTGGTGGTGGCAATTCCACCGAGTTGTTGCACAAGGGCAAGGCAGTCTATAAAGCCTGCAGCGCAAAATAATCCCTGGGTCACTCCAAAAAGAAACGCCCCTCGGGGCGTTTCTTTTTGGAGGCTTCTGCCCGGGACAAGGCAGATCCTTATCCTTCTGCCGCCAACCTCACTGCATTGGCGATGTGCTCGGCGGTCCGCTTGACCTGGGCCTCATCCCGCCCTTCCACCATGACCCGGATCAGGGGCTCGGTGCCGGAAGGCCGCAACACGACACGGCCGGTATCGCCCAGTTCCGCCTCCACCTCGGCCACCGCCTCGCCGATGGCTTTCTGACCATCCAGCTTGAAGCCCTTGGCCACCCGCACATTCAGCAGAAGCTGCGGATACACCGGGCATTCCCGGGTGTAATCCGCCAGACTGCGCCCGGACCCCCGCAGGGCCGCCAGCACCTGAAGAGCAGATACGATGCCATCTCCGGTGGTGTGCTTGTCCAGACAGAGGATGTGGCCGGAGGATTCGCCCCCCAGTTGCCAGCCGTTCTGCTGCAGCAGTTCCAGCACGTAGCGGTCCCCCACTTTGGCGCGCAGGAAGTTGCAGCCCAACGCCTTGATGGCCATCTCCGTTCCCAGGTTGGTCATGAGGGTGCCCACCACACCACCAGCGAGCAGACCGAGCTCCTTGCGATAGCGGGCGATGGCGTAGATCAGCTTGTCACCGTCCATGATCTCGCCGGCGGCGTCTGCCATCATCAGCCGATCGCCGTCTCCATCCAGGGCGACCCCCACGTCGGCCCGGTGCTTGCGCACTGCCCGGGCCATGGCTTCCGCATGGGTGGCGCCGCATTCCTTGTTGATGTTCGTGCCATTGGGCTCGTTGCCGATGGCGATGACGTCCGCGCCCAGCTCGTGGAAGACATGGGGCGCGACGTGATAGCCGGCGCCATTGGCGCAGTCCACCACGATGCGCATGCCGCGCAGGTCCAGGTCGTTGGGGAATGTGCTCTTACAGAATTCGATGTAGCGACCAGCGGCGTCGTCCACCCGTTTGACCCGGCCGAGGTTTTTCGATGGCTCGGTCCGGATGGGGGATTCCATGGCCTCCTCGATGGCCAGTTCCACGTCGTCCGGCAACTTGGTTCCCTGGGCGGAAAAGAACTTGATGCCATTGTCCTCATAAGGATTGTGGGAAGCGGAAATCACCACCCCGGCCTGCAGGCGCAGGGCCCGGGTCAGGTAGGCCACGCCGGGGGTCGGCATGGGGCCGGTCAACCGCACATCCACGCCAGCGGCGGTCAAGCCTGCCTGTAGGGCGGATTCCAGCATGTAACCGGAAATCCGCGTGTCCTTGCCGATCAGGACCGTGGGGCGCTCGCCGTGGAGGACGTCATGCCCCTGGGTGGCCAGTACTCTGCCGGCAGCGTAGCCAAGGCGCATCACCATATCCGGATTGATGGGCTCTTCACCGACCCGGCCGCGCACGCCGTCCGTGCCAAAAAAACGTCTGCTCACAGCTTTTCTCCCAAATCACGCCACAACTGAATGGCTTCCACGGTTTCCCGCACATCGTGCACCCGCACCAGCGCCGCTCCCCGCCGGATGGCCGCCAGGGCGGCCAGGACACTGGGCAGCAGGCGGTCGCCCACCGCTCGCCCCGTGAGGGCGCCGAGCATGGACTTGCGCGACACCCCCACCAGCACGGGGGCCATATCGGCCAGATAGCCCAGGTTCTTGAACAGGGCCAGGTTATGTTCCAGGGTCTTGCCAAAGCCCAAACCCGGGTCGATGACCAGCCTTTCCCTGGCGATGCCGGCCGCTTCGGCAGCAGCCAGGCGCGCCTTGAGGTAGGCCGCCACCTCTCCGACCACGTCTTCGTATCGGGGATCGGTCTGCATGGTTTTGGGGGCGCCTTGCATGTGCATGACGCACAAGCCGCAATGAGATCCCGCCACCGCTTCCCAGGCGCCCGGTGTCTCGAAACCTTGCACGTCGTTGATCATGTCGGCGCCGGCGGCCAGGACGGCGGCCATCACTTCCGGCTTCATGGTGTCCACGGACAACGCTACGCCTGCATCCCGCAATCCCTCCAACACGGGCAGTACCCTGGCCAGTTCCACGGCGGCCGGCACTGGGGCACTACCTGGCCGGGTGGATTCGCCACCGATGTCCAGGATGTCTGCTCCAGCGGCTTTCAGGGCCAGGCCATGGGCGATGGCCGGCTCGACGCCCAGAAAACGGCCACCGTCGGAGAACGAATCCGGAGTGACATTCACGATGCCCATGACCAGGGGACGGTCCAGGGCGAATGCGAAACGGCCGCAGCGAAACATGGTGTCCTCGTGGCTGAAAAAAACGCGGCCGGCGGCCGCGTTTCTTGGAATTCAGCGCGCCCAGCGATGGGATCAGGTCTCCTCGGCTGGCTTCGCGGTGGGGGCCGGCGCGGTGGGGGGCGGGCTGCCGGCGCTGCTGGTGGGCGCGGAAACCGGTTTGGGCGGACGAGGCTCCCGACCGGCCATGATGTCATCGATTTGATCACTGTCGATGGTTTCCCACTCCAGCAGGGCCTGGGTCATGCGTTCCACCTTGTCCCGGTTCTCTTCCAAGATCTTGCGCGCCAGGGCGTATTGCTCGTCGATGATACGGCGAACCTCGGCATCCACCTTGCGAAGGGTTTCCTCGGACACGTTCTTGTGGGTGGTGATGGAACGGCCCAGGAAGATCTCGCCCTCCTCCTCGCCATACACCATGGGGCCCAGGGTGTCGGACATACCCCATTGGGTCACCATGCGCCGGGCCAGGTCGGTGGCGCGCTGGAAGTCATTGGAGGCGCC
>CAZYEY010000166.1:0-12544 GCA_964646585.1 uncultured Thiobacillus sp. | reverse complement strand
CACCCCGAGCCCTGACGAACTTAACCCAATGTTGATGGGTCGCAGGCAGGCCCCGTTGACCGGCTTCGCAGCCGACGTGGCCCCCCTCGCCAAGAAGCGCGAGGAATGCGCCCCGGCCGAGGCCTCCGCTTGATCGTTGCTCAACCCATCTCACGACTATCGATTTAGGAGTTACCAATGGCTATCAGCAAAGACGACATCCTGGACGCCGTCGGCGCCATGACGGTGATGCAACTGAACGACCTGGTGAAGGAGTCCGAAGAAAAGTTTGGTGTATCCGCCGCCTCCATGGCCGTGGCCGCCCCGGGTGCCGGTGGTGGTGGCGCCGCCGCCGCCGCCGAGGAGAAGACCGAGTTCGACGTGATCCTGGCTTCCGCCGGCGCCAACAAGGTCAACGTCATCAAGGTGGTGCGCGCCATCACCGGCCTGGGCCTCAAGGAAGCCAAGGATTTGGTGGACGGTGCGCCCAAGCCCGTCAAGGAAGGCTGCCCCAAAGCCGAAGCCGAGGACATCAAGAAGCAGCTCACCGAAGCCGGCGCCACCGTCGAGATCAAGTAATCGAGACGTGGCCAGGGCTTGTCGCCCTACCAAGGCTGGCGACCCGGGGTCGCCGGCCTTTTTGCGTTGTTGTTTGCACCTCAGGAACCAGACATCAGACGCGCGAACCGGTCCCGGATCGGGCTCGCCGGCTGATTTCTGATCCCTGATCCCTGTCACCGACACGGAGCCGTCATGACCTACACCTTCGCCGAGAAAAAGCGCATCCGCAAGAGCTTCGCCAAACGCGTGAGCGTCTTGCCAGTGCCTTACATGCTCACCACCCAGATCGAGTCCTTCCGGGGGTTCCTTCAAGAAGACGTGCCCATGGAGGCGCGCGAGGACGTGGGCCTGCAAGCGGCGTTCACCTCGATCTTCCCCATCGTCAGCCACAGCGGCAACGCCCGCCTGGAATTCGTCAGCTACACCCTGGGCACCCCGGTGTTCGACATCGTCGAATGCCAGCAGCGGGGCCTGACCTATGCCGCCAGCGTGCGCGCACGGGTCCGCTTGGTCATCCTGGACCGGGAAAGTGTCAAGGAGAAGATCAAGGAGGTGAAGGAGCAAGAGGTCTACATGGGCGAGATGCCCCTCATGACCCCCAACGGTTCCTTCGTCATCAACGGCACCGAGCGGGTCATCGTCTCCCAGCTGCACCGTTCCCCCGGCGTCTTCTTCGAGCATGACCGCGGCAAGACCCACTCCTCCGGCAAGCTCTTGTTCTCCGCCCGCATCATCCCCTATCGCGGTTCCTGGCTCGACTTCGAGTTCGATCCCAAGGACTTCGTCTATTTCCGGGTCGACCGCCGCCGCAAGCTGCCCGTCTCCATCCTGCTCAAGGCCCTGGGCTACAACGTCGAGCAAATCCTGGAGATGTTCTTCGAAACCGACACCTTCCATATCGGCAAGAAGGGCATCGAGTTTGCCCTGCGGCCCGAGCGCCTGAAGGGCGAGACCGCCAAGTTCGACATCCACGGCAAGGATGGCAAGGTCATCGTCGCCAAGGACAAGCGCATCACCGCCAAGCACATCCGCGACCTGGAAACCGCCGGCATCAAGAAACTGCTGGTGGACAACGACTATGTGCTGGGCCGGGTGCTGGCTCGCAACCTGGTGGACGAGGAGACGGGGGAGCTCATCGCCCGGGCCAACGACGAGATCACCGAGACCCTGCTGGCCAAGATCCTGGAGTCCAAGGTGTCCACGCTGGAAACCCTGTACACCAACGATCTGGATCACGGTCCCTTCGTGTCCCAGACCCTGCGGACAGACGAGACGGTGGACCAGTGGACCGCCCGTGTCGCCATCTACCGCATGATGCGTCCAGGCGAGCCGCCTACCGAGGATGCGGTGGAGGCCCTGTTCAACCGCCTGTTCTTCAGCGACGAGAGCTATGACCTGTCCAAGGTGGGCCGCATGAAGTTCAACCGGCGCATCGGCGCGCCGGCAAAGACCAGCTGGCAGATCGTGTTCCCGCCCCATCATCGCGAGAACAAGCTGGCCGCCGCCTTGCGGGAGTTCTACGGCGTCTGTCCGGAAGCCAGTCTGTCCAAGGTGAGCCTGGAAGACATCGCCACCCGCGAGGAGGCAGAGGCCAGGCTCAACGAACTGAACAAGCACCTGAAAGCCGCCGGCTTCGACCCCAAGGCCCTCAACGCCCGCATCGAGGAACGCTTCACCCTCTCGCCCCGTGACATCGTCGAGGTCATCAAGATCCTGGTGGAACTGCGCAACGGCCGCGGCGAGATCGACGACATCGATCACCTGGGCAACCGCCGGGTGCGTTCCGTGGGCGAACTGGCGGAGAACCAGTTACGCTCCGGTCTGGTGCGGGTGGAGCGGGCGGTCAAGGAGCGCCTGAACCAGGCCGAGTCCGACAACCTGATGCCCCATGACCTGATCAACGCCAAGCCCATCAGCGCGGCCATCAAGGAGTTCTTCGGCTCCAGCCAGCTGTCCCAGTTCATGGACCAGACCAACCCCCTGTCCGAGATCACCCACAAGCGGCGGATCTCCGCACTGGGTCCCGGCGGTCTGACCCGGGAGCGGGCCGGCTTCGAGGTGCGCGACGTGCACCCCACCCACTACGGCCGGGTCTGCCCCATCGAGACGCCGGAAGGTCCGAACATCGGCCTGATTAACTCCCTGGCCCTGTACGCCCGGACCAACGAGTATGGCTTTATCGAGACCCCCTACCGCAAGGTAGTGGACAACAAGGTCACCGATCAGATCGAGTACCTGTCGGCCATCGAGGAAGCCCAGTACGTGATCGCCCAGGCCAACGCCGAGCTGGACGAGGAGGGGCGCTTCACCGGCGAACTGGTGTCCTGCCGCAATCGAAACGAATTCACCCTGGCCACCCCGGACCGCATCCAGTACATGGACGTGGCGCCGTCTCAGATCGTGTCCGTCGCCGCCTCCCTGATCCCCTTCCTGGAGCACGACGACGCCAACCGGGCTCTGATGGGTTCCAACATGCAGCGTCAGGCCGTGCCCTGCCTGCGTCCGGACAAGCCCCTGGTGGGCACCGGCATCGAGCGTACCGCCGCCGTCAACTCCGGCACCGTGGTCACCGCCCGCCGGGGCGGCGTGGTGGACTACGTGGATGCCAGCCGGGTGGTGGTTCGGGTCAACGACGACGAGGCCGTGAGCGGCGAGGTGGGTGTGGACATCTACACCCTCACCAAGTACCAGCGATCCAACCAGAACACCAACATCAACCAGCGGCCCCTGGTGCGCCTGGGCGACAAGATCGCCAAGGGCGACGTGGTGGCCGACGGCGCCTCCACGGACAAGGGCGAACTGGCCCTGGGCCAGAACATGCTGGTGGCCTTCATGCCCTGGAACGGCTACAACTTCGAGGACTCCATCCTGATCTCCGAGCGGGTGGTGGCGGAGGATCGCTACACCTCTATCCACATCGAGGAACTCTCGGTGGTGGCCCGGGACACCAAGCTCGGCCCCGAGGAGATCACCCGAGACATCTCCAGCCTGTCCCAGGTCCAGATGGGCCGCCTGGACGAGGCCGGCATCGTCTACGTGGGCGCCGAGGTCACCGCCGGCGACGTGCTGGTGGGCAAGGTCACTCCCAAGGGCGAGACCCAGTTGACGCCGGAGGAAAAACTCCTGCGCGCCATCTTCGGCGAGAAGGCTTCCGACGTGAAGGACACCTCCCTGCGCGTGCCCACGGGCATGAGCGGCACGGTGATCGACGTGCAGGTGTTCACCCGGGAAGGCATCGAGCGGGACAGCCGCGCCAACCAGATCATCGACGAGATGCTGCGTAAGTATCAGAAAGATCTGGCCGATCAGATGCGCATCGTGGAGGAGGACGCCTTTGCCCGGATGCGCCGCATGCTGGTGGGCAAGCCCGTCAAGGGCGGCCCCAAGAAGCTGGCCAAGGGCGCCGAG
The DNA here is from genome assembly GCA_964646585.1 of uncultured Thiobacillus sp. Lineage (GTDB taxonomy): Bacteria > Pseudomonadota > Gammaproteobacteria > Burkholderiales > Thiobacillaceae > PFJX01. The sequence continues at coordinate 8,596 of CAZYEY010000166.1, read as the reverse complement.
GTCACCGACGAATATCTGGATGGCCTGGACCCCCATGACTGGTTCGACATCCGCGTCGCCGACGAAGACCTGGCCCGCCAGATGGAGGGCATCAAGGACGCGCTGGACAAGCAGCGACTCGAATTCGACCGGATGAAGGAGAACAAGAAGAAGAAGCTGACCCAGGGCGACGAATTGCCCCCGGGCGTCATCAAGATGGTCAAGGTCTACCTGGCCGTGAAACGCCGCCTGCAACCCGGCGACAAGATGGCCGGCCGCCACGGCAACAAGGGCGTGGTGTCCAAGATCGTGCCCGTGGAAGACATGCCCTTCATGGCCGATGGCACCCCAATGGACATCGTGTTGAACCCCTTGGGCGTGCCGTCCCGGATGAACGTGGGCCAGATCCTGGAGACCCACCTGGGCTGGGCCGCCCGGGGCCTCGGCGAGCGCATCAACGAGATGCTGCGGGCCCAGGCCACGGCGGCCGAGGTGCGCGGCTTCCTGGAGAAGGTCTACAACAGCAACGGCAAGAAGGAAGACATCCAGGGACTTTCCGACGCCGAGATTCTTGAGATGGCGGGCAACCTGACCAAGGGCGTGCCCTTCGCCACCCCGGTCTTCGACGGCGCCCACGAGAGCGAAATCAAAGCCATGCTCGATCTCGCCTATCCGGACGACGACCCGCGCACCCGCCTGAACGGCTTCACCCCGGCGAAGACCCAGGTGCAGCTGTATGACGGCCGCTCCGGCGATCCCTTCGACCGCACCACCACGGTGGGCATCATGCACGTGCTGAAGCTGCACCACCTGGTGGACGCCAAGATGCACGCCCGTTCCACCGGTCCCTACTCCCTGGTCACCCAGCAGCCCCTGGGCGGCAAGGCCCAGTTCGGCGGCCAGCGTTTCGGCGAGATGGAGGTCTGGGCACTGGAGGCCTACGGTGCCTCCTACACCCTGCAGGAGATGCTCACCGTCAAGTCCGACGACGTCACTGGCCGGACCAAGGTGTACGAGAACATCGTCAAGGGCGAGCACAAGATCGACGCAGGCATGCCGGAATCCTTCAACGTGCTGGTGAAGGAAATCCGCAGCTTGGCCATCGATATCGATCTCGAGCGTTATTAATCGGGCCCCAGGAGCAAAGCGAACATGAAAGCCCTACTCGATCTCTTCAAGCAGGTCACCCAGAACGAGGAATTCGACGCCATCAAGATTGGCCTCGCCTCCCCGGAAAAGATCCGTTCCTGGTCCTACGGCGAGGTGAAGAAGCCGGAGACCATCAACTACCGCACCTTCAAGCCGGAGCGGGATGGCCTGTTCTGCGCCAAGATCTTCGGTCCCATCAAGGACTACGAGTGCCTGTGCGGCAAATACAAGCGCTTGAAGCACCGCGGCGTGATCTGCGAGAAGTGCGGTGTCGAAGTCACCCAGGCCAAGGTGCGCCGCGAGCGCATGGGCCATATCGAGCTGGCCAGCCCGGTGGCCCACATCTGGTTCCTGAAATCCCTGCCCAGCCGTCTCGGCATGGTGCTGGACATGACCTTGCGGGACATTGAGCGCGTCCTCTACTTCGAGGCCTATGTGGTCACCGAGCCGGGCATGACGCCACTCACCAAGGGCCAGCTGCTGACCGAGGAGGATTATCTGGCCAAGCTGGAGGAATACGGCGACGAGTTCAAGGCTGGCATGGGTGCCGAGGGCGTGCGTGACCTGCTCAAGGGCATCGATCTGGAAGGCGAAGTGGAAAAGCTCCGCTCTGAACTGTCCAAGACCGCCTCGGAAACCAAGATCAAGAAATACGCCAAGCGCCTGAAGGTGCTGGAAGCCTTCCTGAAGTCCGGCATTCGCCCCGACTGGATGATTCTGGAAGTGCTGCCCGTGCTGCCGCCGGAACTGCGCCCCCTGGTGCCCCTGGACGGTGGACGCTTCGCCACCTCCGACCTGAACTCTCTCTATCGCCGGGTCATCAACCGGAACAACCGACTGAAGCGCCTGCTGGAACTGAAGGCCCCGGACATCATCGTGCGCAACGAAAAGCGCATGCTGCAGGAGTCCGTGGACTCCCTGCTGGACAACGGCCGCCGCGGCAAGGCCATGACCGGCGCCAACAAGCGTCCGCTCAAGTCCCTGGCCGACATGATCAAAGGCAAGGGCGGCCGCTTCCGCCAGAACCTCTTGGGCAAGCGGGTGGACTACTCCGGCCGCTCCGTCATCGTCGTGGGCCCCACCCTCAAGCTGCACCAGTGCGGCCTACCCAAGCTGATGGCCTTGGAGCTGTTCAAGCCCTTCATCTTCAACCGCTTGGAGACCATGGGGCTTGCCACCACCATCAAGGCGGCGAAGCGCATGGTGGAGGACGAGGAACCCGTGGTGTGGGACATCCTGGAAGAGGTGATCCGCGAACATCCGGTCATGCTCAACCGCGCGCCCACCCTGCACCGGCTCGGCATCCAGGCCTTCGAGCCGGTGTTGATCGAGGGCAAGGCCATCCAATTGCACCCCCTGGTCTGTACCGCCTTCAACGCCGACTTCGACGGCGACCAGATGGCCGTGCACGTGCCCCTGTCCCTGGAGGCCCAGCTGGAGGCCCGCACCCTGATGCTGGCCTCCAACAACGTGCTCTCCCCCGCCAACGGCGACCCGATCATCGTGCCGTCCCAGGACATCGTGCTGGGCCTCTACTACATGACTCGGGAGCGCATCGCCGCCAAGGGCGAGGGCATGCTGTTCGCCGACGTGGATGAGTTGCGCCGGGCCTGGCAGTCGGGCCTGGTGGACATCAATGCCAAGGTCACCGTGCGCCTGAAGGAGCGTCTCTACGACGACGCCGGTAGGCTGGTGGAGCGCATCAAGCGCTTTGAAACCGTGACCGGGCGCGCTTTCCTGTCCGAGATCCTGCCGCCGGGCCTGGACTTCGCCCATGTGAACAAGGTGCTGAAGAAAAAGGAAATCTCCAAGCTCATCAACGCAGCCTTCCGCAAATGCGGCCTGAAGGACACGGTGATGTTCGCCGACAAGCTGATGTACACTGGATTTTCCATGGCGGCCCGGGGGGGCATTTCCATCTGCATGCAGGACATGCTGATGCCGCCCCAGAAGCAGGACATCCTGGCTGCCGCCGAGAAGGAGGTGAAGGAGATCGAGGCCCAGTACACCTCTGGCCTCGTGACCCAGGGCGAGCGCTACAACAAGGTGGTGGACATCTGGGGCCAGGCCGGCGACAAGGTGGCCAAGGCCATGATGGAGCAGCTGTCCCACGAGACCGTCATCGATCGGGATGGCAAAGAGGTCAAGCAGGAGTCCTTCAACGCCATCTACATGATGGCCGACTCCGGCGCCCGGGGTTCCGCCGCCCAGATCCGCCAGCTGGCGGGCATGCGGGGCCTGATGGCCAAACCGGATGGCTCCATCATCGAGACCCCCATCACGGCGAATTTCCGTGAAGGTCTCAACGTGTTGCAGTACTTCATCTCGACCCACGGCGTTCGCAAGGGTCTGGCCGACACCGCCCTGACGACTGCCAACTCCGGCTACCTCACCCGCCGCCTGGTGGACGTGACCCAGGATCTGGTCATCACCGAGGACGACTGCGGTACCGCCAATGGCATGGTGATGAAGGCCCTGGTGGAAGGCGGTGACGTGGTGGAACCCCTGCGGGACCGCATCCTGGGACGGGTGGCGGCCGCCGATGTCGTGCATCCCGATACCGGCGAGACCATCATCGACGCCGGGACCCTGCTGGACGAGACCAAGGTGGACCTCATCGACGAGCTGGGCGTGGACGAGGTGAAGGTCCGCACCCCGCTCACCTGCGACACCCGCTGGGGCTTGTGTGCCAAATGCTACGGCCGCGATCTGGGCCGGGGCACCCTGATCAACGCCGGTGAGGCGGTGGGCGTCATCGCCGCCCAGTCCATCGGCGAACCAGGTACCCAGCTCACCATGCGGACCTTCCACATTGGCGGCGCGGCCTCCCGGGCCGCCGCGGCGAGCCAGCTGGAAGGCAAGTCCGCCGGCAGCGTCCGCTTCGAGAACACCTTGCGCTGGGTCACCAACGTCAAGGGTGAGCAAGTGGTCATCTCCCGTAACGGCGAGCTCGTCATCGTCGATGACAACCACCGGGAGCGGGAACGCCACAAGGTGCCCTACGGCGCCACCATGACCGTGACCGACGGCCAGCAGATCAAGGCCGGCACCGCCCTTGCCACCTGGGATCCCCACACCCGTCCCATCATCACCGAGTACGCCGGCCGGGTGAAGTTCGAGAACGTGGAGGAGGGCGTCACCGTTGCCAAGCAGATCGACGAGGTGACCGGCCTGTCCACCCTCATCGTCATCGACGGCAAGCGCCGGGGCAGCAGCCAGTCCAAGGGGGTGCGTCCCCAGGTGCGTCTCATCGGCGCCGACGGCCAGGACGTGAAGGTGACCGGCACCGATATCTCCGTGAGCATCACCTTCCAGGTGGGTTCCCTGATCACGGTGAAGGACGGCCAGGAGGTGAACGTGGGCGATGTGCTCGCCCGCATCCCCCAGGAAACCTCCAAGACCCGTGACATCACCGGCGGTCTGCCGCGGGTGGCGGAGCTGTTCGAAGCCCGTTCCCCCAAGGATGCCGGCGTGCTGGCGGAAATCACCGGCACCGTGTCCTTCGGTAAGGACACCAAGGGCAAGCAACGTCTGGTCATCACCGACCTGGATGGCGTGCCCCACGAGTACCTGATCCCCAAGGACAAGCACGTCACCGTGCACGACGGTCAAGTGGTGCAGAAGGGCGAGACCATCGTGGACGGCCCCGCTGATCCCCACGACATCCTCCGGCTGCAAGGTATCGAGGCCCTGGCCCGCTACATCATCGACGAAGTGCAGGACGTCTACCGCCTCCAGGGTGTGAAGATCAATGACAAGCACATCGAGGTGGTGGTGCGCCAGATGCTGCGGCGGGTCAACGTCACCGATCCGGGCGATACCGGCTTCATCCCGGGCGAGCAGGTGGAGCGCTCGGAATTGTTGCAGGAAAACGACCGGGTGGTGGCCGAGGGCAAACAGCCTGCTGCCTACGAGAACATCCTGCTGGGTATCACCAAGGCCTCCCTGTCCACCGACTCCTTCATCTCTGCGGCATCCTTCCAGGAGACCACCCGGGTACTCACCGAGGCCGCCATCATGGCCAAGAAGGACGACCTGCGCGGCCTCAAGGAGAACGTCATCGTCGGCCGCCTCATCCCCGCTGGTACCGGTCTGGCCTACCACCGCAACCGCAAGCGCCAGAGCGCCCAGGAATACCCGGTGGTGGAGGGTGAGCCCATCCTGGTAGTCACCGAGCAATACGGAGACGAGGGGCAGTCCTGAGGGACTTGACAGTATCGGACTGCGGTCACTAGAATCCGCAGTCTTTTTTACGGTGGCCCGCGCTGCGAGCTTTCGCTGTGCGCGGGCCAATTTGTTCAGGTTATTGATTTAGCTGGGAAAGCGTTAGATGCCGACCATCAACCAACTGGTGCGGAAGCCCCGTCAGGCTCCGATCGAGAAAAGCAAGGTTCCGGCCATGGAGTCCTGTCCGCAGAAGCGTGGCGTGTGCACCCGGGTCTATACCACCACGCCGAAGAAGCCCAACTCCGCGTTGCGGAAGGTGGCCAAGGTCCGGCTGTCCAATGGTTTCGAAATCATCGGCTACATCGGTGGCGAGGGCCACAACCTGCAGGAGCACTCGGTGGTGTTGGTGCGCGGCGGACGTGTGAAGGATTTGCCGGGCGTGCGCTACCACATCGTGCGTGGCAGTCTGGATACCGCCGGCGTCAAGGATCGCAAGCAGTCTCGCTCCAAGTATGGCGCCAAGCGCGCCAAGGTTGGCAAATAAGATTCAAGGAGTCACAGCATGCCCCGTCGTCGCGAAGTTCCCAAGCGTGTCATCCTGCCGGATCCCAAGTTCGGCAACGTGGAAGTGGCCAAATTCATGAACGTGATCATGAACAGCGGCAAGAAATCCGTGGCCGAGCGTATCGTCTACGGTGCTTTCGAGCAGATTGGCAAGAAGAGTGGCAAGGATCCGATCGAAGTGTTTGGTCAGGCCATGTCCAACGTGCGTCCCATCGTCGAGGTCAAGTCCCGCCGGGTCGGCGGTGCCAACTACCAGGTTCCCGTGGAAGTGCGTCCTGCCCGACGCGCCGCCTTGGCCATGCGTTGGATCAAGGAGGCTGCCCGAAAGCGTGGCGAGAAGTCCATGGGGCAGCGGCTGGCGGGGGAACTGCTGGATGCCGCCGAAGGTCGTGGCGGCGCCATGAAGAAGCGCGAGGAAGTGCACCGCATGGCCGAGGCCAACAAGGCTTTCTCCCACTTCCGTTTCTAAGAAACAAGGACACACAAAGTGGCACGCAAGACTCCCATCGAGCGCTACCGCAACATCGGTATCTCGGCCCACATCGACGCCGGCAAAACCACCACCACCGAGCGCGTTCTGTTCTACACCGGTGTCAATCACAAGATTGGCGAGGTGCACGATGGTGCCGCCACCATGGACTGGATGGAGCAGGAGCAGGAGCGCGGCATCACCATCACTTCCGCTGCCACCACCTGCTTCTGGAAGGGCATGGATCTCTCCCTGCCTGAGCATCGCATCAACATCATCGATACTCCGGGCCACGTGGACTTCACCATCGAAGTGGAGCGCTCCATGCGGGTGCTGGACGGCGCCTGCATGGTGTATTGCGCCGTGGGTGGGGTGCAGCCCCAGTCCGAGACCGTGTGGCGCCAAGCCAACAAATATGGCGTGCCCCGTCTGGCCTTCGTCAACAAGATGGATCGCCAGGGTGCGAATTTCTTCCGTGTCTACGAGCAGATGCGTGTTCGCCTCAAGGCCAACCCCGTGTTGATCCAGGTGCCTATCGGAGCCGAGGACAAGTTTCAGGGCGTGGTGGATCTGGTGAAGATGAAGGCCATCGTCTGGGACGAGGCTTCCCAGGGGATGAAGTTCGAGTATGCCGATATCCCCGCAGATCTGGTGGATACCTGTAACGAGTGGCGCGAGAAAATGGTGGAGGCTGCCGCCGAGGCCAGCGAAGACCTGATGAACAAGTACCTGGAAGAGGGGGACCTCTCCGAGGCCGAGATCAAGCAGGCTTTGCGGGCCCGCACCATCGCTGGCGAGATCGTTCCCATGCTGTGTGGCTCCGCCTTCAAGAACAAAGGTGTGCAGGCCATGCTGGACGCCGTCATCGACTACATGCCCTCGCCCGTGGATATCCCTCCGGTCAAGGGCGAGAAGGAAAATGGCGAGCCGGATGAGCGTAAGGCCGACGATGAGGCGCCTTTCTCGGCGCTGGCATTCAAGATCATGACCGACCCCTATGTGGGGCAGTTGACCTTCTTCCGTGTCTATTCCGGTGTGGTGAATTCCGGTGACACTGTCTACAACTCGGTCAAGGGCAAAAAGGAGCGCCTGGGTCGCATTCTGCAGATGCATGCGAACCAGCGTGAAGAAATCAAGGAAGTGCGTGCCGGCGACATCGCTGCGGCGGTGGGTCTCAAGGAGGCAACCACCGGCGACACCCTGTGCGCCATCGACAAGCCCATCGTGCTGGAGCGCATGGTCTTCCCCGAGCCTGTGATTCACGTGGCCGTGGAACCCAAGACCAAGGCCGACCAGGAAAAGATGGGTCTGGCCCTGAATCGTTTGGCTCAGGAGGATCCGTCCTTCCGTGTGCGCACCGACGAGGAGTCGGGGCAGACCATCATCTCCGGTATGGGAGAACTGCACCTCGAAATCATCGTCGACCGCATGAAGCGTGAGTTCGGGGTCGAGGCCAATGTCGGCGCCCCCCAGGTGGCCTACCGCGAGTGCATCCGCAAGCCGGTCGAGCAGGAAGGCAAGTTCGTCAAGCAGTCCGGCGGCAAGGGCCAGTACGGCCATGTCTGGATCAAGATGGAGCCCAACGAGGCTGGCAAGGGTTATGAATTCGTGGATGCCATCAAGGGCGGTACCGTGCCTCGGGAGTACATCCCCGCAGTGGACAAGGGGCTGAGGGAGGCGCTCAACAATGGTGTCCTCGCTGGCTTCCCGGTGGTGGACGTGAAAGTCACCCTGTTCGATGGTTCTTACCACGAGGTGGACTCCTCCGAGCAGGCCTTCAAGATGGCGGCCATCATGGCCTTCAAGGATGGCATGCGCAAAGCCTCGCCCACTTTGCTGGAACCCATGATGGCGGTTGAGGTGGAGACCCCCGAGGATTACATGGGCGACGTCATGGGTGACCTGAACCGGCGCCGGGGCATTATCCAGGGCATGGATGATCTGCCCGCCGGCAAGGCCATCAAGGCCGAGGTGCCCTTGGCCGAGATGTTCGGCTATTCCACCGACCTGCGCTCCATGTCCCAGGGGCGTGCCACCTATTCCATGGAGTTCAAGCATTACTCCGAAGCGCCCAAGAACGTGGCGGAAGCCGTCATCAACAGCAAGAAGTGATTGAGGTAGAAAAACATGGCCAAGGAAAAATTCGAGCGTACGAAGCCGCACGTGAACGTTGGAACGATTGGGCACGTGGACCATGGCAAGACGACGTTGACGGCTGCGATCACGATGACGCTGGCCAAGAAATATGGTGGATCGGCGAAGAAGTAC
>CAZYEY010000165.1:0-2811 GCA_964646585.1 uncultured Thiobacillus sp. | reverse complement strand
CCCAACTCCACTCTGGAGGCAAGCAAAGTGGCCACCGACCACACCCGCTCCATCCTCAAACTCGACGCCGGCGCCAAGAACGTGATCAGCAAGATCTATTCCCGTTTCGAGTCCAACGGTCTGAAAATCGACGCCGCCCGCATGGCTCATCTGTCCAAGGCAGAGGCTGAAGGTTTCTACGCCGTCCATAAGGGCCGCCCCTTCTTCAACGACCTGGTGGAATTCATGACCTCCGGCCCGGTGATGATCCAGGTGCTGGAAGGCGAGAACGCCATTGCCAAGAATCGGGAACTCATGGGCGCCACCGATCCCAAGAAGGCCGAGGCGGGCACCATCCGCGCCGATTTCGCCTCCAGCATCGACGCCAATGCCGTGCACGGCTCCGACGCTCCGGAAACCGCTGCCGTGGAAATTGCCTACTTCTTCCCGGCCTCCCAGGTTTATTCCCGCTGATCCGGCCATTCCGTTGAATCGCGTCAACCTCCTCGACCTCGACCAGGCCGCCCTCGTCGCTTTCTTTGAAAGCATCGGCGAGAAGGCCTTCCGTGCCCGCCAGGTCATGCACTGGCTGCATCAGTACGGCGCCGACAGCTTCGAGGGGATGACCGATCTGGCCAAGTCCCTGCGCGCCAAGCTCCCCCAGGTGGCCGAAATCCGTCCCCCCATCCTGGGGCACGAGCAGGTCTCCGCCGACGGCACCCGCAAGTGGCTGCTGGAGGTAGGGCCCAACAACCGGGTGGAGACGGTGTTCATCCCCGAGACCGACCGGGGCACCCTATGCGTGTCCACCCAGGTGGGTTGCGCCTTGGACTGCGCCTTCTGCGCCACTGGCAAGCAGGGCTTCAACCGCAACCTCTCCACGGCCGAGATCGTCGGCCAGTTGTGGTGGGCCAACCGGGCCCTGGGCCGGGATCCCAAGGGCGAGCGCATCATCTCCAACGTGGTGCTCATGGGCATGGGGGAGCCCTTGCTCAACTTCGATGCCACCGTGGCGGCGGTTTCCCTGATGCTGGACGACCATGCCTACGGCCTGTCCCGGCGCCGGGTCACCATCTCCACCTCCGGCATCGTGCCGGCCATGGACCGGCTGCGGGAACAGATGCCCGTGGCCCTGGCCGTGTCCCTGCACGCGCCCAATGACGCCCTGCGCGACCGCTTGGTGCCCATCAACCGCAAGTACCCGCTGCAGGAGCTCATGGCCGCCTGCAAGCGTTACGTGAAGGATGGCCCCCGGGACTTCATCACCTTCGAATACATCATGCTGGATGGCATCAACGACCAGCCCGAACACGCCGAGCAACTTCTGGCCCTTACCCGCGACGTGCCCTGCAAGTTCAACCTGATCCCCTTCAACCCCTTCCCCCAGTCCGATTTCCGCCGCTCCCCCGCCGACGCGGTGCGACGCTTAGCCAACCGGCTCATGGCGGAGGGCCGGATCGCCACCACCCGCAAGACCCGGGGCGACGACATCGACGCCGCCTGCGGCCAGCTGGCCGGCCAGGTGGAAGACAAGTCCCGGCGGGTCATGAAGCGAATGGAGCTGGCCGCATGACGAACCGGGCTTTCGTCGTCGGGCTGCTCTGCCTGATGGCGGGCTGCGCCGGACAGCCGCCCTCCGGCAGCCCCAGCCCGGAAACCCGTCCCGAGAGCGAGGACGACCCCCGGGCCCGCATCCACACCGAACTGGGAGCCGGCTATTTCGCCCGGGGCCAATACGCCATCGCCCTGCAGGCGCTGCGCAAGGCCCGGGACGCCGACGACCGCTACGCCCCGGCCTACAACATCCTGGGGCTGGTTCATGGCGAGCTGCGGGAAGACCGCCAGGCCGAGGAGTACTTCCGCCGGGCCATCGACCTGTCCCCTGGCTATTCCGAGGCCCACAACAACTTTGGCGTCTTCCTTTGCCAGCGCAAGCGGGGTGCCGAGGCCATGCGCCACTTCGAGACTGCCCTGGCCAACCCCCTCTACGCGACACCGGAAATGGCCCTGGCCAATGCCGGCAACTGCATCCTCGAGCAGGGCGATCTGGCCCAGGCCGAGACCTACTTCATCCGCGCCCTCAAGCGCGCTCCCACCCAGCCATCGGCCCTGCTCGGCATGGCCGAGGTGAACTACCGCAATGGCCGCTGGCTTGCCGCCCGGGCCCAGCTGCGCCAATTGGGCGAGGCCGCCGAACTCGGTGCCCAGGCATTGTGGCTGGGGGTGCGGGTGGAACGGCGCATGGGGGATCGGGAGGCGGAGGCCAGCTACGGAGCCCAGCTGCGCCGGCGTTATCCGGAATCCCTGCAAACCCAGTGGCTGATCACCGGCCAATACGACCAGGCGGGGAGCCTGTTATGAGTGAAGTCTTCCAAACCGGATTCGGCGCCCTGCTCAAGGCCGGCCGGGAGGAAAAGAACCTGAGCGTGGCCGACGTGGCCGCCAAGCTCAAGCTGACCGTCCGCCAAGTGGAAGCCCTGGAGGCGGAAGACCTGAGCCACCTGCCCAGCCCGGTTTTCGTGCGCGGCTTCGTGCGCAACTACGCCCGCCTGGTGGACGCGGACAGCCTGATCGCGCCCCTGGATGCCCAGAGCACGGTCTCGGAAACCATTACCGCGCCCAGCGCCGGCGTGAGCTTCTCCGGTGGCGGCCTGCGCCGCTGGGTGGTGCTGCCCCTGGCCGGCCTGGGCATCTTCCTGCTGCTGGTGGCGGCGCTTTACCACTGGCTGCGCCAGGGCGAGGACACCCTGGTGGCGACGGAACCTGCAGCCACGGCCCAGCCGGCCCCCGCCGTCCCCTCGCCGGTGGAGTCCCAGACCCTGCAACTGGCCC
>CAZYEY010000164.1:0-18216 GCA_964646585.1 uncultured Thiobacillus sp. | reverse complement strand
AGGTAACCGACTGGTTGCCGGCCGGCAAGGTGTTGTCGGTGGGCTGCATCGACGGCCGCAACGTCTGGCGCGCCGATCTGGATGCCACCCTGGACCGGCTGGAACCCATCCATGCCCGACTGGGCGAACGTCTGTGGCTGGCCCCCTCCTGCTCACTGCTGCATGTGCCCCTGGACATCTCGGTCGAGGAAAAGCTGGACCCGGAGATCAAGCCCTGGCTGTCCTTCGCCCGCCAGAAACTGGATGAGTTGGCGATCCTGGCACGCGGCCTGGATCACGGTCGGGACGCGATCGCCGGCGAACGGGCCCAATGCCGCGCCACCCTGGCCGCGCGCCGGGCTTCGCCGCGCGTGACCGATCCCGCCGTGCGGGCGCGGCTGGCTGCCGTGAAGCCAGAGGACAGCCGCCGCGCCGCACCTTATGCCCGACGGTCGGTGGTTCAAAGGGAGCGGCTCAGACTGCCCCTCTTTCCCACCACCACCATCGGCTCCTTCCCCCAGACCGGGGCCATCCGCGCCCTAAGGCGCGAGCACCGGGCCGGGCGTCTGGCCCGGGCCGAATATGAGGACAGGATGCGGGCCGAGATTCGTCACGCCGTCGAGGTCCAGGAGCGCCTGGGGCTGGACGTGCTGGTGCACGGCGAGGCGGAACGCAACGACATGGTGGAGTATTTCGGCGAGCAGATGCAGGGTTACGCCTTCACCGCGCACGGCTGGGTGCAGTCCTACGGCTCGCGCTGCGTCAAGCCACCCATCCTTTTCGGCGACGTGGCGCGTCCAGCGCCCATGACCGTGGCCTGGATCACCTACGCCCAGTCGCTGACACAAAAGCCCATGAAGGGCATGCTCACCGGGCCCATCACCCTGCTGAAGTGGGCTTTCGTGCGCGACGACCAGCCTTGGCGCGAGACCGCCCTGCAGATCGCGCTGGCGCTCCGGGACGAGATCCGCGACCTGGAGGCGGCCGGCATCGGCGTCATCCAGGTGGACGAGCCGGCCTTCCGCGAGGCCATGCCGCTGCGCGCGAGCCGACGCGCGGCGTATCTCGCCTGGGCGGTGCAGGCGTTTCGCCTGGCCACCAGCGGCGTGCGGGACCAAACGCAGATCCATACCCACATGTGCTACTCGGAGTTCAATGACATCATCGCCGCCATCGCCGAGCTGGATGCCGACGTCATCACCATCGAGACGGCCCGCTCCAACATGGAGCTGCTGGACGCCTTCGCCGGCTTCGACTACCCCAACGAGATCGGCCCCGGCGTGTACGACATCCACTCCCCCAACGTGCCGGACACGGAAGCCATGGTGCGCCTGCTGCAGAAGGCCGCCGCCCGCATCCCGGCCGAGCGCCTGTGGGTGAACCCGGACTGCGGCCTGAAGACCCGCGGCTGGCCGGAGACGGAGGCAGCGCTGGCCAACATGGTGGCGGCGGCGCACGCGCTGCGGACGAAGCCCCCGGCGCGGCCCTGAGACAGTCTTTCAGGACGCATCTTCCTCAAGACATACCAGCCGCGCGGCCTGGGCCGGAGCCCTGACCGGAACGCCCCGAACAGAAGGGGGCGCAGCCATATCCTGTCGAACATGGAGGCTACCTCTCGTGTCGGCCGGGGGGTCACCTCGCGTCCTGGGGTGGCCGGATGGTGCTGGGGCACATCCCCGATTCCCGCACCCGGCCATACCAATATTCCGCTTCGGTGGCGCTTACCACCCCCAGGCCGCCGTTGAGCAGGCTCTGGGCCAGGTGGTACTGGGCCTCCACCGAGCCGGCTCGGGCCTGCTGGCGAAAAGCCATGAGGGCGGCCTCCAGGCGACCTGCCCGCTCCAGGGCCACGGCCTCGTCCAGAGGGGTAGCGGCGGGCACGGCCGCCGGGCAAAGAGCGCTCAGCGCAAGGATGATTCGGCGCATCGGGATCCCCGGAGGTGGAACGGGCCAAGCATAGACCAAGGCCGGCCACGCGAGGGGACACTTCGCTCAGCCCCGGCCTGGGTCATCCTGACCCGGATCCAGGCCCGGATTGGGTCGGATCGACCCAGTTGGCCCGACAGGCACCGGGGGACACACAAGAACATTCAATTAAAACAACACGATACAAGCATCCCTCGCGGTTGGCATGGTGCCTGCTGAGGAATGTCGCCGGGCGTGTGTTCCGGCCATGCCGTCCGGCCCGAGGCGCAACGCGGCATGCCCATCGTTTTCGAGGAGACCTCCATGAAGAACACCCTGCTGGCGCTAGCCGTGCTGGGCCTGGCAGTCGGCCACATGGCCCGGGCCGCGGATGCCTTGCCCGCCAACATCCTGTATGACGCCACCAAGGAAAAGAAGACCATCTGGCCCCTGCCGGTGAAAAACAGCGGTGAGCTGAAATACAACGAGCACCGCCAGGATTTGTCCCGTTGGCCCACCCTGAGCTATCAGGACAAGCGGGATACCAGGAAACCCGAAAAGGTGGAGTTGCAAGGCCCGCTCAACGGCAACGCGGAAAACGGCAAGAAGATCGCCATGAACACCCAGCGGGGCAACTGCTGGGCCTGTCACGTGCTGCCAGGCGACCCCCAAGGCGGCACTGGCGGCCCGCCCCTCCTAAACGTGGGCACCTGGGGCTACAGCGACGCCCATATGTACCAGCAGATCTGGGACCGGCGCGTAGCCAACCCGGCCACCGAGATGCCCCCCTTCGGCACCAACGGCGTGCTGTCCGATCAGGACATCCGCGACGTGGTGGCCTTTTTGCAATCCCTGAAGTGAGTCCTGGAGCACAGCCATGAAGATTTCCACCCTGACCCTGGCCCTCCTGGCCCTGCCTGTGGCACTGGCGCAAGCGAACGACACACCCTACCGGGACATGACCCCCTTCATCGATTACGGCAAGTCCCCCAAGGCCAGCGACGACGCCAAGCACACCAACACCTACCAGTATTGGAAAGACAACAAAAAGATCGACCCGGTCCAGGCCACCAGCCTCACCGATTTCTGGAAGGTCAACTGGAAGTACCGCGATGCCCCGTATGACGACACCCTGCACGGCGGCCACGACGCCTTGGATCGGGGCGAGGTGTTGTACAAGCAGCTCAACGCCAAAGGCGAATTCGCCACCTGTCTGGGGGCCAAGAAAGGAGACCTCAAGGGCCTGCGCCTGACCTACCCACGCATGGACAAGGACCTGGGCGGCATCATCGGCCTGGAAGCCAGGATCGAGTATTGCGCCGGCAAGCAGGGCATGAAGCTGGAGAACGGCAGTTACGACAACACCGCCGTATCGGTCTATGTCACCAGTTTCAGCAACGGCATGCCCATCCAGATCGACGTCACCAAGGAACCCATGAAGAGCGCCTTCGAACGGGGCAAGAAGCTGTTCCACACCAAGGCCGGCTGGACCAACTTCTCCTGCGCCACCTGCCATGTCTCCCTGGTGGGCCAGGGGCTGCGCGGCCAGATCCCCACCACCCACTACGGCGACATCGGCCACTGGCCCACCTGGCGCAGCAAGGACGAACTGCAATCCCTGCACGTGCGCTTCACCGAGTGCAACCGCAACGCCGGCGTGCAGCCCCTCAAGGTGGGCAGCCCCGAGTACAACGACATCGAAGTGTTCATGACGGCGCTGTCCAATGGCGCGCCGGTCACGGTGCCCAGCCAGCGGGACTGAGCCGGCCCCGCCTGGCCCAAGGAAAGCCGCCGGAAGGCGGCTTTTTTTATACACTGGAGTCTCCAGCGACCCTGGTCGAGCCTCACCGGAGCAGAAAGCGGCTCTGCCGGCCAGGAAGGGTTCCCTCTCCCACGGGGGAAAGATTCGAGAGCGCTGGCCGACTCTCACGATTTGTTGGAGGTCGTCATGGATCGACGCCATTTCCTCCTGGCCGCTCTGGCCGGCCTGGCTTCCTCGTCCAGTTCCGGACGCCCGGACCTCGCCCGCTTCGACGCCCTGCTGGCCGGGAGTGTCTGCCGCACCCGTCCGGAGGAAATCATTCTCGCCTCCCTGGCGCCTCGAAGGCCGGGGGAACTGCGTTACCAGGGCACCCACATCCTGGCCCATGGCGCCTTCCGGGATCTGGCTGCCGCCTACCGGGGGCCCCGGGACTACCGGGTGAGCGTCACCGGAGGCGGTTGCGACGACGGCATCGCCACGGTGCGCCGGGGCAGCGCGGAGCTGGGGGGCATGTGCTGCCCCGTGCCCGGCTCCCGGGGGGAGGGGCTGCCCTGGCTCCTGGTGGCCCGGGATATCAAGGTGGCCATCGTCCATGCCGGCAACCCGGTGGGGGAGGCCAGCAAACAGCAATTGCGCGCCCTTGCCCGGGGAAAACTCGACAACTGGCGCCAACTGGGGGGGGAGGACCGGCGCATCGCCCTGGTGGCGCGCAAGCATTGCCCCGACTACTTCGAGCCGGTGCGCCAGTTGCTCCTGGACAACCGGCCCGACTGGTCTCCCCAGGGCCTGTTCGTGGACCGGGACGAGCAGATCGTGGACCTGGTGGCCCGCTACGAAGGGGGGCTGGGCCTGGTGAGCTGGGTGTTCGCCAAGCCCCTGGTGGAGGCGGGCCGGCTCAAGGTGCTGCGGGTGGACGGCGTGGCCCCCACGGTGGCCGAGGCCCAGGCCGGGCGCTATCCCCTGCAGGGCCCCCTGAACCTGATCTATCGCCAGTGGGAGGCGGACACCATGCGGCCTTTCTTCGATTTTCTCTATGGCCCGCAAGGCGCGGCCATCGTCGCCCGGGCCCTGGTGCCGGTGTCCGCCGAGGAGGCCCATTACCGGCCCAACCGCTGGACCTGAACGTCGGCCCCGCTGGGCGGGAACAAATTAAATGAGACGAATGATCACATTACGTGCGACATGCACGCATTCCATGCGCCTGGAAGACGAAATTTCGGAGGAAGCTCATCCTGAATGACGACGGCATCAAGCCCAAGGGCATGCACTGGCGTACCTTCGAGCGGCTGAAGGCCGAGCATGACGCGCTGGTCGGTGAATCGCTGGCCGGCATGGCAAAGCGGTTTGGATTGCTGGACAGATTCATGGATTGAATCTGTTTCGCAAAATCCGCTTACGGGTGACTCAGATTCCAGCCCCGTCCCAAGACGTGCGGGAACACATTAGGGGCATATGGGGGACACGGCCACAAAGAAAAAGGGCTTGCATCTCTGCAAGCCCTTGTATTGCCAGCGTTTATTCTGGCGTCCCCACGGGGATTCGAACCCCGGTTACCGCCGTGAAAGGGCGATGTCCTAGGCCTCTAGACGATAGGGACTTTTGAGGCCGAAGGTCCGGCGATCCAGACCTTCTCGATTGGTGGTGGAGGTAAGCGGGATCGAACCGCTGACCTCTTGCATGCCATGCAAGCGCTCTCCCAGCTGAGCTATACCCCCACACGAGAGTCGCGCATTGTAGGGATCGGACATGAAGTTGTAAAGAGGAAAACGAGCCAAAGGTGGAAAAAACCTTGCCGCGATATAGTCGCCCCATGCGCATCGCTCTGATCACGCCTTATCTGCCTTCCGCCCGCAACGGCAACGCCCATACCGCCACGCGCTGGCGGCGTTTCCTGCGCGCAGCGAGGCACACGGTGGAGCTTGGCCTGGAATGGGACGGCAGGGCGGTAGATCTGATGATCGCCTTACATGCCCGCCGCAGCCATGCTTCCGTCGCCCGCTATGCGGCTGCCCATCCGGACAGGCCCCTGGTGTTGGTCCTGACGGGCACCGACCTCTATCGGGACATCGCTTTCGACGCCGACGCCCAAGACTCACTGGAGTCGGCCAGCGGCCTCGTTGTTCTGCAGGAACGCGGGCCCTCGGCATTGCCGGAACACTTGCGAGGCAAGACCCGGGTGATCTTCCAGTCCGCGCCGGTGCTGAGCACGGGCGTCAAGAACGCCCGCCATTTCGAGGTCTGCGTGGTCTCCCATCTGCGGGAGGAGAAGGATCCCTTCCGGGCGGCCTTCGCCTCCCGATTGCTGCCGGAACACAGCCGTATCCGGGTCCGTCACGTGGGCGGGCCGCTGGCGCCGGGCATGGCCGGACAGGCCCAGGAGTTGGCCGCTGCCTGTCCACGCTGGGATTGGCTTGGCCCAAGGACTCATGGTGAAACCCGCCGGTTCATGGCCCGCAGCCATCTGCTGGTGCTGAGTTCCCGCATGGAGGGCGGCGCCAACGTGATCTGCGAGGCGGTCATGGCGGGAACGCCGGTATTGGCTTCCCGCATCGAGGGCAACGTGGGCATGCTGGGGGCCGATTACGCCGGCTATTTCCCGGTGGGCGATGAGGCCGCGCTGGCCGGCCTGATGGCCCGGGCTGAAAGCGACCCGCATTTTTACGGCCGTCTCGTCGCGCAGTGCGCCCGCCGGACGCATCTGTTCGATCCCGCGAGGGAAGCGGCGGCAGTCCGGGGCCTGGTGGAGGAAGGCCGATGCGCCTGACCCTCCTGGCGGTAGGGGACAAGCTGCCGGCCTGGGCCGAGGCCGCCACCACCGAATACATCAAGCGCATGCCCCGGGAGGCCCGGGTGGAACTCCTCACGGTAAAGCCGGAGAAACGCTCCGGCCAATCGACGGACAACCTCAAGCAGGCCGAGGCGGTCCGGTTGCTGGACAGGCTGCCCGCGAACGCCCGGCTGGTGGCCCTGGACGAGCACGGCCGGCAGGTGAGCACCCGGGAACTGGCCGACCTGCTGGCCCGCTGGCTGGGGTCCGGTCAGGACGTCTGCCTGGTGATCGGCGGCGCCGACGGCTTGGCGCCGGCCATTCTGGACAGGGCGGAGACCACGCTGGCCCTGTCCCGCCTGACCCTGCCCCACGCCCTGGCCCGTGTGCTGTTGGCGGAACAGATCTATCGGGCGGTGAGCCTGCTCAATAACCATCCCTACCATCGGGAGTGAAGCACGGCCACCACGCGGGCTTTCATGGCCGAGTCCGAAATTTCCCGATTCCTGGGCTCAAGCCCGACGACAGGCTGCTAGCCAGTGTCCGCCTCCGCCACGCCATGGCGGGGGAAGCGCACAGTGAACAGGGCACCCTGGTCTCCCATGCCCTCGCCGATGCTCACCTCGGCGCCGTGGCGCGAAGCCACCTCCAACACGATGGCGAGTCCCAGTCCGCTGCCAGGCTGGCCGCTGCCGGGGATGCGGTGGAATCGCTCGAACACCAGATCCCGTTGGTCCGGGGGAATGCCCGGGCCGTCATCCTCCACCTGCAACCAGGCCGAATCGCCATGACCAACCCGCACCGCGATGTGGCCACCGGCGGGGGTGGAGCGGATGGCGGTGTCGATCAGGTTGTCGATGAGATCCCGCAGACCCGCCTCGTTGCCCCTGATGGGCAATTGCCGCCCCGCCCCCTCGAAGCCCAGGTCGATATTCTTGCGCAGGGCCTCGGGTACCCAATGGGCCGCAGTCTCCTGGGCCACCCGGTGCAGGTCGAGCAGTTCCAGGGGGGCGTTGAGGCGGGCCTCGGGCTCGTTGCGGGCCAGGGTGAGAAGCTGGTTGACCAGATGGCTGCAACGCTGGGCGCCGTCGCAGATGCGTTCCAGGGATTCCCGCACCGGCTCCGCCACGGGCTCCCGCCTGGCCAGCTCCGCCTGGGATTTGAGGCCGGCGAAGGGCGTGCGCAACTGGTGGGCGGCGTCGGCGACGAAGCGGCGCTGGGCATCCATCATGGCCTTCAAGCGTCCGATGAGCGCGTTCACTTCCAGGATCAGGGGCCGCACCTCACCCGGCGCCCGGGTTTCGTCCAGGGGACGCAGATCGTTGCGCGGCCGGCCCGCCACATCCCGGCGCAGCCGCTCCAAGGGCTCGAAGCCACGTTTGAGGCCGATCCATACCGCCACGCCGGCGATGACGATGAATATGAACTGGGGGATGACGATATTGCCCAGGATGCTGCGGCCCAAGCTCAAGCGCGCGTCCACCGGCTCCGCCACTTGCACCAGCACGGTCTCGCCGGTGGCCAGGGTGACATGGAGAATCGCCAGACGCAGTTTCCTGCCCTGGAACTGGGTGTCCCGCAACTGGGGGGCCGTCTGCAGATAATCGGCAGGGCGGGGGGTGGGGAGCTGCCCGCTGGACGCGATCTTGCGCCCCCATTCGTCATGGAGGGAAAAGCGGAATTCGCCCGCGTTTTCCGGAAACATCCGGTAGAGGGACGCCACGTCGCCCCCGGGTCGCAAGGTATAGCGGCTGGCCAACAGCCGCGCCCGTTCCATGAGTACCAGATCATAGGGCTTGTTGGACAGGGTCACCGCGGCCATGTAACCGGTCACCGTGGAGAACAGCAGTAGCAGGAAAAGCGGCGTGAACAGCCAGTTGATGAGCTGGTGGCGCAGGGAGAGGGTGTCGTCCTCCTGCTCGGGGGGGCGCGGCGACGCCCCGGCCGCTGCGGATCCGGCCCCGGATCGGGAGAAATCAGCCGCCGGTGACCGGGGGAAAGATCGCCACTTCATCGCCATCGCGCAGCAGCGCTTCCGGACTGGCGATATCCTGGTTCACCGCCAGGCGGAAATTGCGGTTCTCGGCCAGTTCATCCGCCCAGGCACCGCCCCGGCCACGCAGAACGGCAAGCAACTCGGCCAGGGTGAGCGCAGTCCCGTCCAGGGCCAGGGTTTCCCGGTCCCGGCCCAGCGCCTCGCGGAGACGGGCGAAATACAGCAGTCGGATGTTCATGGTAAGGATTCCATTCGCAGGAGACATCGGATAGCGCCCCGGCAGGCCGGTGCTCGCCCATCGCAGCCCCCTCAGCGGTAGGTCTTGGGCGCTCGATCCAAGAATACCCGAAAACTCCTGCCCCACCGTTGGCAGACCCGGCGAGGCCGAGCGAAGTCGGCCTACGGAATCGCATGGCGTGGATAAACCGCAGGGTGGTCCCAGGCTATTCCCCGCCATTGACCCAGGCATGTCGTTTCCCTCTCCTCGCCCAGGGCCGCTTGGTAGCGCTGATCGGCGATGGTGATGGCCTGCAGCAGCATGGCCCCCTCGGGCTTGAGCAGGCGGGCGCACTGGCGGAAGTAGGTGTCCAGGTGGGTGGCGCCCACCGCCTCCACCATCTCGATGGAGACCAGATGGTCGAAGCGTCCCCTCGGATCCCGGTAGTCAGCAAGCAGCACCTCGACCCGGTCCGCCAGCCCCGCCGCCGCCACCCGTTCGCGCGCCAGTTCGTATTGCTGCCGCGACAGGGTGGCGGTGGTCACCCGGCTACCATGACGGCCAGCCGCATGCAGGGCGAAGCCGCCCCAGCCGCTGCCGATCTCCAGCACGTGGTGATGGGGGCCTAGGCCGAGCTTGCGACAGATGCGTTCCAGCTTGGCGGTGGACGCCCCCGCCAGGGTCATCTCGGGTCATTCGAAGATGGCGCAGGAATACATCAGGGTTTCGTCCAGCCAGCGTCGGTAGAAATCGTTGCCCAGGTCGTAATGGGCGGCGATGTTGCGCCGGCTGCCGGCGCGGGTGTTGCGGTTGAGGCCGTGGAGCAGCCGACGCAGGGGCGAGGACAGGCGCGCCAGGCCGTCTCCAGGCCATCCACCGCCGCGCGGTTGCGCAGCAACAGCCGCAGCAGCCCGGTGAGGTCATCGCTGTGCCAGTCGCCGGCCATGAAGGATTCGCCGGCGCCAACGCTGCCGCCTAAGGCCACCCGGGGCCAGAACGCCGGATTCAGCACCCTCACCCGCGCCTCGGGCAGGCCGGCGCCGCAGCTTGACCATGATCCGCTTCGAAATGGCGCAGGGCGTCCAGGGCGCTCACCACGCCGTCCTCGTGGAAGCCCTTGCCCCACCAGGCGCCGCAGTAGTAGGCGCGGAGGGTACCGTCGATCTCCCGGTGGCGGGCCTGGGCCGCCACGCCATCGCGGGTGAACAGGGGGGGTAGGTCATGCGTGCGATGACCCGGGCAGGGTCGATGCGCTCGCCTGGGTTGAGGGTCACCCAGAAGGTGTCTTCCGCATCCAGGCCTTGCAGGATGTTCATGTTGCAGGTGAGGCTGACGCGCCTGCCGGGACCTTCGGGCATGCGGTAGTCCAGGCTGCCCAGGCCAGGCGCTTCTTCGGCAGCAGGCGGGTATCGGTATGCAGCGCCGCCTGATCAAGTGGTGCGCTTGAGGCTCTTGCGCGCATCCAGCAGCCGCAACAGGGGTTGGGTCAGGCGCTTGTCCTCGGGCGTCACCTGGGAATCGAAGCTCAACACCCGGGTGCCATCCCGGTCGATCAGATACTTGTGGAAATTCCAGCGTGGCACTTCTCCCGTCCGCCGGAACAACTCCGCGTAGAACCCGTTACGCCTGTCCCCAATCACGTGGGATTTGGCGAACATGGGAAACTGCACGCCGTAGGTGAGCCGGCAGAAATTGGCGATCTCTTTGTTGCTCCCCGGCTCCTGGCCGGCAAAGTCGTTGGAAGGGAAGCCCAGGACCACCAGGCCCCGATCACGGTACTTGCGGTAAAGGGCCTCCAGACCGCCATACTGGTCGGTGAAGCCGCAATAGCTGGCGGTATTCACCACCAGAATCACCCGGCCCCGGTACTGGCAGAGGTCCTGGATCTCACCAGTGCGCAGGTCTGGGAAGCTGTGGCGCAGCAGGACAGGACATTCCGAGGCCCAGGCCGATCTGGAGCCGGTCATCCCCAGCGCAACCAGCACCATGAATGCGACGTAAGCGGGCAAGGAACTGAAACCCGGCGAAAGCCTGGACAACAGCGCAATCCTCATAATTTGTCCTGGACAATTTGATGAGCGCCAACGCCGAGCAGCGCCTGTCGATCAGCGCCGTCGAACGGGAGACCGGCATTTCCAAGGACGTGTTGCGCAAATGGGAAAGCCGTTACGGATTTCCCACCCCCCTGCGCGACGAGCAAGGGGAGCGCAGCTATCCCCCGGATCAGGTCGCCCGCCTTCGTCTCATCAAGCGCCTCATGGATTCTGGCCTGCGCCCCTCCCGCATCGTTGGCGAGAGCCTGGAAGCCCTGGACGCCCTGGCCCGAACGCACCGCCTCCCGATCGTTTCGCCGGCTGGCGAAGACCCTTCCGCCATGGGCCTGGCGATGCTGTGCCGGGAAGATCCGGCAGGCTTGCGGCAGCGCCTGAGCCGGGAATTGCTGAGCCGTGGGGTTGCGAGTTTTGTCCAGGACATTTTGGCGCCCTTGAGTGAGGCCGTGGGCGAGGCCTGGGCCCGTGGCGACATCGGCATCCACGAAGAACACGTCTATACCGACGTCGTCCAGGGCTGTTGCGCGAAGTCATCGCCACCCTCAGCGATCCACGCGGCCAGCCCCGCATCGTTCTCACCACTCTGCCGGAGGAGCAGCATGGCCTGGGCCTGCTGATGGCGGCCGCCTTGTTGTCCCTGCACGGCGCCTATTGCATTTCCCTGGGCACGCAGACGCCAGCCCGGGACATCGCCCTGGCTGCCCGCGCCCACAATGCGGCCGTGGTGGCCCTCTCCTTCAGCATCGCCTATCCCCACCGCCGCATCGCCCCCGCCCTGGCGGAGCTGCGTCAGCGCCTCGACCAGGAAACCGAGCTGTGGGCGGGCGGCGCTGGTTGCGCCCGCATCACCCCTCCGGCACCGGGGGTGCGCGTGCTATCCACCCTGGAGGCCACCCTGGAAGCCTTGGCGGGATGGCGGAGCTCGGCACTGAACACCGTCCCATAAGCCCGCCCGGAGACAGCCGTTCCGGGCCCGGAATCCGGTCACCTCACCGGTTCAGAGGGGATTCCCCGACGAAAACCTCCCCATCGCTGCCATCGGGGCTCGGCTCCCTGTCCCTGGAGGCGGACGCTCCCCGCACCGCCGCCCGGGCCAGGGCGTGGGAGGCCAGCGGCAGAGTCACCAGGAGCAGAGCCAGCAGCAGAAGCAGGCGCGACGTCCAATCCCAGCGGCCGGAGGCGAGGAGCGTGCCCAGGATCAAGAGCCCCAGACCCAGGGTGGCTGCCTTGGTAGAGGCATGTTGCCGGGTCATGGCATCGGGCAGGCGCAGGAGCCCTACTCCGGCGATGAGCAAGACCAGCACACCAAGGAAGCAGAGCATCCAACCCGCGACGGTCATGACCGTCCCTCCTTTTCCAACAGCCGCGACCAGGCCAGGGTCGCGACGAAGCCGGTGAGGGCCAGACCAATGGCGATGTCAAGGAATTCCCCCCGGCCGCTGGCCAGGGCAGCCAGCAGGCAGAACGCCACCGCCAGGGCGAACAACAGGTCCAGGGCCACCACCCGGTCGGCGGCGGCAGGGCCCCGCAGCAGGCGCCAGAAGACCGGCAGGGCGGCAAGCCCGGCCAGCAACACCAGCCACCAGAGCGGGCTCATGGCCGTCCCCCGAAGAGGATCGCCAGGGGGCGGGCGAAGTCCTCCAGGATGGCCCGTCCCACCGCATCCTTCTGATCCAGGTCCAGGAGATGCAGCAGGAACTCCCGCCGCTCCGGGTCGATGTCCACCGTGGTGGCGCCCGGCGTCAGACTGACCAGGGCGCCGAGCAACAGCGCCGCTGCTTCCGGCAGATCGCCGTAGGCCACCCGCACCAGGCCGGAACGGACCGGCCTGGGGGCCACGATGACCTGGATGGTGGCCCAGCCGCCCAGCACCACGTCGCGCAGGAAACGCCAGACCAGCAACAGCGCGGCGCCCGCCCGCTTCATGGCTGACCTCCCATGGCGAAGCCGGCGGTGGCCGCCTGGGAGAAAGCGATGAAGGGCTCGGGCCACAGGCCCATGGCCAGGGTCGCCGCCGCCAGGATCGTCACCGCCGCGTAGGCGGGGGCCAGGCCGGCCACCGGCGCGGCCATGTCGCGGCCGTCCGGGTGGGGTTTCCAGAAGGCCTCCAGCCAGATCTTGACCATGGAGTAGAGGGTCAGCAGCCCCACCGCCAGGGCGACGCCCCCCCACAGGTAATGGGTCTGGGCGAAGGATTCCCGAACCAGCAGGAACTTGCCCCAGAAACCCGAAGTGGGCGGCACTCCCACCAGGGAGAAGGCGGCCACCAGAAACAGCAGCGCCAGTCCCGGCCGCGCCCCATAGAGGCCACCGATGCGGCGCAGGTCGTGGTGGCCCGCCAGGCGCCAGACGATGCCGGCGATGAGGAACAGGTTGGCCTTGGCCAGGATGTTGTGCAGGGTGAAGTACAGGGTGGCGGCGGCTCCGGCTGGCGACAGCAGGGCGATGCCCAGGAGCAGATAGCCGATCTGGCTGACGATGTGGAAGGCCAGGATGCGGCGCAGATCCCAATGGTAGGCCGCCCCCAGCACACCGCTGGCCATGGTGGCCAGGGCGATCCAGCCCAGGGCCTGGAGCAAGGCGTCCGGCACGGGGGCGAACACTTGGCCCAGCAAGCGCAACAGGGCGTAGGCCCCCACCTTGGTCAGCAGGCCGCCGAACAGGGCCAGGATGGGCGCCGGCAGCGTGTGGTAGGTAGCCGGCAGCCAGGCGAACAGCGGGAAGGCAGCCGACTTCAGCAACAGGGCCAGCGCCAGCAGGCCCAGGTAGCCAGGCAGGACAGCCGCCAGATCCGGACGCCGGGCAGCCTCGGCCAGGGCGGTGAAGTTCAGGTGACCGGTGGCGCCGTGGATCAGGGCCACGGCGGTGAGCAGCAGCAGGGTGCCCAGCATGTTGAGGACGAAGTATTTGAACGCCGCCTCCAGGTGCCGGCGTTCGCCGCCTGCCACCAGCAGGCCCAGGGCGGCCATGAGCATCAGCTCGAACCAGACGTAGAGGTTGAACAGGTCCGCCGTCAGGAAGGCGCCCCCCACCCCCGCCAGGAGCAGGTGGACGAGGGGGTGCAGTCCGGGGGCCGGCTGCGCCGGCTCGGCCTTGCCAGTCTGATGCAACAGCACGGCCAGGCCCAGCAGGGCGGCGACGGCAGCGAGGGCTGCGCCCAGGCCGTCGGCGGCGAAGGCGATGCCAAAGGGCGCCGGCCAGCCACCCAGAACCAGATGAAGGGTTTCTCCCGAGGCCACCCGTTCCAGCAACGCCAGGCTGAAAACCAGGTTGACAGCGGCCCCGGCCAGGCCGACCCGCTGCTGCCAGTCAGGGCGGCCCATCAGCAGGGCCACGAGCAGCGCGGTAGCCAGGGGCACCAGGAGGGGGGCGAGGATGAGATTCATGAATCCAGCACCACTGGTTTGTTCCCCTCGCGGCCGGGGGGCTCGGTGGCGATCAAGGCGTCGGCATCCTCGCTCCTCGCCAGCCGGGCCAGCCGGGCCGCCAGCACCAGGCCGAAGCAGAGCAGGGCGAAGCCGATGACGATGGCCGTGAGCGCCAGGGCCTGGGGCAGGGGATTGGCGGACCCGGCGGCCAGGGTGGCAGCGCCGGCCTCCATGATGGGCGGCGTCAGGGGCCCCAGGCGGCCGCTGGCGAAGAGCAGGAGGTTGACCCCGCTGCCGAGAACGGCAAGGCCCACCACCATGCGGAACAAATCCCGGGACAGGACCAGATACACACCTGCCGCCACGCACAGGGCGATGGCCAGGAGCACGGGCAGGCTCATGGCGCCTTCTCCCTGATGGCCAGCAGAGCCAGGATGAAGCCGGCCAGGGCGCCCCACACCGCCAGGAACACCCCCAGGTCGAACAGCATCACGGTGGACAGCTTCACCTCCAGCAGGCTTCCCCAGGAATGGCTGAGATAGGGGCGGCCGGCAAGCAGGGCGGGCAGGCCCGAGACCAGGGCCAACAGCACGCCGCCCGCCGCCAGCCGCGGAGGCGCCAGGGGCAGGCGCCGGCGGGCGATGTCCACGCCCAGCGAGATGGCTAGGGCGGCGCTGGCCGCCGCCGCCACCAGGCCGCCGATGAAGCCCCCGCCCGGCGCGTTGTGGCCCCGCAGCAGAATCCAGAGGGCGGCGGCCAGCAGCAGCCAGTAGAGCACGGGCACGCTCCGGTCCAGGAGGCGGGCGCGGGGCGTCATGGCGCGTTCCTCCCCTTGCCCAACCCGGCGAGCAGGGGTAGGGCCGCCAGCAGGGAGGCTGCCACCACGGCGATCTCCCCCAGGGTATCCAGGCCACGGAAATCGACAATGACGACATTCACCACGTTGCGGCCGTGGGCCGCCCCCAGACTATGGGCGGCAAACCAGTCGGCGAGGGCGGTGTCCGGCGGCAGTACCGCCAAGGGAAGCAGCAGCAGAAAGACCCCCAGTCCGGCCAGCATCGCCAGCAGGGCATTGGTTGGGCGCGGTTCCGAAAGCCGGGGAGCCTGCCGGCGGAAATGGGGCAGCACGGCGGCGGCCACCACCACCAGTACCGTCTCCACGGCGAACTGGGTGAAGGCCAGGTCCGGTGCGCCGGAAAACAGGAACAGCACGGCGCTGCCGTAGCCCACCAGGCCGCTGGCCATGAGCAGGGCCAGGCGGTCGCCCAGGAAAGGGGCAGCCAGGGCGCCGGCAGCCATCAGGACCAACGCCACGGTCCAGGCAGCGGACTGCACGGGCAGGTCACCGGGCCAGGCCAGGGGTGGGGCCGCCAGCCAGATGGCGAGGCCCGCCAAGGCAAGTAGCACGGTCAGGGTGCCGCTCAGGTAAGCGCTCAGTCGGCCATGCTGGAGCAGCCGGGTGTGCCAGGCCGCCAGGCGGGCCAAGCCGTGCAAGGCATGTTCGTAGGCGGCGGCGGGCCCGAAGCGGTCGAGCCAATGGATGCGATGGCCCAGTTCGTGGAGGCGGTCCCAGAACAGGAACAGCAGCAGGCCCAGCCCCAGGGTGATCTCCAGGGCGGTCAGGGTGCCGTCGAAACGGTAGCTGGCGGCCAGGTCGGCGGCATCCAGTCCGGGCGAGATGGACTGGGCAGCCGCCAGCAGGAGGGGGTCGGCCACGGCGGGCAGAAACTCGAATTCGAGGGCAAGCAGGGCGATGAGCAGGGGCGGCAGGCGCATGGACCAGGGCACTTCATGGACCCGGGCGCGAGGGAACTCCGGCGGTCCCCAGAAGACCCGCACCGCCGCCACCCCGGCCACCGCAACGCTGATGGCGCTCACCAGCACCGTGGCGTGGCTCACCAGGGCCAGTAGCTCGGATTCCGCCTTGGCGGTGGTCATGATGTCCTTGGCCACGAAGCCGAAAGACATGGGCAGGCCGGCCATGGACAGGCCAGCCAGAATGGCTACGCCCGCAGTCCAGGGCATGACCCGGCGCAGGCCCATGAGGCGGTCGATGGAACGGGTGCCGGTGGCATGGTCGATGTTGCCCGCCACCATGAACAAGGGTGCCTTGTAGAGGGCGTGGGCGAACATGAAGGCGGCCACCGCCAGTCCCGCGCCGGGGCTCGGCAGGCCCACCAGCAGCACCAGGATGCCCAGGGCGGAGACGGTGGTGCGGGCCAGGATGCGCTTCAGGTCCCGCTCCCGCAGGGCCAGGACGGCAGACCAGACGGCGGTGAGGGTCCCCACCCCCACCAGGGTGGATTCCCAGAACGGCAGGTCGTTGAAGGCCGGGTCCAGGCGCGCCAGCAGGTAGATGCCCAGCTTCACCATGGTGGCCGAGTGCAGATAGGCGGACACCGGCGTGGGCGCCGACATGGCGTTGGGCAGCCAGAAGTGGAAGGGGAATTGGGCCGACTTGGTGAAGGCTCCCAGCATGACCAGGATCAGGGCCGCCGGCAGACGCGGATCGGCTCGCAGTGCCGGGGCGGCGGCGAGGATGCCGGACAGGGTCCAGCTTCCCGCCATCTGGGCCAGCAGGATCAGCCCCCCCAACAGCGCCAGGCCGCCGGCCATGGTGATGAGCAGGGCCTGGCGGGCACCGGCCCGGGCGCTGGCATCGGCATGGTTCCAGCCCACCAACAGAAATGAGGTCAGGCTGGTGAGTTCCCAGAACAGAAACAGCAGGATGATGCTGTCGGCGCTGACGGCGCCCGCCATGGCCAGCATGAACAGGGTGAGGATGACCAGCAGGCGGTCGCGCCGGGGTTCATGGCTCAGGTAGCCATGGGCATAGACGAAGACCAGGGTGCCGATGCCGCTGATGAGCGCCAGCATCTGGGCCGCCAGGCCGTCGATCCGAAAGGCGGCTGCCAAGCCCAGGCTGGGCACCCAGTCCAGGGTCAGGTGCCAGGGCAGGGCGTACCGACTCAGCCCCCAGGCCAGCAGGGCGAAGCCGGCCAGGGGCACGGCCAGCAACGCGGCATAGGCCGGTCCGGTTGGCGTGGCAGTGGTCGCCTTGAGGCTCACGCGCGCCCCCGGGCGGGCCAGCGCTGCCAGGGCGAAAGCAGCAGGGTGGCGGCCACGATGATGGGCGGATCGAAAGCCTGCATGGGCGACGCCACCCCATGATCGGCAGTGACCACGCCAGCGAACAGGCCCAGTCCCGCCAGGCCAAGCACGAACCACAGCATGCAGACTCCTTTCGGTTTGATGGCGGCAGGTTCCGCCCAGCCATCCAACAGGACATGGCGTCCCCTGTCCCAGAGCATGAATGTCTCCAATTCGTTCCCTCACCCCCGCCCCCCAGAGGCGGGCAAGAGAGGCCGCGAGTGTCGCCTAGGGGATTTTCACGGTAAACGCGGCGTTCCTATTAGTAGATAGCGATGCCGCCGATTCCCTGACCGGTACGGCAAGCAAACTCCGGGTTGCCGGGAATGCCAATTCCTGCGGATTTGGCAGCGACCGATACACACTGGATGAGCATGGAAAAAACATCGAAAGCTGCTGGGAAATCCCGCCAATGCCGGCTTCAGCCCGTCTCCCCCACCGAGAAGACCCGGTCCCGGCCCGCCTGCTTGGCGGCGTAGAGAGCCTGGTCGGCGGCACGCAGCAGGGCGTCCTTGGTGCGGACATCGCGGGATGGGTAGAAGGCGATGCCGAGGGAGAAGGAGGCGGCGAGGGCCTTGCGGGCCTGGTTTTCCCGCAGGAGGCGCTCGGCGACGGTGAGGGCGCCGGCGAAGTGGGTGCCCGGCATGAGGATGATGAATTCGTCGCCGCCGAAGCGGGCCAGGACGTCCGTCTCGCGGATGCACTGGCGGATGAGGTCGGCGGTGGAGCGGATGAGGGCGTCGCCCGCGGCTTGGCCCTGGCGGTCGTTGACGGACTGGAGGCCGTCGATGTCGAGGAGCGCGCAGGCCAGCGGGGTCTGCTGGCGCTCGGCGCGCTTGAATTCGATCGAGAGGCGGCTGTGGAGGTGGCGGTAGTTGTAGGCCCCGGTGAGGGCGTCATGCTCGCTGGCCTCTTCGAGGCGGCGCCTGGCCTCGGCGAGACCTGCCCACCTGTGGGGCGAGCCGGGGAGCGGCAAGCGGCTCCTGGCCCACCACATCCACGGGCTGCGGGGGGGCGGTCC
>CAZYEY010000163.1:0-9134 GCA_964646585.1 uncultured Thiobacillus sp. | reverse complement strand
CGCCTCACTGTCCTTCATGATTGGTCTGCTGCTCCGTGACGGTCGGATCCTTACATTCTGGTGTCTGGGTATGCCTCACGCTACTCCCGATTGTTTTGCCTTTCATCCCTGAAGCGATAGCTTTGTTGTCACTCCGCTGCCGGCCTACGAGCTCTAGCACTGTCTCGTGGGCACGGAGATGTCTATGAGAGACAGCCCTTGGGCCTGCCCCCGGTGCCGGTTCCCACCGAGAATCCACTCAGCAAGGAAAAGATCGACCTGGGCCGGCGCCTGTTCATGGACCGCCGCCTGTCCCACAACAACACCATGTCCTGTGCCATGTGCCATGTGCCGGAGCAGGGCTTCACCTCCCACGAACTGGGTACTGCCATCGGCATGGAAGGACGCAGCCTGCGCCGCAACTCTCCCGCCTTGTACAACGTGGCTTACCAGAAGAGCCTGTTCCACGAAGGCCGCGAGCTCCATCTGGAAGACCAGGTATGGGGGCCGCTGCTCACCAAGGTGGAAATGGACATGCCCTCCATCGGCTACGTGGTGGAGAAGGTGCGCCGCCTGCCCGAATACAACGGCCTGTTCGAGTCCGCCTTCGGCGGGCCAGTGACGGCGGAACGCATCGGCCAGGCTCTGGCCAGCTACCAGCGCACCCTGCTGTCGGGCAATTCCCGCTTCGACCGCTGGTATTACGGCGGCGACAAGAAGGCCCTCAACGCCCAGGAACAGCGCGGCTTCCAGGTCTTCATGGGCAAGGGCCGCTGCGCCATCTGCCACTTGGTGGGCGAGAAATCCGCCCTATTCACCGACCACAAGTTCCACAACACCGGCCTGGGCTGGGAACGAACCATGTTCCCCGATCGCAACAGTTACAAGGTCCAGCTCGCCCCGGGCATCTTCGTCCAGGTCATGGGCACCCTGCTGAAATCCTTCGAGCCACCCCAGGCCGACGTGGGCCGCTACGAGGTCACCATAGACCCCAAGGACCGCTGGGCCTATAAAACCCCCATGCTGCGCAACGTGGCCGTCACCCAGCCCTACATGCACGACGGCTCCCTGGCCACACTGGAAGACGTGGTGGAGTTCTACGACAAGGGCGGCGTCAACCACGAAAGCAAATCCCCACTGCTGGTGCCCCTGCATCTGGACTTCCAGGAAAAGGCCGACTTGGTGGCCTTCATGAAGACCCTCACCGGCGAGAACATCGAAGCCCTGGCCAAGGATGCCCGCACCGCCCCGGTGACCCTGCCCGTGCCGCAAAAGGACGCCGCTGACGCCTACATGGAGGAGCAGTTGCGGATGCCCTAGCATGGCATCATCGGTGCTGAAAAAAGCCGGGGCTTGGCTGCCTGCGCTGTCCTGTCCATCAACCTTGCGCTGGCTCCACCGAAGTGCCCCATGGTCTTCCAGGCCAAACACCCATATGCGAGCAAACCGAATCCAGGGCATGTTCGGCGGGGTGAGGCCACCGTATCCACGCAGTTTGTCAACGCCGTCCTGCCTTGATGGTTGCGCACTCGGGCCAGCACGAAACCACGGCGTATGGCCAACCATGGAATCGTCAGGGATATGACAGGGTTCAGCCCCCGCTGGCCTCATGGAACTGCATCCGATGCAGCCGCGCATATACCCCATCCCGCGCCAACAGCTCCGCGTGGGCGCCCACCTCCACGATGCGCCCCTTCTCCATCACCACGATGCGGTCCGCGCCTTCGATGGTGGACAACCGGTGGGCAATGACCAGGGTGGTACGGCCTTGCATCAGGGTTTCCAGCGCCTCTTGGACGAAGCGTTCCGATTCCGTGTCCAGGGCCGAAGTGGCCTCGTCCAGGATGAGAATGGGGGCATCCTTCAACAACGCCCGGGCGATGGCCAGGCGCTGGCGCTGGCCGCCGGATAGCTTGACGCCGTTCTCCCCCACCAGGGTGTCGAAGCCCTGGGGAAGCGCCTCGATGAACTCCCGGGCATGGGCCATCCCGGCGGCGCGGCGGATGGCCTCCGGCGTCGCGGCACCCAGGCGGCCGTAAGCGATGTTGGCGGCCACCGTGTCGTTGAACAGGGTCACATCCTGGGACACCAGGGCAATGTTGGCACGCAGATCGGCGAGGCGGATGTCCGTCAGCGCCACGCCGTCCAGCAGAATGCGGCCCCGGCTGGGGTCGTAGAAGCGGGGGAGCAGATTCACCAGGCTGGTCTTGCCGCTGCCGGAGGCCCCCACCAGGGCCAGAGTCTCGCCGGCCCCTACTGTCAGGTCGATGTCCGTCAAAGCGGGAGTGGTCTTCCCGGGATAGACCAGGCCGACGCCTTCGAAGCGGATTTCCCCGCGAGCGCGCACCAGGCCCTGGGTGCCGGTATCCTTTTCGCTCTCGCCATCGAGCAGGGCGAATACCGCCTCGGCCGCCGCCAGGCCCCGCTGCAACTGGGGCAGAACGCCGGACAATCGCTTCATGGGCGCCGACAGCATGAGCATGGCCACCATATAGGACACGAAGCCGCCCACCGTGGTCTCGTTGGAAGAAGCCTGCATGGTGGCGATGTAGACGATCACTGCCAGGGCCAGGGCGGCGAGCAGCTGCAGGATGGGACCGTGGGCGTTGGCAGCTACGGTCTGCTTCATGGCGAACTGGCGGGCGCGCTGGATGGCGTGGCCGAAGCGCCCCAGTTCATAGGCGCCGCCATCGAAGACCTTCACCAGCTTGTGGGCGCCCACGCTTTCCTCCAGCACGTGGGTGATGTCGCCCAGGTTCTTCTGCATCTCCCGGCTGGTGTAGCGCAGGCGCTTGCTGGCCAGGCGGTAGACCCAGACTGCGGGCGGGGCGATGACCAGGGTCACCAGGGTGAGCTTCCAGTTGAGCCAGAACAGCCAGCCCAGCAGGCCCACGATGGTGAGGGAATCCCGCACCAGGGTGGTCAGCACGGTGGTGGCGGATTCGGTAACCTGGGTGACATTGAAGGCCACGGTGGCCACCAGTTGACCCTTGGGCTGGTCGTCGAAATAGGCGGTGGGCCGGTTGAGCAGTTTGGCGAACATGGCGGCGCGAAGATCCATGACCACCCGCTGGCCCACGTAGGCCACTGCATAGCCTGAGGCGAACATCAGCATGCCCCGCACCACGAACAGCGCCACCAGGGCAATGGGCACCCAGCGGATGATTTCCGCGTCCTTTTCGACAAAGCTGCCATCCAGCATGGGTTTCATGAGGGCGGGCAGGATGGGCTCGGTGGCTGCCAGGGCCACCATGGTGAAAATGGCGAAGACGAACATGCGCCAATGGGGACGCACGTAGGTGAGGAGACGCAGGTAGAGGGTTCGGCTGTCCATCGGGCGGCGTGTCGGCGAATTACCGCGAAACCCTTTGTTGACGCGGGAAAATGGCGGCAATTATAGTGCCGATATGCAGGCCGAACTGGACACCCTGGAAAGCAAGCTCGCGCAGCTATTGGAGCGCTATCAGGCCATGCGTGAGGAAACCCTCAAGCTGCGCCAGCAGGTGGTGTCCCTGGAGAGCAACAACAAGATCCTCTCCGACCGGCTGGCGGAAGCCCGCTCCCGCATGGAAGCCCTGTTGAACAAGATCCCCGACTGAGATGGCCAGCTCCAACAACGTCAGCCTGGATGTCGCCATCATGGGCCGCGAGTTCCGCGTGACCTGTCCGGAGGACGAGCGGGAAAGTCTGTTGCAGGCGGTGTCTTTCCTGGACCGCAAGATGCGGGAGATCCGTGATGGCGGCAAGGTCATCGGCCTGGAGCGCATCGCCATCATGGCCGCCCTCAACATCACCCACGACTACCTGGCGGCCAAGCCCATCCAGCCCGACACCCGCGAGCAGCGGGAACGCATCGAGCGTCTCATCGGCCTGCTTGATCAGGCCATGGCCCAGCAAGATAATCTTTTCTAAGTGCGCCGGTCTTTGTTCTCCGGGCGTTTCAATCTCCCTGCCGCGTTCGCGAGGGTCGCGTATTCTTTGAACCGATATGCGTAAGCAGAGGTCTTGGCCTTTCTTTCGTGGGTGTGCGCGTGGCTTTGCCCATGTACCCGAAGCGCGAGAGCCTCGACCGATCTTGAACCCCCGGGTTCAAGATGAGCGACCCGGACGGCGTGGGCGGGGAGCCCCTTCCCCTCATGCTTGAGGCCTCCCGGTATCCCGACAAGGCCGCCCTACGCCGGGCCTTGCGCGCAGCCCGAGCCGCCGTGGGGCGCGAGGAACGTGGGATTGCAGCAGCCAAGCTCCCAGGTCACGCCCTGCGGCAGCGGCTGCTTGCCCGCAAACGCCGCATCGGTTTCTACATGGCGGCCAAGAACGAGATCGACCTTGGGCGCTTGCTCGCCCGGGCCAAGGGCATGGGTGTCGATTGCTATCTGCCCATCGTGCCCGGCCGGGGCCACAGGAAGCTTTGGTTCATCCGCCTGGGCAGCCAGCCAGCCTGGGTGATGAACCGCTACGGCATCCCCGAATACCGCCATCCCCCGGCCCGCAAAGTACGGGCCGATCGGCTGGATATCCTTTTCATGCCGCTATTGGGTTTCGACGCGGAGGGCTGGCGTGTGGGGATGGGGGGTGGCTATTACGATGCCAGCCTGGCCAAGCCCAGGACCAGAAGGCATTGGCAAAAGCCACGCCTGATTGGTGTTGCCTTCGCCGCCCAGGAAGTGGACCACATTCCCCACGATCCCTGGGATATTCCCATGGACGGGGTCTTGACGGAACGGGGCTTTTTCGCCGCCAGGCGAAATCAGTAACGGTAGCTTTGGCTGGCACGCAGCCAAGGATTGGCCTTGGGGTCGGCCATGGGCAAAGTTAGCCATTCCCGGGCCGCTGCTTGCCCGCTGCGGCCGTTGCCGTAGACACCGGACCAGATGGTGGGCTTTGCCGGGCTGCCGGCCTGGAACTCTGGCGGCAAGGAGATCTGGATGGGGAGAATGAAGCCGCGCTGGGGCGTGCGGGCATCCTGGGTCCGATTGTGGATGGCCTGGTTGAAGCGGGGATCCAGTCCCGCCAACTGCCAGCGCCAATACAGTAGTGGATCGACGAACTCCGCCCAATTGCGGACCGAAGCCGGATCGATGGCCTGGTTGAGGGGGCGAGAGGACTCACCGGGCACCATGGCCGCCGTGGCCAAAGCCGTCATGATGCGGGGCTCGCTTACCGCATCGAGCCATTGGCCCATCTTTTGCTGTGACTCGAGCTGAGCAGTTTCTCGCATCCCGCCCCCGCCAGCCGGAGGGGAAGTGTCCC
Source organism: uncultured Thiobacillus sp. (assembly GCA_964646585.1). Classification (GTDB taxonomy): domain Bacteria; phylum Pseudomonadota; class Gammaproteobacteria; order Burkholderiales; family Thiobacillaceae; genus PFJX01. The sequence continues at coordinate 3,905 of CAZYEY010000163.1, read as the reverse complement.
GTTGTGGTGCCGAAGAAGGGCCAAGACTCAATCGGTCCACGACGCTGCCGTCCTTCTGGCGCACCTTGACGACCCGGGGTTTAGCCGCTTTAGCCCCTTTGGCGTGGTTTTCTCCACCCACAGCCGAACCCTGGGTCGCCATGGACAACCCGATCACCACCAGTCCGACGATCTGCGCCTTACGGCCAAGCATGGGTAGACTTCGTCACTTACAGAGGGGCAACAACATATAAGCATATATTAACATGCTTCAAGGCCTCAAATAAAAAAGGGCGGAACCGAGGTTCCGCCCTTTCAGGCCAAGGCCAACCGCAGGAATTACTTGGCGGCGGGAGCAGCAGGAGCAGCCGGAGCCGGGATGAAGCCGGCGAAGGGGTTGGCCAGGTTGCCGTAGGTGGCGGGGTTCATGAAGGAGCCCCAGACGCCGTAGGTCTTGGGATCCGCAGCGGCGCCAGCCCACTGGGTGTACAGGTTGGGGTTCAGGGGAGCCATCATGAGGTTCATGTTGGCGGGAGCCACCGGAGCCATGGCCCAGTTCATGTACAGGTTGGGGTTCAGGGGAGCCATGCTCATCTGCAGGACGCGGGGATCCAGAGGAGCCATCATCCACTTCATGTACATGTTGGGGTTCAGGAAGGGGGTCATGGCGGCCATGTAGAAGTTGGGGTCCATGGAAGCGGCCAGCCACTTGGTGTACATGTTGGGATCCAGGAAGGCGGCGTAGGACTTCAGGATGTCGGGAGACATGCCGGCCTGGGCCATCTTGGTGAAGGTGGCGGGATCCATGCTCTTCTGCATCATGATGATGGCGGTGGCGGGATCCATCAGGTTGGTCATGGCAGCGACGGCGGCCTTGGGATCCTTGGCAACATCGGCGGCCTTGGCGGGGTCCAGCAGTTGGGCGGCGGTGGACTCGGGGGTGGCGCCGTTGGCGAAAGCGGATTGGGCAACCAGGGCCAGGATCAGGGCGGACAGTTTCTTCATGGCAATACTCCTAGGGGGTTGAAAGCAAAAGAAATTCGAGGGAATTTGGTACTGCCCACGCAGTATAGGTTGGAATATTAGGAGATTCGATTGTTCCAGGAGCCCATCAAGGCGTGGCAGATGGAGCGTTGCGAGTACGCAACAAACAAATCAATTGGCGCACAACTATGGTGCGCCCAGATCTCCCAGATAGGCGGTCCGAACCTGGGGATCGGCGCTCAATCGGGCCGAGGGCCCGGCCAGCGTGATGACACCGCTTTCCATGACGTAGGCACGTTGGCTCACTTGCAGCGCGAGATTGGCGTTCTGTTCCACCAGCAGAATGGTCACGCCCTCTTGGGCGATGGCCACGACGGTATCATAGATCTTCCTCACCATCAGCGGCGCCAGACCCATGCTGGGCTCGTCCAGCAACAACAGGCGGGGGCGACCCATGAGGGCGCGACCAATGGCCAGCATCTGCTGCTCGCCGCCGGACAGGGTGCCGGCCAACTGACCTCGGCGCTCCGCCAGGCGCGGAAAAAGCCCATAGACCCGCGCCAGGTCGGCTTGGATGCCGGCCTTGTCGCGGCGGGTGAACGCGCCCATGTCCAGGTTCTCCGCCACGGTCAGGCGGCCGAAGATGCCCCTGCCTTCCGGCACCAGGGCCAGGCCCCGGGCGGCGATGGCGTGGGTGGGCAGCTTATGCAGGCGCTCGCCGTTGAACAGTACCTCGCCCTTGGGGTGGGCCAGGCCCATGATGCCCTTGAGGGTGCTGCTCTTGCCGGCGCCGTTGGCGCCGATGAGACAGACCAACTCGCCTTCCCCCACCTCGAAATCGATGCTGCGCACCGCCTGGATGCCACCATAGGCCACCTTGAGGCCCTGCACGCGTAGCAGGCTCATGCCGCGTCGCCTCCCAGATAGGCGGCGATGACGGCCGGATCGCGCTGCACGGTCTCCGCCGCCCCTTCCGCGATCTTGCGGCCGTAATCCAGCACCGCGACGCGGTCACACAGGCCCATGACCAGCTTCACGTCATGCTCGATGAGCAACAGGGTGACGCCGCCTTGCCGCAGCTTCTGGAACAGTTCGCCCATCTGCCGCCGCTCGGTGGGATTCATGCCCGCCACCGGCTCGTCCAGGGCCAGCAGCCTGGGCTCGGTGGCCAGGGCCCGGGCGATCTCCAGCCGGCGCTGGTCGCCGTAGGAAAGATGCCCGGCCAGGGTGCGCCCCTTGTTATTCAGGCCCACGTAATGCATCAGTTCCCGTGCCTTGTCGCGGATGGCGGCCTCCTCGGCGCGGGTGCGGGCGCAGCGCAGTACCGCCCCCAGCACGCCGGCGTGGGTGCGGGGGTGGCGACCCACCATCACGTTCTCCAGGGCGGTCATGTTGGCGAACAGGCGGATGTTCTGGAAGGTGCGGGCGAAGCCGCGCTTGACGATCTGGTGGGGCTTCAGGCCCTGGATGGGCGTTCCCGCCAACAGCACCTGGCCGCTGGTCACCGAGTACAGGCCGGTCATGCAGTTGAACAGGGTGGTCTTGCCGGCCCCATTGGGACCAATGAGACCGTAGATCTCGCCCGCGTTGACGCTCAGGGAGACGTCATCCAGGGCAGCGAGGCCGCCAAAGCGCTTGGTGACGCCGCAGACACGCAGTAATGCGTCCATCTCAGGCCCGGGCGTCGTAGAGGTTGGCCTGCTCCTGCTCGGCCACGCCGTCCTGGGCGTTGAATTCCCGCTTGCGCTGGCGGGAGGGGATGAGGCCCGCCGGGCGGTAGAGCATCATGGCCACCAGGGCCACGCCGAACAGCAGCATGCGCAGGTCGGAAGGATCCACCACCACATGGCCCAGGGTGGCCCGTTGCAGGTCGCCGATGTAGCGCAGGGCTTCCGGAATCACGGTCAGCAGCATCGCGCCCAGGATCACGCCGGGGATGTTGCCCATGCCCCCCAGCACGATCATGCACAACACCAGGATGGATTCCCACAGGGTGAAGCTTTCCGGACTGATGAAGCCCTGGAAGGCGGCGAACAGCCCCCCCGCCAGGCCGCCGAAGGTGGCGCCCATGGCGAAGGCCAGCAGTTTCACGTTGCGGGTGTGGATGCCCATGGCCGCCGCCGCGATCTCGTCCTCCCGCAGGGCCGCCCAGGCCCGGCCGACCCGGGAATCCTGCAAGCGCATGGCAATGACGATGACCAGCAGGGTCGCGGCCAGGAACAGGTAGTAATAGAGATAGGTGGAGGGCAGGGTCAGGCCCGCCACTTCCAGGGGCTTGCCGAAGGACACGCCGCCCAGGCTCACCGGGTCGATGAGGTTCATCCCCTGGGGTCCGTTGGTGAGATTGAAGGGGGCGTTCAGATTGTTCATGAAGATGCGGATGATCTCGCCGAAGCCCAGGGTGACGATGGCCAGGTAATCGCCACGCAGGCGCAGGGTCGGCGCCCCCAGCAGCACGCCGAATATCCCGGCCAGGGCCGCGCCCAGGGGCAGAACCATCCAGAACGGCAGATGCAGGGCAAAGTGAGGGCTTGCCAACCAGGCATACAGGTAGGCGCCCAGGGCGTAGAAGGCGATATAACCCAGGTCAAGCAGCCCGGCGTAGCCCACCACGATGTTCAGACCCAAGGCCAGCAGCACATAAAGCAGGACGAAATCCAGCACCCGCACCCAGGAATTGCCCAGGCCGGCGCCGATGACGAAAGGCAGTACGGCCAGCAACACCGCCAACAGGGCCAAAGCGAGACGAGGGCGACCGCGCAGGGCGGCGAGAACCCGTTCAGGCACGGTTGGCCACCCGCTCGCCCAACAGCCCGGAAGGCCGGAACACCAGCACCAGGATGAGCACGAAAAAGGCGAACACGTCCTGGTAATGGCTGCCCAGGAAACCGCCGGTGAGATCGCCGATGTAGCCGGCCCCCAGGGCCTCGATGATCCCCAGC
>CAZYEY010000162.1:0-9063 GCA_964646585.1 uncultured Thiobacillus sp. | reverse complement strand
GGACCGTGAAACGCCCCTGCGCCAATGATAGTGAGCCCCGCGCTCGCGAAAGTAGGTCATCGCCAGACCCCAATTCCACACCCAAAAAGCCCGCAATAGCGGGCTTTTTGCTTTGAAAGGACAGAATGTGTCCGGTTAAGCACAGTAACGCACAAACGTATTCATGAACGTGCACCGGACGGCACCCCCTGGCTATGTGTGTCGCCCCTTTTTCAAATTGCGACGCTCTAGTCAGCATCTTCACAGAGCTCTGGTGGGTAATCCAGGCTGCGTTCCTCCATATGCCCCCGCTTTCTCAATGACGAGCACAAGTCAGTGTGCACATTTTTGTCAGACTAACTCCTAGCGAACCTAATGTGGGTTTGGGTAATGGCCTGGGTGCAAAGGGGGTAATCGGATGTATAGTGCCGTCATTTTTTTGACATGGATCAATGGAGGCAGTGAGTATGTCCGCGCGCTCGCGCATTGTGCATTTGTTGCTGGTTTTCTTCACCCAGATCGCCTCTGGCGGCGCGACGGCGGCGCCCCAGGGGCTTCCCCCGGCCCAGCGCCTGGCCTCGGTCATGGCTGATGCCAAGGCTCGGGACGTGGCGTCCGCAGCGGGCAAGCGCGCGGCTTTCCTGTGCGTCCATTGCCACGGCGAGGACGGCAACAGTGCGCTGGATTACGTGCCCAATCTGGCGGGCCAGAACCCGGTCTACCTGCTCAACCAGATCGAGAAGTTCGGCGATGGCCGGCGCAAGGACGAGTTCATGTCGGGTCTGGTGAAGGTGTTGAAGCCCGAGGACCGCTTCAACATGGCGGTTTTCTACGCCAGTCAGTCCGTGCGGGCTGCGCCCAGCAGAGACGTCAGGCTGGAGCAGGCCGGCGCCAAGCATTTTGCCCGCGCCTGCGTGGGCTGTCATGGCGCCACGGCGCGGGGCTCCCAGGAGGTGGCGCGGCTGGCTGGCCAGCAGCCCGTCTACCTGAAGAATGCCCTGGAGGGCTATCGTCAGGGCACGGGCACCCGCTCGGACGTGCGCATGACCGGTGTGGCGCGCAAACTGGGTGATGCCGAGATCGCGGCGCTGGCAGCCTTCCTTTCCACGCTGAATTGAGCATTCCATCCGGGGGACGCCGCCTTACGCCGAACTCGCCCCATGTTGAAGGCCGGGTGGAAAAAACCGCTTGGATTACCCCGCGATCTAATCAGCCGGGCCAATGGTGGGAAGCCGGTTAGCGTGTCCCGGGCTTAGGGGGTTCCTGAGCTACAGCGCAGAGGCACCGTTGGCGACTCCCTGGTAAGCAAAGTCTAGTTATTCCGGAACTGCGCCCTGCCAGCAGCACCCTGTGCGCGGCGCTGATCGGGGGGCTCCGTTGGAGCGATTGCCATGGGCCAGTTTTGTCTCAAGTATCGGCCCGGGGTCCCGATGACGGGCTGTTTTCTGCAAGGCCCCAAGGCTCGAAGAATGGAGATCACGATGAGCGACAACGCGGAGGAATACCGTCTGCCCCCATCCACAGCCGCCCGTCCGGATCTGGATTGGAGCCAGGTGCGGGAAACCATCCTGATGATCAATCTGGCCGTGGCCCAGATCGAGGTGGCCCTGAAGGAATCCAGCGGTTCCGTGGACGTGCTCACCAATACCTTCACCAGCATGTACGGCAATCTCATGGCCCTGGTGGAGGCGGCCAAAGACTTGCCGGATTCGCCCGTGAAAGCTGCGATCCAGGAATCCGGCATGGCGGTGTCCACCCGGATGCAGGAGGCCATCGTGGCTTTCCAGTTCTACGACCGGCTGGCCCAGCGGCTGGCCCACGCGGGTAGCAGCCTGGACGACCTGACCGCCATCGTCAGCGACCCGGCCCGGCTCTACAACCCCTATGCCTGGCACGCCCTCCAGCAGAAGATCCGCTCCCGCTACACCATGGAGGACGAGAAGCTGATGTTCGACACCCTCATCGCCACCGGCAACGTCCAGGCCGCCCTGGACCAGTACGTGGCGGCCAAGCATCAGCAGGCCGGCAACTCCCAGGACGTGGAGCTCTTCTAGACGATCCGCTTCACGAAGGTGACCTGAAAGTAGCCCCCCAGCACCTTTTCGCGGCGCACATCCCAGCGCGCCGGATCCAGTTCCCGGGTAGGATCCCAATGCCACATCTCCTGGGCGTAGGGCTCGAACACGGTGAACACGAAGCGGGCCCAGAAGCGGCCCAGCCAAGTCTCCGGACGGTGGAACTCTCCATACATCAGCATGCCGCCGGGCTTGAGCGCTCGCAGGCACTCGCCGAAGACCTGGGGTTTCTTGTCCGTCGGTAGTTCGTGGAAGAGGAAGAAGCTCACCACGTAATCGAAGGTTCCGTCCGGCACCGGCATGGAAACCGCGTCGGCCTGGAAGAAGGTGCAGCCGCCCGGGTCCATGGCCAGGGCCAACTTGCGGCTGGCATTACGTACCTCGCTGTGCAGCAGGTCGAAGATGTAGACCTCACCCAGGCGGTGGCAGCATTTGGCCAGCATCCGGGTGAAGTTGCCGAAGGCGCAGGACACCTGGAGCACCTTCTTGCCCCGGCAGACGTCGCAGGCTGGCCCCAGGGTGCGTTTCACCAGGCGGCGATACTGGAAGAGCAGGACCGCGTCCGAGATCAACTGCCGGTCCACCAGCCAGATCAGCCAGGGATGACGGTAGAGCCAGTAGACGTGGCGGTCCCGCGCATTGCCCAGGCCCAGGCGCTGGGACAGGATCATGGACAGCCGGGTGGTGAGGAAGAAGAAACCGACGATGCCCAGCGAAACGGCCAGGAGGATGGCGAGGGTCATGGGCATGGCAGAGGTGCGGGGCCGGCCTGGGGCCGGGATTGGGTGCGTCGTGGGACCCGTATCTTAAGCAATCGGCCGCCTCCTGGCCCGAATCCTATGGGCGTCGATATCATTGGCCGACTTCCGGTCCAACAACCCCATGTACAAGATTCCCGTCTCCGTCCTGGTGGTCATTCACACCCCCGACCTCGAGGTACTGCTCATGGAGCGGGCCGACGCCCCCGGACTGTGGCAGTCGGTGACCGGCAGCCAGGATCCTGGCGAGAGCCTGCTGGAGACGGCGATCCGGGAGGTGAGGGAGGAAACCGGCCTGGATGCGCTCGGCCATGGGCTGGCCGACTGGCGCCTCCAGTATGAATTCGAGATCTTCGAGCGCTGGCGGGCCCGCTACGCCCCGGGAGTGACCCACAACACCGAGCACGTGTTCGGATTGACCGTGCCTGAACCGCTTCCCGTCACCCTGGCACCCCGGGAACACCTGGCCTACCGCTGGCTACCTTGGGCGGAAGCTGCGGAGAAGTGTTTCTCCTGGAGCAACGCGGCGGCGATTCGCAAACTGGGCGAGAGACGCTAAAGGGTCCGCGCCACCACCCAGGCGGATACCTCCGCCGCCCCCGCCCGGCGCGCGGCCCTGGCGAGCTCGTCCAGACTGGAGCCGCTGGTCATGACGTCGTCCAGCAGGGCCACCCGCTTACCGCGCAGATCCAGTTCGCAGACAAAGGCGCCGCGCAGGTTGCGGCGCCGGGCTTCGAGGTCCAGCCCGGCCTGGGGCGGGGTGTCCCGGGTACGTGCGCAGCCGAAGGCAGTCCAGGGGACATCCAACCGGGGCGCCAGGCGGCGGGCGATCTCCACCGCCTGGTTGAAGCCCCGCTCCGCCAGACGGCGGTCGTGCAAGGGCATGGGCAGGATCAGGTCGGGCATGGGCTCTCCCGCCAGTTCCCGAGCGAGGGCGATGGCGAATTCGTCGCTCACGCTGAGGCCGCCCCCGTACTTGTAGCGCTTCACCAGGCCGTCCAGGGGTGCGGCGTAGGCGTAGACGGCAACAGCTCGGTCGAAGATGTGGGGGTGTTTCAGGCAATGGCCGCAGATCAGCGGTCTGGCGGGATCGTGGTGGGGCAGGGGGAGGGCGCATTGCCGGCAGCGTGGACGGGGCAGTGTCGGCAAGTCGTGGGCGCAGGCATCGCACAGTTGCCGGCCAATCACCCGCCTGCCGCAAAGCAGGCAATCCTGGGGTAAGTGTTTTTGCGTAAAAATTCTGCAGTTGTTCAAGAATCGACTGAGCAGATTTGACAAGCGTGCCTCCCTCCCGGAACATCCCCGGACTTTTTCCCCATTCTGCCCGTTTCCGCCCCGCGAGGCCCCATGAGCGAAAAGCACTTGGTCACCGCTGCGTCCTGCAAGCGCAGCGCCCGCCTGTTCAACATTTTGGCCATTGCCTCCACCCTGCTGGCGGCGAGCATGTTCGGCCTGGGCAATCTCATCGCCGACAAGAAACTGGCTTTCCTGCCCATGGCCATGTCCCTGCCGCCCATCATGATCTGGCTGGCGGCTTCCATTTTCGTCTACGCCTCCATCGCCCATCACCCGGATCTGACCGTGCGCCACTACAACAAGTGGGCGGGCTACCGCTATTACGCGGTGGTGGGCGTGTTGACCATCTTCTCCAACGACCTGGCCCACCTGCCCACGGGCTGGCTGGGGGTGTGGGGGCTGTTCATCCTTGCCCTGGTGCCCTGGTCCGCCTACGACATCTGGAAGGCGGGCAAGGAGCCCTGGCGGGACATCCAAGTGATCAAGGAAGCCCACTGATGAATGACCTGACCCATCCCGCGACGGCCTGGACCCTGGCCCAGGTGGAGGCGCTGTTCGCGCTGCCCTTCAACGATCTGCTGTTCCAGGCCCAGAGCGTCCACCGCGCCCACTTCGATCCCAACGCGGTGCAGCTTTCCACCCTGCTGTCCATCAAGACCGGCGGCTGTTCCGAGGACTGCGGCTACTGCGCCCAGTCCGCCCGCCACGACACCGGCCTGGAACGGGAGAAGCTCCTGGACGTGGCCGAAGTGGTGGAGGCTGCGAAAGCCGCGAAGGATGCCGGCGCCACCCGCTTTTGCATGGGGGCTGCCTGGCGCGGTCCCAAGGACAAGGATCTGGGGGCGGTGGTGGACATGGTCAAGGAAGTGAAGGCCCTGGGCCTGGAGACCTGTGTCACCCTGGGCATGCTGAAGCCCGGCCAGGCGGAGCAATTGAAGGAGGCGGGCCTGGACTACTACAACCACAACCTGGATACCGCCAGCGAGTTCTACGGCCAGGTCATCACCACCCACACCCACGCCGACCGCCTGGACACCCTGGCCCGGGTGCGGGAGGCAGGCATCCATGTCTGCTGCGGTGGCATCATTGGCATGGGGGAATCCCGCCGGGTGCGGGCCGGCCTCATCCTGGAACTGGCCAACCTGGATCCCCAGCCGGAATCGGTGCCCATCAACATGCTGGTGAAAGTGCCGGGTACGCCCATGGCTGGGGAGGCGGACCTGGACCCTCTGGAATTCGTGCGCACCATCGCCGTGGCCCGCATCACCATGCCCGCTTCCCACGTTCGTCTGTCCGCCGGCCGCCGGGAACTGGGGGAGGCGGTCCAGGCCCTGTGTTTCCTGGCCGGCGCCAATTCCATTTTTTACGGCGACAAGCTCCTCACCACTGGCAACCCGGACGTGGAGGCGGATGAGATCCTGTTCGCCAAACTGGGTCTGAAGGGCGAGAGTGTCCGGGGCCGGCGCTGCGCGGGGCATTAGTTTCATTGCCTCTCCCCCAGCCCCCCGCAAGCGGGGGAGGGACGCGCGGTAGCGCGGAGAGGGGCGCATGCAGGCAGTGCTAGGCATCCTTATCGAATGAACCCTGACCAGCTTTCTTCCGCCCTCGCCGAACTGGACGCCCGGGGCCTGCGCCGTGGGCGCCGGACCCTGGAAGGGCCGCAAGGAGTGAGGGTGCGGGTGGATGGCCGCGAGTTTCTGTCCTTCTCCAGCAACGACTACCTGGGACTGGCCAACCATCCGGAGATCGTCACCGCTGCCCAGTTGGCCGCCGCCCGCTTCGGCGTGGGTGCCGGGGCGGCCCACCTGCTGACCGGCCACCACCGGCTGCACCATGACCTGGAAGCCCGGCTTGCCGCCTTCGTCGGCCTGCCTGCGGCCCTGCTGTTCTCCACCGGTTACATGGCCAGCCTGGGCGTCATCCCAGCCTTGCTGGACCGGCACGGGGAAGTGTTCGAGGACCGTCTCAACCATGCCTCCCTGGTGGACGCGGCGGTGCTTTCCCGGGCGAAGCTTACTCGCTACCCCCACCTGGACCTGGCTTGGCTGGACCGCAAGTTGGGGGAGAGCGCCGCGAGGGTGAAACTCATCGCCACGGACAGCGTGTTCAGCATGGACGGCGACCTGGCGCCGATGCAAGCGTTGCTGGCCCTTGCGGAGAAGCACGGCGCCTGGCTCTATGTAGACGACGCCCATGGCTTCGGGGTGCTGGGGGAGGAGGGCAGGGGCGTCCTGAGTCTGGATCCGGCGCGCCTCAGGTCTCGGCCCCCGCTGATCTACCTGGCTACCCTGGGCAAGGCCGCTGGCGTCGCCGGGGCCTTCGTCGCGGGCACGGAAAACCTGATCGAGTGGCTGGTGAACCGGGCTCGCACCTATGTCTACACCACCGCCCAGCCTCCCCTGTTGGCGGCGGCGGTATCGGCGAGCCTGAAACTCATCGCCGGGGAGCCCTGGCGGCGGCGGCGCCTGGCCCAACTGATCGCCCGCGTGAAAGCCGGTGTCGCCGGATTGCCCTGGCCCCTGCTGGCCTCGGACAGCCCCATCCAGCCGCTGCTGGTGGGAAGCAATGAGGAAGCCCTGCGGCTGGCGGAGGGCCTGGGGGAGCGGGGCATCCTCATCCCCGCCATCCGCCCGCCCACCGTGCCCCAGGGCCAGGCCCGACTGCGCATTTCCCTCTCCGCCGGCCACACGGCCGAGGACGTGGATGCCCTCCTCGACGCCTTGCGGGAGCTGGCTGCGTCATGAGCGGCCACCGCGTCTTCCTCCACGGCTGGGGGCTGCATGGTGGCGTCTGGGCCGAATGCGGCCTGGCCGGCGCGATGCCGGATCTGCCTGGCTATGGCGATACGCCCGCTGTGAGCCCCTACACGGCGGAAGCCCTGGCCGATGCGGTGGCGCGAACCATCGAAGGGCCCGTGGAACTCATCGGCTGGTCCCTGGGGGGCATGGTGGCCCTGGCCCTGGCGGCACGACATCCGGACAAAGTGGCCCGGCTCATCCTGGTGGGCACCAGCCCGGCCTTCGTCGGCCGGCCCGACTGGCCCCACGGCCTGGCGCCGGAGGTGCTGGCGGGCTTCGCCGAATCCCTGGAGCAGGACTACCGGTCCACCCTGCTGCGCTTCCTCTCCCTCCAGGCCCGGGGTGGCGACGCGGCGCGGGCGGTCATCGCCCGCCTGCGGGAGACCGTATTTCAGCGCGACGAGCCTGCCGCCGCTGTGCTCGCCGCCGGCCTGGACCTGCTGCGGGACGTGGATCTGCGCGCCGTCGCGGCCCGGGTGGGATGCCCCACCCTGGTGATCCATGGCGCCTGCGACACTCTGTGCCCCTTGGCAGCGGGCCGTTGGCTGGCGGAGCGGATTCCCGGGGCCCGCCTGGCTCTGCACGAGCGGGCCGCCCATGCGCCGTTTCTGTCCCATCCGGCCTGGTTCGCGGAAACGGTGGGAGGCTTCCTCCATGCATGAAGCCCTGAAGCGGGCCATCCGTCGCGCCTTCGAGGCGGCGGCCGAACGCTATGACGCGTCCGCCTTCCTGCAACAGGAGGTGGCCCGCCGCCTGGACGATCATCTGGAGGGCATGAAGATCGATCCGGGCCTGATCCTGGATGCGGGTTGCGGTACCGGCTTCGGCCTGACTTTGCTCAAGGGGCGCTTCCCCAAGGCCAGGCTTCTGGGCCTGGACCTGGCCCATGCCATGGTGTCCCAGGCCCGGGCCCGCGAGGCATCCGGACCGGGCTGGCGGCGGCTCTTGTCCCGCCAGGTTCCGGCCCACCTGCTGTGCGCCGACATGGAGTGCCTGCCCTTGGGGAGGGCCAGCCTGGACATGGTCTGGTCCAGCCTGGCCCTGCAATGGGTGGGCGAGCCGGATACCACGTTCCGGGAGGTCCATCGGGTATTGAAGCCGGAGGGGCTGTTTCTCTTCGCCACCTTCGGTCCAGACACCCTGATGGAGTTGCGCGCCGCCTCGGCGGACCTGGACGGCTACCAGCACGTGAACCGCTTCATCGACATGCACGACCTGGGGGACGCCCTGGTCCACGCCGGCTTCAGCAACCCGGTCATGGAGATGGAGCGCATCACCCTGACCTACGAAGCCCTGCCCGGCCTGCTGCGGGATCTGAAGGCCATCGGCGCCCACACCGTGCTGGAGAATCGGCGCGCCGGTCTCATGGGCAAGGCGGAATGGCGGCGGCTGGCAGACAACTACGAGCGTTACCGCCGGGATGGCCGCCTGCCCGCCACCTACGAAGTGGTCTATGGCCACGCCTGGGCGGGTCCCAAGGACCGGCTGGAGGACGGCCGCCAGGTCATCCAGTTCAAGATCGCGCAACGCAAGGCGGGGCTTCGATGAGGGCGAAAGGCTTCTTCATCACCGGCACCGACACCGGTGTCGGCAAGACCTTCTTCTCCACTGCCCTGCTGCATGCCCTGGCTGGCCTTGGCGTGCGCGCCGCGGCCATGAAGCCAGTGGCGGCGGGGGCGGAATCGCGGGACGGGGGCTGGATCAACGAGGACGTCGAATGGCTGACCCGGGCCGCGCCGGTGCGGGCGCCAGCCCCACTGGTGAATCCCTACCTGTTCCGGGAGCCCATCGCCCCCCACCTGGCGGCGGAGCGCAAGGGCCTCGCGATCGACATCCCCCGCATCGCCGCCGCCCTGGACGAACTGGCCGGCCTGTCGGATCTGGTGGTGGTCGAAGGCGTGGGAGGCTTCCGGGTGCCCCTGGGCCCAGACCGGGATACTGCCGACCTGGCGGTGCGGCTGGATCTGCCCCTGATCCTGGTGGTGGGCATGCGCCTGGGCTGCCTGAACCACGCCCTGCTCACCGCCGAAGCCATCGCCGCCCGGGGCCTGCGGCTCGCTGCCTGGGTTGCGAACCCCATCGATCCGGTCATGGCCGCCTACGACGAAAACCTGGCCACCCTGCGTTCGCTCCTGGGTGCGCCCGCAGGGTGGCCAG
>CAZYEY010000161.1:0-18686 GCA_964646585.1 uncultured Thiobacillus sp. | reverse complement strand
CGCGGGGGTCAAGTGGCGGGCGGTCTGGGCGACCAGGGGCCCGGACTGGTGGCCGCCGCCACCGGCGTGGGGGGGGAGGAGGAGGCGGCCCAGGGGCGGCCGGTGGGGCGGCGGCGGGAGACCGGGCGCGAGTGGGAGCGGCGGGGTCAGATGGCGGCGGATCGCCGCGCCTGGCCCCTGTTCCGGCTCTGCCCGCACTTGGGCCTCGACGCGCAGGCCCTCTCCTCTCTGGGTGGAGAGGGCGCCCGGGCCCTGCTCGACTGCCTGGCGGAACTCACGCCCGAACGCGCGTCCTGGGTCTGGCTACAGGCTTATGAGCGCCATTACCGGGAGCAGGTGTTCGCCGCCCTGGCGGCCAATCATGGCTGCGGCGCCTGGCGCGACAGGACCGATGCCGCCCCGCCGCCGCGGGCCCAACTGGTGTTCTGCATGGATGATCGCGAGGAGGGGCTGCGCCGCCACCTGGAAGAGCTCTGTCCGGAGATCGAGACCCTGGGGGCCGCCGCCCATCTGGGTCTGTTCATCCGCTACAGCGGCCTGGGTGACACGGGGTCCGCCGACCTCTGCCCGGTGGGCGCCCGACCCGCCCACGAGATCCGCGAGGAACCCACGGAAGATGCCGAGTCCCAGGGCCGTGCCTGGCTTGCCCGCCGGGCCCGGCGCCTGGCCTGGAAGGCCCGCCTGATCCAGGGCAGCCGGCGGGACCCGGCGCAGGGCCTGCTTGCCAGCGTGGCGGGCGCGCCCGCTGCCCTGGGGCTGCTGGCGGGCAGGATGCTGGCACCCGCCACCGTGGCCCACGCGGCCGCCCGGTTGCGCGAGGCCGCGGACGGCCGGATCGCCACCCGGCTGCGCTACACCGCCGTGGCGGACACGCCAGCCACCCCCGATGCGCCCCGCGCCGGCTACACCGACGCGGAGCAGGCCGAGCGGGTGCACGCCTTCCTGACCGGCATCGGCCTCACCCGTGGCTTTGCCCCCTTGGTGGCGATCGTCGGCCACGGCTCCGACAGCCTGAACAACCCGCACCTGTCGGCTTATAACTGCGGCGCCTGCTCCGGCCGGCATTCCGGCCCGAACGCCCGCCTTTTCGCGGCCATGGCCAACCGCCCGGAGGTTCGGGCCCTGGTGCGGGCCCGGGGCATCGATATCCCCGCGACCACCTGGTTCCTGGGGTGCGAGCACAACACCTGCGACGACCAGTTCACCTGGTATGACCGGGATCTGCTTCCCGCTGGCCACGTTCGGGCCTTCGATGAACTGTGCATGGCCGTGCAGCAGGCCGGAGCGAGACACGCCCAGGAGCGCTGCCGCCGCTTCCTCTCCGCCCCCCTCCACCTCGACCCCGCCCGGGCTCACCGTCATGTCGCCGGCCGCCGCCACGACTACGGCCAGGCACGACCGGAACTGGGCCATGTCAACAACGCCGCCGCCTTCGTCGGCCGCCGCGCCGCCACCCGCGGCATCTTCTTCGACCGGCGCATGTTCCTGATCTCCTACGATTGCGACCAGGATCCCGAGGGCCGCCTGCTGGAGCCCATGCTGGTGGCCAACGGCCAGGTCGGCGCGGGCATCAGCCTGGAGTATTACTTCTCCACGGTGGACAACGCGCGCTATGGTTCCGGCAGCAAGGTCACCCACAACGTGGCGGGCCTGCTGGGGGTGATGGACGGCGCCAGCTCGGACCTGCGCACCGGCCTGCCGGCGCAGATGATCGAGATCCACGAGGCCATGCGCCTGCTCATCGTCGTCGAGCACCATTTGGAAGTGCTGACGGCCATCTACGGACGCCAGCCGATCCTGCGCGAGCTGGTGGGCAACGGCTGGGTGCAGCTGGCCGCAAAGGATCCGGATTCCCCCGCCATCCACCGCTTCATGCCCGACCGGGGCTGGGTGATGTGGCAGGCCGGGGCCATCGCGCCGCCCCGGGCCGGACATTCCGCCGATTGGACCCAGGGGCGGCGCGAGGCCCTGCCCCCCGCCCTGATCGACATGACGGGGGCATGCTGATGTCGGCCTACCCCCTGTCTCCTACTCTGATCGCCTTGGTGCCGGCCCTGCCGCTGCTGGCAGCCCTGATCGTCATCGCCCTGCATCTTTCCGGACGGGCAGGCGGCGAGGCCGGGGAGCGGCGCGTCGCCGCCATCGCCCTGGCCGCCGTGGTACCGGGGCCCCTGCTACTGCTCGGCTTCGCGGCCCAGGGACTGGCCCTGGGCTGGCCCGGCCAGGTCCACCTGGGCGACTGGTTTGCCAGCGGCCGCTGGCATGTTCCCCTGTCCTTCACCTTGGACGGCTTGTCCGTCGGCCTCGGCAGCACGGTGGCCTTCATCATTCTGGCGACCGTCCGGTTCTCGCTCACCTATATGCACCGGGAGGCCGGCTTCCCACGCTTCTTCCTGGGCATGAACCTGTTCGCCGGCGGCATCCTGCTGGTCGTGCTGGCGGGCAACGTCGCCCTGCTGTTCGCGGGCTGGGAACTGATGGGCCTCGCCTCCTGGATGCTCATCGGCTACGCCTTCGACCGCCCCACGGCCACCGTCAACGCCCAACGCGCCTTCCTCACCAACCGGGTGGGCGATGCCGGCCTGATGCTGGCCATGGCTCTCGCCTTCCTCTGGCTTGGGGGCCTCGACTGGCCAACCCTGATAACGGGCGCCGCCCGCCTGCCCACCCTGTACGCGAGCCTCATCGCCCTCGGCTTCGTGACCGCCGCCCTGGCGAAATCGGCCCAGGTCCCCTTCACGCCCTGGATCGCCCGCGCCCTAGAGGGCCCCACCCCTTCCTCCGCCCTGTTCTACGGCGCGGTGATGGTCCACGCCGGAGTGTTCCTGCTGGCGCGCCTGGCGCCGCTGCTGGGCGAGGCCCCGGGCGTGCTGTTCCTGGTCGCCGTGCTCGGCGCCCTGACGGCCCTGTACGGCTGGCTGGCGGGCTATGTGCAGACCGATGTGAAGTCCGCCCTGCTGTTCGCCACCGTGGCCCAGGTGGGGCTCATGTTCCTCGTCATCGGCCTGGGCTGGTTCGAGCTGGCCGCTTGGCATGCCGCCCTGCACGCCCTGTGGCGGGCCTGGCAGTTCCTGGCAGCGCCTTCCTACATGCACATGCTGGACGGCCCCACGCCGCCGGCGCCGGCCTGGCTCGCGCGCCGGGGCAGGTTGTACACCGCCGCCCTGCAACGCTTCTGGCTCGAGCCCCTCGCCGATCGGCTCTTTACCCTGCCCACCCGCGCCTTGGCGCGCGACCTGCGCGCCATCGACGAGAACGTGGTGAGCGGCCTGGTGGGCATGTCCGAGGCCCAGCGCATCGCCGAGCTGCTGTCCCCCTATGAAGAGGTGGTCAAGGGCCGCGGCCTGGTCGGCGGCCTGCTGGCCTGGTCGGCCGGGCGCCTCGACCGCTTCGAGCAGCGCCTGGTGCTCCAGGGCGGCGGCGGCCGCCTCGGCCTGGGCCTCCATCGGCTGGGCGTCTGGCTCAGATTCGTCGAATCCCTGCTCGAGCAGCCCCGCTACCTGTTGCTGCTGATCATGGCCACCGTGGTGGTGATCCTGTGATGACCGAGATCGCCTGGCACGCCCACGCCCACCTGCCCCTGCTGGCCCTGCTGCAGCTCCTGCCCCTGGCCGGGGCCGGCCTGCTGCTGCGCCTGGGCGAGCGGCCCTGGGCCCTGGCCATCGGCCAGGCCGTGGCCCTGGCGGAACTGGGCCTGGCCCTGCTGCTGTATCGCGACCTGGACGCGCATAGCGCGGCATTCCAGTTCGCCGAGCGTCTCGATCTGCCCGGTCCCTTGTCCTACCATGCCGGCGCCGACGGCGTGACCGTGCTGTTCGTGCTGCTGGCCGCCCTCATCGTCGCCCTGCTGCCCTTCTACGCGAGGGTGCGTGGGCTTGCCGACCAGACCCGCCTGCTGACCATGATCCTGGCGGTGGAGGGGGTGATGATGTCCCAGCTGGTGAGCCTGAACCTGCTCTGGTTCGCCCTGGCCTCGGTCATCGAGCTGGGGCTGATCGGCCATCTGGTGGGACGCTGGTCCTTCTCGCCGGAACGCGCCCTGGCCACCAGCCGCTATCTGCAATTCCAGGGGGTGGGCCTGCTGATGCTGCTGGCCGGCGTGCTGCTGGTGGGCTGGGCCTATCACGACACCACCGGGCGGGCCTGGACCTTCGACCTGCTGACCCTGGCCGGCCACCCCATCCCCCGGGAGCTGGGCGTGGTGGCCTTCTTCCTGCTGTTCTACGGCCTGGGGGTGCGCACCCCCATCTTCCCCTTCCACGGCTGGCTGCGTCCGGTGGCCCTCTTCGGCGACATGGCCATCGCCCCGACCCTGTTGCTGGCGGTCAAGCTGGGCATCTACGCCCTGTTCCGCTTCGTCCTGCCCCTCCTCCCGGAGGCAGCCGCCGCCTGGTATCCCTACGTGGCTGGCTTCGCCGTCGTCGGCGTGTTCTATGCCGCCCTGCTGGCCCTGCAGCGCGTCAACCTGCGCTCCCTCATCGCCTTCGCCGTGGTCAGCCACACCTCCCTGGTCATCCTGGGCCTGTTCAGCCTCGACGCCATCGCCTTCCAGGGCAGCCTGCTGCTGGCAGTGAACTTCGGCTTGGCGGCCACCACCATGCTGTTCATGACCGGCCTGGTCTACCGGCGCACCCACACCACCACCCTAGCCCGGCTGGGCGGGCTGTTCGACCGCATTCCCCAGCTGGCGCTGACCTTTCTGGTGGGGGGCCTGGCCATCCTGGGCATGCCCGGCACCCCTGGCTTCGATGCCGCCCACCTGGTGCTGGAGGCGGCCATCCACCGCTTCGGCGCACTGACCACCGTCGCGGCGGCCCTGGGCAACGTAGTGGTGGCGGGCTTCCTGCTCTGGGCCTTCCAGCGGGCCTTCCTGGCCCCGGTGCCGGCGGGACGCCGGGTGGCGGTGGAACGCCCCACCTCCATGGAACTGGCCATCGCCGGTGTCCTGGTGGTGGTGATGCTCTACGCCGGTTTCCGCATGGAGCCGCTGCTGATGCTGGTGGATGCGCCCGCCAAGGCCCTGGGACTGAGGTTCGGCCATGTCTGAGCTGCCCCTGCTGTCCACCCTGCTGCTGGTCTATCCGGCAGGCGCCGCGCTGATCTGGGTCATGCCGGGTCGTCTGCCACCGCGCGCCCTGGCGGCGGGGGTGAACGGCCTGGGGCTTGCCCTGAGCCTGCTTGCCCTGGCCGGGTTCGACCGGACCTCGGCGGACTTCCAGCTCCTGGAGCGGACGGCATGGATCCCCAGCCTCAACGTCCACTACGCGGTGGGAGTCGACGGCATCTCGGTGCTGTTCCTGCCGGCCACGGCTTTGTTGTTCCTGGCCGTGACCCTGGCCTCTTGGAACGGCGCGCGGCAACTGCCACGCCTGTATTTCAGCCTGCTCCTGTTGCAGGCCGGGGCCACCCTGGGCGTGTTCGCCGCCATCGACACGCTGCTGTTCTTCCTGTTCTGGGAACTGTCGCTGGTGCCCTTCTACTTCCTGGTGAGCCTCTGGGGCGGCGGCCCCCACCGCAGTTATGCCGCCACCAAATACACCCTGGTCATGCTCGGCGGCGGCGTGCCCCTGCTGTTCGGTTTCCTGATCCTCGCCTTCAACCACGCCGCCTTCAGCGGGCTCGGCCTGCCCGGCGGACTGAGTTTCGATCTGCCCACCCTGCTGCGCACCCCCCTGCCGGACGGCACGGAATGGGCGGTCTTCCTGTTGCTGTTGCTGGGCTTCGCAGTGAAGACACCGGTCTATCCGCTGCACACCTGGCTGCCCTTGCTGGCCATGGAGGGGCCTGCCTCGGTGGTGGCGCTGCTCACCGGGCTCAAGCTGGGGGCCTACGGCCTGATCCGCTTCGCCGTGCCCCTGGCCCCGGACGCCGCCCGGGACATGCACTGGCTGCTGGCGGGTCTGGGGGTGACCGGCCTGCTCTATGGCGCGGTCGCCGCCCTGGCCCAGACCAATCTGCGCACCATGCTGGCCTACGCCAGCCTGTCCCACGTGGGCCTGGTGCTGCTGGGCATCGCCGCCTTCAATGCGCAGGGTGTCCAAGGCGCGGTCATGCAACTGCTCAATTTCACCCTGGTGGCGGGGGGTGCCTTCCTCCTCACCGCCTTCCTGCGCCAACGCCTGGGGTCCACGGACCTGGCTGCCCTGGGCGGCGCCGCCAGATCGATGCCCATGCTGGCCGCCTTGTTTCTGTTCTTCGGCCTGGCGGGCTTGGGGATGCCCGGCACCTCGGGCTTCCCCGCCGAGCTGCTGATTCTGGCGTCCACCCTGCAGACCCACCCGGGGGCCGGCCTTGCCGCCCTGTTCGCCATGATCCTGGGGGCGGCTTATTTCCTGGACCTGTACCGGCGGGCCTTCTTCGGCCCGGTCGTGCGTGACAGCGTCGCCCATGCCTTGGACCTGCGCCCTCGGGAACGGATCTTGTTGCTGATCTTCGCGGCCGTGATTCTGGCCCTCGGTCTGTTCCCTGCCCTGCTGCTCGACCTGATCGAACCCTCCTGCAAGGCCTGGGCGACGCAGTTGCGTTAGTCGTTCCCAGCGCGACCCAGCCTCAACCGGGGCTTGGGCATGGCCGTTGCCGCCGGCGCCAAGCCCCAAGGGCTGGATCGCCTGCCCTCACATCCCGTATTTCTTTAGCTTGCGCCACAGGGAGACCCGGTCGATGCCGAGCATGCGCGCCGCCTCGCTGCGGTTGCCCTTGGCCAGTTCCAGGGCGCGCAGGATGTGTTCCTTTTCCTGGGCCTCCAGGGTGGCGGGGGTGGCGGCCAGCTCCGGCGCGAACACCCGCACGGTGAGCTTGCCCAGATGCTGGGGCAGGTGTTCCACCTCCAGGGTGTCGCCCTGGGCGAGCGCCACCCCCCGCTCGATGAAATTGGACAGCTCGCGCACGTTGCCCGGATAGTCGTATTCCGTCAGCCGACGCAGGGCTTCGGGGGCGATCTCGCGCACCGGCCTGTCCATGACCACCGCGAACTTGCGCAGCAGGTAGTAGGCGAGCAGGGGGATGTCGTCGCGCCGGTCGCGCAGGGGGGGCAGCGACAGGGTGACCACGTTGAGCCGGAAATAGAGGTCGTTGCGCATCCGGCCCGCCTCCACCGCCTCCCGCAGATCGCGGTTGCTGGCGGCCAGCACGCGCACGTCCACCGCCACCGGCGCCACCGCTCCCACCCGCAGCACCTCCCGCTCCTGCAGCACGCGCAGCAGTTTGACCTGCACCGACGCGGGCAGTTCGGCCACCTCGTCGAGAAACAGGGTGCCGCCGTGGGCCGCTTCGATGAGGCCGGTCTTGCGCCCCTGGGCGCCGGTGAAGGCGCCTTTCTCGTGGCCGAACAGTTCGTTGGCGGCCAGATCCTCGGACAGGGCGCCGCAGTTGAAGGCCACGAAGGGGCCCTGGGCGCGGCGGCTGTTCTGGTGCAGGTAGCGGGCCAGCAGTTCCTTGCCGGTGCCGGATTCGCCGTGGATCACCACGTTGCTGTCGATGCCGGCGATGCGCCGGGCGGTCTCCAAAAGGCGCTGCATGCCCAAATCCTGGGTGATCAGGCTGTGCGGATTCTGCAACTGCTCGATGCGCAGCCGGAGATCCCGGTTCTCCCGCTTCACCCGGCGCATCTCCAGGGCGCCGCGCACCACCTCGCGCGCCTCCGCCAGGCGGAAGGGCTTGGCCAGATAATGGTAGGCGCCGGCCTTCATGGCCTCGACCGCCGAATCCAGACTGGCGTGGCCGGTGATCATGATCACCGGCACGTCCGGGTAGGTCTGCCGCACCTCGTGCAGCACCGCCATGCCATCCACCCCCGGCATCTTCAGGTCGGTGAGGACGAGATCGAAATCCTCCCGTTTCAGGGCGGCCAGGCCCTCCGCCCCCTCCTTGCAGGCGGTCACCTCATAGCCCTCCTTGCGTAGGACATGGGTCAGATTGGTCAGCGCGATGGCCTCGTCGTCGATCAGCAGGATGCGGGGGGCGGTCATGGGGCGGTCTCCTCGCTCAGGGGCAGCCAGATGGAGAAACGGGTGCCGCCGGAGGGCGGGCAGTCGGCCAGGATGCAGCCGTGGTGCTCGCTGACGATCTCCTCCACCAGGTACAGGCCCAGGCCGGTGCCCTCGCCAGCGGCGCGGGTGGTGTAGAAGGGGTCGAAGATGTGCGCCATCACCTCGGGCGGAATGCCCGGACCGTCATCCTCCACGGCGATGCGCACCGCCCGCGGGGACTGGCGCAGCATGGCCGGGTCGCCTTCCAGGTGGCCGGCCTCGGCCAGGTCGTCGTGCCATTGCGCGGGCTGGGCGCTCACCGTGATGTGGCGGGCGCCGGCATCGGCGGCGTTCTTGATGAGGTTGATGAACACCTGCTGCAGACGTTCCCGGTCCACCCGCACCTCGATGTCGGCGGCGGCGCCGACGCACACCTGCACGGGCGGCGGCAGTTGGCGGTTGACCAGGGCCAGGGCGGACTGCAACAGCGCATCCAGGGGCTGACGCTGCAGCTGCAGCTTGGGCTGGCGCACGCTGTCGAGGAGGCGGCGGACGATCCGGCGGGCGCGCTCGGTTTCGCTGTCGATCTGGGCGAGCCAGGTGCGTTTGAGTTCGTCATCGCCGCCCCCGTCTTCCTCGAGCAAAAGCTGCGCCGAGGTGGAGATGTTGGACAGGGGGTTGTTCAGTTCATGCGCCACGCCGGACACCAGCACCCCCAGGGCGGCGGCCTTTTCGTTGCGCCTGGCCTGGTCCTGCTGCTGGCGCATGCGCTTGAGCATGGCGTTGAAGGCCTCGACGAAGGAACGGATCTCCTCATCGCTGGAAGGCAGGGGCAGGGTGCGGGCACGTCCCGCATCGATGTCGCCCAGGCCTTCGACCAGCCCGCGCAGGGGTTGCACCACGCGGCGGGCGAGAAAGAAGCCTCCGGCCACCCCCAGGATCACCACCCCGGTGAAGGCCAGCAGAAGGGTCACGCCGGCCCGCCGGGTGGCCTCAGCCAGACTCTGCCGCTCGCGCCGGGAGAGCTCCCGTGAGGTCTCGGTCAACCAGTGTCCGATCTCGCGGATGTTTTCCCGGGCCTGGGGCTTCGCCGGGTCGGCCAAGCCAGGGTAATGCTTCAACGCATCTTCATAACGGCGCAATTGCGCCTCCAGATTTTGGTGGCTTGCCACCCCCTCGATGCTGGGGAAGGCATCCTGGCCGGCCTGCAAGGCGGCACGGGCAGCCTCGACTTTGAGCAGGAGCTCTTCCAGGCTGGCGGAGTCGTGATACAGGAACAGGTTTTTCTCGTCGCGCCGCATTTCCAGGGTGGCCTCGCGGAAATCGGTGACCGCCTGGCCTTGCTGGATCTGGCGGTCGAGCAGGTAGAGGTCGGCGAAGACGACGACGGCGAAGGCCAGCATGACCAGCTTCGAGTAGGCGTAGGTGCTGAGGATCTTGTTGCGCAGGCTGTGCATGGTGGCCATCCCGGAAAAGACGTTGCATGCTACAACGTCTTGCAACAACAGGTGTTTAAGAATGCAACATCACCCTGTTTCAGAAACCGCCCGATTTTCGTAACAGATTGTTTTGGCACATTAAATCCATCTGGCATGCAATGTGCATGATGATCGGCACCCACTGACGACATGGAGCCGACATGAAACTCACCGACGAAATCAAGCGCATGCTCAACGCCCTGGCCTATGCCAACGCCGGGGATTACCTCACTGCCAGCCAGAAAGACCGGGTTCTCGCCGGCGCGCAGCCCCCGGTGACGACGCAGACCGGCGTGGCCCCAGTGACACGCCCCCAGGTGGGGCTCTATCTGGGCAGCGAACTGCCTGAGGAGATCCTGCAATACGTGCTGCAAACCTGCATCCGCCTCAGGCACGGTCTGACCGTCCTGACCTTCGGGTCCGAGGCGGAGGCCAGCGAGTTGTTGTCGCCGCACCGGCAGTTGCTGGAGAGCGCCGGGATCGAGCCGCGCATCCTGACGGTGCGAGGCGAACCGCCCGCGGCCCTGGCCCATGCCCTGCGCAAGCACCCCGAGGTCGCCTTCCTGGTCTGCAACGAGGCCGGCTATTTCGGCCATGGGTTATTGAGCGGCACCCAGCGTCGGGACGGGCTGCCCGTGCCGGTGGTCCTGGTGGCGGCCAACGACCTCGCCGCGCGGACGCAGCAGCCCGCTGCCGGCCTGCGCCGCGTCGCCTGAGCTCGTCCGGTCCCCAGGCCGCACCAATCCTGGCGTGGCTTGGGGACCGTGCCATGCGGTTCGCCCGATCTCGGGGGGATAATGCAGTTCCCGCCGAGCCGGCATCACTTTCCGTATCGTGGCCATGACCTATTCCCTTTTCCCTTTCCTGCGCTGGTTTCCCATGCGCGCCGAGAGCCTGCGGGGCGATCTCGTCGCCGGCCTCACCGTGGCCCTGATCCTCATCCCCCAGTCCATGGCCTATGCCAGCCTGGCGGGACTGCCCGTGGTGTACGGCCTCTATGCCGCTTTCCTGCCGGTGATGGTGGCTTCCATGTGGGGAGCCTCCAGATTCCTGCACACCGGCCCGGTGGCCCTGCTCTCCCTGATGTCGGCGGCGGCCATCGAGCCCCTGGCCAGCCGCGGCAGCGAGGAATTCATCCAGTTGTCCATGACCCTGGCCCTGCTGGTCGGGGTGATGCGCTTCGGGCTCGGGGCCTTGCGCATGGGGGTGCTGATCAATCTGGCCTCCCACCCGGTGATCAACGGCTTCACCAACGCCGCGGCCCTGATCATCGGCTTGTCCCTGCTCAACACCTTCATCAACGTGCCCATGCCGCGATCGGATCTGTTCCTGCGCGACCTCTGGCAGGTGATTCTGCAGTTGCCCCTTGCCCACTGGCCCACCATCGCCTTCGGTGTGGGCACCCTGGTCCTGCTCTCTCTGCTCAAGCGCTTCGCCCCCAGGCTGCCCGGCGTGCTGGTGGTGGTGATCATCGGCACGCTGCTGAGCGCGACACTGGGTTTCGAGAAGACCGTCAGCGTGCCCCTGGATCGTATCGAGGATGGCGAGGCCCGCGCGGCTTTCCTACGCTATGGCCAATTAGAGGCGGACCTCAAACACAACAAACTGGCCCAGTCAGAGGTACGCAAGCGCCTGCAATCCGCCGAAAGCCGGGAGGCTCACGACTATAGCCTGGAGGCAGAACAGATGCGTCTGGCTGGCGAAGAGGCGAGCCTGAAGAAGCAGTTTTATGGCCAGCGGGTGGCGGTGCATCGCTACGCCCTGGTGCCCACCACAACGGCGGATGGCGCGACAAGCTACCAAAGCACGACCGCAGGGACCGCCTGGACCACGGTGTGGCGCTTCGCCGGCATCCAACAGGGCCAGGTGAAGCTCTCGGGCGGTGGCCAGGTCGTCGGCAACATCCCCGCCGGCCTGCCCCACTTCTCCATACCCAAGCTGGATTTCGGCATCGTCGGCGGGTTGCTGGGCACCGCCCTGATCATGGCGTTGATCGGCTTCATGGAGGCCACCTCGATTTCCCGCGCGCTGGCGGCCCAAAGCCGGGAGAAACTGGATCCCAACCAGGAGTTGATCGGCCAGGGCCTGGCCAACATCGTAGGCAGTTTCTTCCAGTCCTACACCGTCTCGGGTTCCTTCTCCCGCTCCGCGGTGGCGGCCCAGGCCGGCGCCCGCACCGGATTCTTCGCCATCGTCAGCGCCCTTGCGGTGGTGTTGGTGATGCTGTTCATGACCAAATATTTCTACCACCTGCCGCAGCCGGTGCTGGCGGCCATCGTCATGAGCGCGGTGTTCGGTCTCATCGACTTCAAGGCCCTCAGCCACGCCTGGAAGGTGCGCCGCAGCGACGGTGTGGTGGGCCTGCTCACCTTCCTCGCCACCCTGGTCATGGCCCCACAGCTGGCCAACGGCGTGCTGGTGGGCGTGGTGCTCACCATCCTGATGTTCCTGCACGGGGTGATGCAACCGCGCAGCGAGGTTCTTGGCCGCACCAAGGACGGCACCCTGGCGGGAGCGGCCAGCCACGACCTGCCGCCCATCAGCGAGCATTACGTGGTGCTGCGTTTCGATGCCTCGCTGGTGTTCATCAATTCGGCCTACTTCGAGGAAGCGGTGATGAAGGCCTTGGCCCAGTATCCCAGCGCCAAGGCTGTGCTGGTGATCGGCAACGGCATCAACCGGATCGATGCCACCGGCGAGGAAAAGCTGCGCGCCCTGACTGCGGACCTGCGACAAGCGGGGGTGACGCTGGTACTGGCCGGACTCAAGAAACAGGTCCGGGAGGCCCTGGAACGGGCCGGGTTGGATCAGATGATCGGGCGCGACAACCTGTTCCCCGGCAAGGAGATCGCCCTGGCCGCCCTGGCCGAACGCTACGACCGGCCGACCGCCTGAGCCGCTTCCCGGCTCAGCCGTGGTGCCTGGCCTGGCGGTTGACCTGTTCCAGGGCCCGCACCACGGCGCGCTGGGCTTCCTCGGCCTCGGCTTCGTTGCCCATCATGGTGAGCCGGCCGAAGTTGCCGAAGGGTTTGACGTCCACCAGGGTGACGTGAGCGGCCTTTTCCGCCTCGTTGGCCGCATAGACGGCATAGCCCGCCGGTTCCACCTCCAGGATGAACATGCTCTTGCCGGGCAGGATCATGGAGCCTTTCCTGAGCTGGCGGTTGATCAGGGTGGTGTGATCGGGGGTGATGCCGCGGATGATCTCGTTCCAGGCGATGCGGCAGGCATGCCGGGTGTCCATCGTGGTGTTGAGCTGGCGCAGGATGATGTCGCCCGCCTCCAGCACCTCGCTCTGGTTGCGGTAGTGGATCTCCATGGAGCCGAAGGAGCGTTCCACCACCTGCTCGCCCAGGTGCACGTTGGTCTCCTTGAGGGCGATGTCGGACAGGCGGTGCACGGCCATGCCCGGCGCCACCTCGATCCACAGGCAGGCGTCGCCCGGCACCGGCAGGAAGCCCTGGGAGGAGGTGGCGAGATAGGACGCCAGCTGCGGTTGCAGGGCGTCCATGAAGACGAAGGTGCGCAGGGTGACCTTCATGATCGTCAGCGCGTCAAGCCCATGTAGCACATAGGTGGCTTTTGGCTCCGGCCGCTGCGCTTCACTTTGGCTGCGCCAAAGTGAGCCTGCGCCGAAAGCTGCCCATGGACATCCAGATGAGACGGTTTTGCTGGTACCAGCCAGGTCATCGGGTCAGTCCCATATACAACATGGGCAGCTTTTCCGGCAGCCGCTCGACGTGGTCGAGGACGGTGAAGTTCTTCGCGCCGAAGATGCGGGAGACGTACTGGTCGGCGTGGGGATCCAGCGACAGGCAGTAGGTGACGATGCCGTCGCGGGTCAGCTCCTCCACCGCGCGCTTGGTGTCGAAGCGCAGGTACTGCGGGTCGCGCACGTCATTGTCGGCCGGCTCGCCGTCGGTGATGACGAACAGGATCTTCTTGTTCTTCGGCTGCTGCTTGAGGAAGCTCGCGGCATGGCGCAAAGCGGCGCCCATGCGCGTGGAGTAGGAGCCCTTCATCTCGGCCAGACGGGCTTTGACCAGGTCGTTGTAGGGCTGGCCGAAGTCCTTGAAGCGGTAGTAGTGCACGTCGTGCCGACCGTCGGAGCAGAAGCCGTGCAGGGCGAAGGGATCTCCGATCTTGTCTAGGGCGTCGGCGAGCATGACAGTGGCGGCGCGGGTGAGATCCATGATGCTGTAGTCGCGGCCGCGCACCTTGTCATTGGACGACTCGGACATGTCCAGGAGCACCATGACGGCGAGATCGCGGAGGTTTCGCTTGTACCGCATCATGATGCGAGTGTCCGGCTGCTGCCCCATGCGAATGTCGAGCATGGCACGCACCGCAGCGTTGACGTCCAACTCGTCGCCGTCCTCCACCCGGCGGATGCGCTGCATGCCCTGGGGGATCATGGATTCGATGAGGAACTTCAGGCGCGAGATGACCGGCTTGTTGTCGGAGAGGATCTTTTCGATCACCGCCAGGTCGCCCGCCTTGGGGCGCCGCTCCAGGACGGTGACCCAGCTCGGCCGTTCGAGCTGGATCTGATAGTCCCACTCGTGGTAATGGACCGGGTCAGAGATCGGCTCGCGGCCTTCCAGCTCGTTGATGGTCTTGCCTTCCTGGTCGAGCCAGAAGGGGGTCTCCAGCACCCAGATCTCCTCGGCGTCGTCACCGGCGAACTCGTTGTTCACCTCGTTGACCATCTCCATCACCGAGACCTTCTTGCGCACCTGCTGCTGGCGCTGCCAGGTGGCCTCCAGTGCCTCCTGCTCGTCGTATTCCTCCGACTCCCATACCGTGCGGTTGTCGTCGCGGTAGGGGGCGCGCAGGGTGTCGGTGCGCGGGTTGTACTCGGGCAGGGGGATCTGGCCGAGGTGATGGGCCAGTTCCACACCGATGTTCCAGCTCACCTGGTTGCTGGAGAGGTCCGCCTCGGCGCGGAACAACTCCACCCCCTTCTGCACCCAGGGGTGCGGATCCAGGTCGTCTTGGGCGAGCAGGGCGCGCGCCAGGCGGTTGAGGAGGTCGCCGACAGATTCGGGCGCGCGCGTGTTCAGGGGCTCGTGGAAGGCCAGCCAGGCGGCGCGCATGTTGGGAAACTGGCGGCAGGCCAGTTCCTCCACGCGGGCATCCTCGATGGCTTCGATGATCGCCATCTGGGTGGTGTTGAGCATCTGCATGGACAGCGGCGCGCCGGTGAACACCAGGTGGGCGGCGCAGTGGTTGGCGGCAGCCCGGTAGAGCTCCACACCAGGGATGATGGCCTCCGCGGGCGTGTCCTCCCCCTGGGGCCGGTAGTCGTCATAGGCGTCGGCGATGTGGATCTGATAGCGCTCGATGTAGGGCTTGAGCCCCTCCCGGCTCTCGTAGTCGCCGGCGGTGGGACGCAGGAAGAAATCTCGCCCCCACATGGCGCGCAGGTAGATGTTCAGGCGCCGCTGCACGTCCACGAACAGGGTGCCCTTGCGCTCGGATTGCAGCACGGACAGCGCATCCGGGCTTTGCAGGGAGAAGTAGCGCACCTGCCCGTCGAAGTCGGCCTTGTAGGCCTGCGCCCCCCATTGCACCCAGCGGCGCAGGCCCCCCAGGGTGAGCTGGGTGAGCAGCCGGTCCAGGTTTTCCAACATCGGCCGCAAGCCGCGCGGGGCCTGCGCCAGCATGATGGAGAGCACGTTCAGATACTTGCGGAAGAGATCCTCGTCGCCCAGGCGCTCGGCCGCCAGGGGCGCCGTGGCGGCGATCAGGGTGAGCACCTGGCCGGAGGTCTTCGAGGCCATGCCGAGCAGGAAGTTGACGATATCTGGCAACACGTCCTCGCCAATGGCGCGCGCCACCTCGGGCATGGTCTGGATGTAGGTGACCACCAGTTCCTCGCCGCGCCCCAGGGCGTGCAGGGCCACTGCGCCCTTGACGTAGTTGTCCAGGCCGCGGGCGGAAAAAGCGCGCGCGGCCTCGTTCCAGGCGCCCCTGAGCACCTCTTGGGCGCCGCTGGGCAGCTCTTCCAACAGTTCCTGGAATTCTTCGAGATGGATGGCCATCGGGGTTCAGGGTTGAGGGTTCAGATTCCGGCCAACCCGCGCTGAGTCCCAGCGCGGGACAACGACCATATCCGGGGCCCGTAATCCGTATCCTGAATCAAAAATAGGTGGTGACGGCGGAATCCAGCGCGTCGCGCATGTCCGGGTCGTCGGTGATCGGCCGCACCAAGGCGACGCGGCAGGCGGCGAGCGGCGCCACCCCCTTGGCGATGAGGCTGCCGGCGTAGATCAGCATGCGGGTGGACAGACCTTCGTCCAGGCCATGGCCCTTCAGATTGCGGGCGCGTTCGCCGATGTGCACCAGGTTCTTCGCCACCTCCAGACTCACGCCGGATTCGTGGGCGACGATCTCAGCCTCGACGTCGTGCTCCGGGTAGTTGAAGTCAAGCGCCCCGAAACGCTGCTTGGTGGACTGCTTCAAGTCCTTCATCAGCGACTGGTAGCCGGGGTTGTAGGAAATGACGATTTGGAAGTCCGGGTGGGCCTCGATCAGCTCGCCTTTCGTCTCCAGGGGCAGCACGCGGCGGGCGTCGGTGAGCGGGTGGATGACCACCGTGGTGTCCTGGCGGGCCTCCACCACTTCGTCCAGGTAGCAGATGGCGCCGTGCCGGGGGGCGACGGCCAGGGGCCCGTCCTGCCAGCGGGTGCCGTTGGCATCGAGCAGGAAGCGGCCGACCAGGTCGCTGGCGGTCATGTCCTCGTTGCAGGCCACGGTGATCAGCGGCTTACCCAGCTTCCAGGCCATGTATTCGACGAAGCGTGTCTTGCCGCAACCGGTGGGGCCCTTGAGCATGATGGGCATGCGCACGGAATAGGCCGCTTCATACAGTTCCACCTCGTCCGCCACCGGCCGGTAGTAGGGTTCCTTCTTCACCCGGTAACCGGCAAGGAGATCGCCCTCATTGGAGGTGGAAGCCGGCCGTGCTGAAGCTACGGCCTGTTGGGCGGCGGCACGGGCCAGTGCCTCCTGGCGCGGAGAATAGGTACGCAGGAAGGGGTCGTTACGCATGGCGGAATTCCTGTGAATGCTTGGGGAGAGGCCTCAGTCCGGCCACACCCGGGAGGGGAACAGGGCGCTGCCGCTTTCCTGCACCGAATTGGCGCTGGAAGCAGGCGCAGCAGGCTTGGCCGGCGCTTTCCGCACCGGGGGCGCGGCGGCAGGCTTGGCGGGCTCCGCGACTTTCGCCGCCGCTGGCTTGGCGGCCGTCCTTGCCGGCTTCGCCTCGGGTTGTTGGGCGGCACGCACTTGACGCACGCTGGCGGAGAGCTTGTCTTTCAGATTGGTCATGATGCGATCACCTCTGCAATGATGGCTTCGATCTCAGCCGCAGCTTGCGCCGCCCGGCTGCCCAATTGATACACCGAGGCGCCTTCCAGGGCGGCGCCGCGATATACGGCGCGTCGGCGCATCGCCGCAGCGAGCACCGGCACACCGAATTCCGCCAGGGCCTCATGCATGGCCGCGGACAACGCGCTCTTCGGCTCCAGCTGGTTCAGTACCAGGTAAGCCTTGAGGCCCGGATTCACACGCCGCGCCTCGGCGACCTCCTGGGGCAGACGCAGGCTGGCCCACAGGTCCACCGGCGAAGGCAGCACCGGGATCAGGGCCACGTCGCAGGCACGCAGGGCCTGTTGTGAAGCGTGGCTCTCCAGCGAAGGCGGACAGTCCAGTACCATGTGCCGGTAGGCACGGTAATTCTGGTGGAGAGTGCGTGCATCCCACTTGCCGGTGATCTGCTTGACCGTGGCCGGGAAAGGCGCGCTGCCCTGGCTTGCCCACTGTAATGCGGAGGCCTGCGGATCGAGGTCGATCACCACTGTCTCGCCCCGGCGGGCGAGGCCCGCAGCCAAGTTCATGGCCAGGGTGGTCTTGCCGGCGCCACCCTTCTGGTTGATGACCGCGGTGACATGCGTCGCCATGTCAATTTCCAGATGGCATGCGCAAGGCATTGACGCGGGAGGCAAACCCGAATTCCCGCTCGCCCATCGCCTGGCCCTCCGCCGCTTCCAAAGTGATGTTGACGTAGGTGGTGCCGAAATTGATGTTCTGCGGGTGCAGGCCCGTCTCCTCGGTCAGGGCGGCAAGCGCATCAAGAAAGGCGCGGGTCTCGCCGTAACGCGCAAACTCGAACCGCCGGAACAGGTTCGGTGGGGTCCCCCGCGCTTCCCAACCTTCAGGCAGGTCAACCATGCGTGGCACCTCCGGCCATCATGCCGCCCAGCTCGCGCACATGCGCCATCTCTTCGCGCAGTATGCTCTCCAGCAAGGCGGCGTCTTCGCCGTCACGCATGCGCGTGGCATGGGCGAGAGCCTCCTGGTAGAGGCGCACCGCCTCGACCTCCAGACGATGGTCCGCGTCCAGCAGGGTTTGCACGTCCCGGCCCAGGCGGGCCGGTGGCAAGTTGCCAGCGGAAGGCGCCACCCCCAGACGGATCAGCCGCTCCATCAGGCGCTCGGCATGCTCCAGTTCCTCCACCGCCTCGCGGCGCAGGTGAGCCGCCAGATCCTCATGCCCCCACAGTCTGGCCAATACGCTTTGCGCCAGATACTGCTGCACTGCGCTCATCTCGTGAGTGCGCGCGCGTGACAGCCAGCCCAGGGTGCGCGGGTCCACGCTCATCAGCGCTCGGCGGTCAGCTGCGGGTGGAGGTGATCTCGGCGTCGCGTCCACCACCACCGGCATCCGGCGTAGTGGGCAGGATGCCTTCCACCTCGCTGTGCACGCGGGCGATGATGTGGGCGGCCACCAGACCGTCGCCCACTCGCTCGCAGGCATCGGCCCCGGCGCGCACGGCGGCGTTGACGGCGCCGGTCTCGCCACGCACCAGCACGGTGACGTAGCCGCCGCCGACGAACTGACGACCGATCAGACGCACTTCGGCGGCCTTGGTCATCGCGTCGGCCGCCTCGATCGCGGGTACCAGCCCGCGGGTTTCTATCATGCCCAGGGCAATGCCGGTCACGTTAGCCATGTGCTTTCTCCATCAGGTAATGAAGTCCCATCCTCGCGGCTCAGGCCGTGGGGGCGGTGGGCAGGATGCCTTCCACTTCGCTGTGCACGCGGGCGATGATGTGGGCGGCCACCAGACCGTCACCCACCCGCTCGCAGGCATCGGCCCCGGCGCGCACGGCGGCGTTGACGGCGCCGGTCTCGCCACGCACCAGCACGGTGACGTAGCCGCCACCGACGAACTGA
>CAZYEY010000160.1:0-3190 GCA_964646585.1 uncultured Thiobacillus sp. | reverse complement strand
CGGGTTTGTGCCTTCGGGGGGGGACTTTTGGGTCCGGGCGGGGCCGGGGGTACCAGGTTCGTTGGCCACCCGCTTGCGCCGCGCGTCCATGCGCCGGTAGACGGACTCGCCCACGTCGCTGGGCAGGCCCCACCGCTTGATGCGCACGTCCGGCACCCGCACACCGAAGCGGCGGGCGTCGGCATCGGCAGATTTGCGCAGGCTTTCCATGACATCGTCGCGCTGGCCGGACACCACGTCGTGGACGGTGCGCTTGCCGAATTCGGCACGCATGCCATCGTTCACGGTCTGGGCCAGACGGTTGACGGCCCGGCGCTCGTCACCGCTGAAGCTGACGTAGTACTTCTCCACGTCCAGCACCCGCCATTTCACGAAGTAGTCCACCAGGACGTTCTTCTTCTCGGAGGTGATGAAGCGCTCCGGGTCCACCGCGTCCAGGGTCAACACCCGGGTGTCGAAGAAGCGCACGTTCTCCACCAGAGGCACCTTGAGGTAGAGGCCGGGCTCCTTGTTGATGCGGACGATCTCGCCCAGGCGGAACACCATGCCGGCCTGGCGCTGGTCCACGGAATAGACGGACAGGGTCAGCAGCAACAGGACGGCGACCAGGGCCATGACCACGCCGGTCAGGTTTTTGCTCATGGCCGTTCCTCCCGATCACGGTTGCGGAAGGCGTCGCGGGAACGGAACAAGCCGTCCTGGGATTGGGTGTTGGCGGGTTGTTCCACGGGTTTCGCGGGGTGGACATCGGATGTCGCGGTGGACTGGGCGCCGGCCTGGGTCATCTGCATGAGCTTGTCCAAGGGCAGGTAGAGCAGGTTGCCGCCCTGCTTGTCGTCCACCAGCACCTTGGTGGTATTGGACATGACCTGCTGCATGGTGTCCTGGTACAACCGTTCCCGGGTGACCTGGGGCGCCTTGTTGTACTCCACCAGGATCTGCTTGAAACGGGCGGCATCGCCCTCGGCCTGGGCCACCACCCGCTGCTTGTGGCCGTTGGCTTCCTCGATGAGGCGGGCAGCCACCCCCCGGGCCTTGGGAATCACGTCGTTGGCATAGGCCTGGCCTTCGTTCTTCAGACGCTCCCGATCCTGACCGGCTTTCACCGCGTCGTCGAAGGCCGCCTGGACCTGCTCGGGAGGCTGGGCGTTCTGCATGTTGAGCTTGGAAACGTTGATGCCGGTCTTGTAGCGATCCAGGATTTCCTGCATGAGCTTGGTG
This sequence comes from uncultured Thiobacillus sp., assembly GCA_964646585.1. Classification (GTDB taxonomy): domain Bacteria; phylum Pseudomonadota; class Gammaproteobacteria; order Burkholderiales; family Thiobacillaceae; genus PFJX01. The sequence continues at coordinate 1,969 of CAZYEY010000160.1, read as the reverse complement.
GCGCGGGCGGCCACGTCGGCGCGGCCCTCGTAGAGCACGTAGTCCATCTTGCTCTTACCCACGATCTCGCGCATGGCGGTCTCGGCAGCCTGCTTGACGGCCTCGTCCGGATCCCGGTTGGCGAACAGGTAGTCCTCCGGATCCTTCAGGGTGTACTGGACGGAGAACTGCAGGTCGATGATGTTCTCGTCGTCGGTGAGCATCAGGGCCTCGCCCAGCACCTTGGTCTTGACGCTGTTCTTGTAGCCCACCTCGACGGTGCGCACCTGTTCCACGTTGACCACTTCCACGGCTTCCACCGGATAGGGCAGGTGCCAGCGGGGTCCAGGCTGGGTGGTCTCGGCGTACTTGCCGAAGCGCAGCACCACGCCGCGCTCGCCGGCATCGACGATGTAGAAACCGGAGGCCAGCCAGACCAGCACGGCCAGGGCCACCACCAAGCCGGCGCCACCGGGGATGCTGAATTCGGGCCCATCCCCGAAGCGCCGGGGCGGTTCCCCTCCGCCGGCGCCACCGCCCCTGCGGCCAAACAGGCCATTCAGGCGTTGGTTGAATTTTTTCCAGAGCTCGTCGAGATCCGGCGGACCACCGTTGTTCTTGTTGCCGCCGTTCTGGTTACCCCATTGGGGGTCGTTCCAGGCCATCGAAATCGGTTTCCATGAAGGTTGGCAGGGTTCCGGAAGGTTTGGCCACCGCGGCGCGAAGATCCCGCGCCCGTTCCGCCAACGCCCCCCGAAGCAGCTCAATACCCGCGCCAGTCCGCGCAGAGAGCCAAACGGCCGCGATCTTACCATACTCATCCCACGCCACATGGGGCGCGGCTCCGGTCAAGTCGATCTTGTTCATGACCCGAAACTGGGGCACGTGTTCCGCGCCGATTTCCTTGAGCACCTTCTCCACTTCCTCCACCTGGCGCTCCCGGTTGGGGCTGGCGGAATCCACCACGTGCAACAGCACGTCGGCGTGGGCGGTTTCCTCCAGAGTGGCGTGGAAGGCGGCCACCAGGGAATGGGGCAGACGGGTAATGAAGCCCACCGTGTCGGACAGCACCACCTCCTGGCCCGCTTCGGGTACCCAGACCTTGCGGGAAGTGGTGTCCAGGGTGGCGAAGAGCTGGTCGGCGGCATAGGCCCCGGCCTTGGTGAGGGCGTTGAACAGGGTGGACTTGCCGGCGTTGGTGTAACCCACCAGGGAAACCTGGAGCACGCCGCTGCGCTGCCGGCTACGCCGCTGCAGGGCTCGGCTTCTGGCCAGCTTGTCCAAGCGCGACTCGATGGTCTTGATCTTGTTGCCGATCATGCGCCGGTCCAGCTCCAGCTGAGTCTCACCCGGGCCGCCGCGCATGCCGATGCCACCTTTCTGCCGTTCCAGGTGGGTCCAGCCCCGTACCAGGCGGGTGGAATAGTGACGCAACTGGGCCAGTTCCACCTGGAGCTTGCCCTCGTTGCTGCGGGCTCGCTGGGCGAAGATATCCAGGATCAGGGCAGTGCGGTCCAGCACCCGGCATTGCAGCCGCCGCTCCAGGTTGCGTTCCTGAACGGGCGAAAGCTCGTGGTTGAAGATGACCAGGGAGGCGCCGGCAGCCCGGGCGGCATCGCCGATCTCGTCGGCCTTGCCGGAGCCGGCAAACAGGGCGGCGTCGGGCTTGGCGCGCTTGCCCTCCACCACCGCCACCACGTCGAGGCCGGCGCTGGAAGCAAGCAGCTTCAGCTCGTTGAGGCTTTCGGAATAATCGGGATCGCCGAAATCCAGGGAGGCGAGCACCACCGCCTCCCCGCGATCCGGCCGTTCAAACATGGGGGAACCCCTTGGGCGGGGCGGGGGAAGGGATCAGGCGTCGTCTCCGCCGGCGCGTTGCAGCATCACCGGGCGCGCGGGCACCACGGTGGATATGGCGTGCTTGTAGACCATCCGGGTAACGGCGTTCTTGAGCGGCACGCTGTACTGATCACAGCTTTCGATATGACCC
>CAZYEY010000159.1:0-2584 GCA_964646585.1 uncultured Thiobacillus sp. | reverse complement strand
GGCCAGCAGGCAGGCGAGGAGGAACAAGCAGCGGATCATGGCTAGAAGTTGCGGGAGCCGTCGGGCTGGTACTTGTAGCGGATGCTGATGTTGTTCTGCCCGGGCCCCACATGGCTGACGCCGGTGATCTCCAGGATGGCGTACTTGCCGCTCAGGAGCTGGAAGGCATAGACGTGCCCGGCGGCCACCACGAAGGGGCCGCCACCATAGCCGCCGGCGGGCGCCTGGCTGGTGGCGTCAAAGCCGCTGCCCAGCAACTGGGCCTGGTTGCCGGCCCGCAGGAACATCAGGTTGAACTCGATGCGCAGATCCCCGTCGGGGAAGGCCCCCAGGCAATCCTGGCCGGGGAAGGTGTCCCCCCCGTCGAAGGCGAAGGCGGTACAGGGATTGTTGCTGGCGAACAGGGTGGCGGAGCCGGTTTCCACGCTGGAGGAACTGCCCCCCGGCAGCGCGCCCTGGGTGCCGGTGTGGACGATGCCCGTTCTTGGGTCCAGGGTGATGACGGTCCTGCCCACCGACTCAGCGGTGACGGAAGTGGCCACCTCGCTGGCGCCGGACAGGCCGAAGATCAGGGGCGCCGCCAGGCGGGACAGTTTGAAGCCCTCGCCCTCGCGCACGAAGCCGGCCACGGAGGCGGCGGAATCCCGCAGGATCTGGCCGCTGCGGCTGGATTGCACCTGGCGGTTGAAGTTGAAGTAGACCTCGTAGCTTCTGTCGAACTGAGCCACCCGGCTGATCTGGGGCTCGATGCGGATGTTGTCCAGGTAGCGGAAATCGTCACTGATGGCATCCTCCAAGGCCGACTCGTTGCCCTCGAAGTCCTTGGAGACCAGGCGCATGAAGCCGGCGCGGTCTTCCGCCATGTAGGCGCGCAGCAGTTCCATGAAGGCCCGGCGCACTTCCTCCTGGGGATTGGCCGCGCTCAGGCGCAGGGTGAAGCTATGCGCCTCCACGTCGCTCTTCTGGCCGGTGGTGGTGATGGCGCGGATGCGGAACTCGTAGTCCCGCTCCAGATCCAGACGCAGCTCGTGGGTGAACAGGCCGCGCTCCCCCAGAGTGGTCCTGAGCCATTTCTGTCCCCCGTCCAGGGAGATTTCCACCAGGCCGATGAGACCGCGCCGGACCTCGGCCCGGCCCCGCAGGGTGAGGACGCCGTTGTCCAGGTCTTCCCGGGTCAGCACCACCCGGTCCTCGGCCCGCAGCACGTCGGCCCGGTTGAATCTGAGATCGGTGATGACCGGCTCGCCGTCGGCGCGGCCGAACTCCCACCAGGCCGCCTGGACAGGGGCAGCGGCGAGGAGAGCGAGGAGGACGAGGAGCCAGGCGGCCCAGGAAACGCGGGCGGGGCGGATCATTGTTTCGCCTCTTTCTGGAAGTTCCATTGCAAGGACAGCTTCACGAGCTTCTCCCGGTAATCGTTGGCGGCATTTTCGGTGAAGGTGTGAATGTAGTCGGCGTATTCCAGCTTCAGGGCGCCGTCCTTCAACCAGGCCGGCCGGGTTTGCCAGTAGACGCTGGCGCGCTTGTGGCGGTTGTCGGCGCCGACGGCCACCAGATCGGCGCTGTTGCGCTCCAGGCTGGCGCCCAGCACGGTACCGTCGCCCTTGTCGGCGGCGAGGGCCAGGCGGAGGCGGTTGCTGAGGTCGGCGCCGTTGGCGTTGAGGGTGCCGGTCTCCTGGCGGGCCAGGCCAAAGTCGGCGCGGACGTCCCAACTGCTGGCCAGCCGCCGCCGGTAGTTCAGACCCAGGTCGAACAGGGTGCTGACGGCATCGGCAGCGGTGTTCCGGTCCTTGTCCAGGATGTGTTCCACCTCGCCGCGCAGGTCGAAGTGTTCCGCCACCCGGTCGTTGACCTTGAGCTTGATGCGGTGGGTGGTCTGGTCCACGCTGCCGTCGGACACCTCCTTCACCCTTGTGCGCCAGGACAGGGCGACGTTCATGTGGCGGCGGTCGAAGACCCGGGCGCGCTTGAAACCGACTTCCCAGGTGGTGACTTCGGTGGTGGCGGCCAACCGGCCGTCCAGGTTGTTCTCGTAATCGTCGTAGGTCGCGAACAGGCGCCAGTTCCTGTCCAGCTTGTAGTCCGCTTTCAGGTAGTAGCGCATCCGATCCGCCGTGGCGCCACCGCCCCGGCTGATGAAGTCCGGCGTCACCCGTTCCACCTGGCCGTCCAGATTGAGGGCCTTGAGCGCCCCCCGCAGCACGATCTTGTGGGCAGCCCCGGTCTTGTTGACGGCGGCGGCGCCTGCGGTGGGGATCTCATCGGTATCGCTGAAGGCGTGCTCGCCGCTGACCACCAGGCCGGATTCCCGGTACTCCCAGTCCACGGCGGGCAGAATCTGGGAATAGGCCGGGAAAGTGGCGTGCACGTCGTCTTCCTGATCGTGGGCCTCGGCCAGGTTCAGGCCCAGGCGGAACTTCTCCCAGGCTCGTTGCAGGCGGATGCCGCCGCCCAGGGTGTTCATGGGCTCCCGCAGGGGATCCTTGTAGAGGAAGGCCCACTGGCCGTCGAAGCTACCGTAGAAGGCACGCACGTAATTCTGGTCGTCCCCCAGGTTGCGCTGGACTGCCACGCCCTTGATGCC
>CAZYEY010000158.1:0-6103 GCA_964646585.1 uncultured Thiobacillus sp. | reverse complement strand
AGTCCGGCTTCATGGCATCCACGATGGGCTGGATCTGGGTGGGATAGATGCTCCACTGGCGCAGGAAGCCGAACTCCATGCGCGCCCGGCGGGCGTCCTGATAGGTGGTGTAGGGGTTCTTCAGGTCCAGGGTGACGTTGTGGGCGGGAATGACACCATTGGCCAGGGCCGCGGAAACCACCTCGGCCTGGGCCCGGGCGGTGGGCTTGTGCTCGCACTGGCCCGGGCTGCGCAGGGCGCTGGCGGGGATGGCGCCGTGGTGGCCGGAAACGAAATCCATGAGGCCGAAATCCAGCACCTGGAGCCAGGGCAGTGTGGCGATGCGGTGCACGTCGCGGAGGGCCCCGTGGGTCTCGACGAGGATGTGGATGGGGATCTCCCGCCGGATGTCGTGCTTGGCCGCCACGGTCTGGATGTAGGCGATCATCTCGGCGGCGTGGTCGTACTCGGTGCTCTTGGGAATCGTGATGTAGGCCAGCAGGTGCCCGGCGCCGCCCACCAGGATGTCCACATCCTGGCGCCAGGCCGGATGGGAATAGTCATGGATGCGGGCGCCGGCCATCTTGTGATGGTTGGCGTCGGTGGCCAGCACCCGCACGATCATCTCGGCGTGCTCCTTCTCCCGGCCGGCGGGGGCGCCGTCCTCGCAGTCGCAGGTGACGTTGAACACCGGCCCCAGCTTCTCCATCTGCTCCAGGGCCTTGAGGATCAGCTTCTCGCTGCCGGCGAAATGCTCGCAGGCGGGGATCACCGGGAAGGGCTTCTCGCCGGCGAACAGGGCGGCGTTGGGGTGGACGGGGTGGGACATCGGTTCTCCTCGTTCAGGCTCGGCGCGGCATCAGCACCGTGTAATCCAGGTCCAGCACCACGTGGGGGTGGTACTTCTTCCTGCCGCCGGCATCGATCATGGGGTCCGGCAGCTCGGCTGCGGTCATGTTCTTGATGCCCAGCATGCGCAGGCGTAGGGCGCCCAGATCGTCGCGGTCGGGCAGATCCCACTTCGAGAGCACTTCCGTGCGGGTGTAGAGGGTGTCGCCGGCGAAGGTGGGATTGCAGTGGGTGCCGCCGTTGATGGCGGCGATGAGCAGGGCGTTTTCCAACCCCTCGTAGGACAGGGCCCGGCAGAGGGAGATGACGTGGCCGCCGTAGACCAGCCGCCGGCCGAAACCGCTGTCGCGCATCAGATGGGCGTCGAAATGCAATCGCGCCGGATTCTGGTAGAGCCGGGTGGCGAAGGTGTGGTCCGGCTCGTCCAGGGTCATGCCGGCGGGATGGTCGATGCGCTCGCCCGGCTCGTAGTCGTCCCACAGCCAGGGGCCGCCGGTGAGGCGGTTCTCATAGTCGCCCACGTCCAGGAAAGGCGGGATCTCCAGGCGCCGGGGGGTGACATAGGCAGGCGTCTCCGGCACCACCGCCTTCGGCGCGGGGTGGCTCCGGTCGCGCTTTTTCACCATGACCCAGCGCACCCAGGTGAGGACTTCGCGGTCGTCCTGGTTCACCGCCGTGGAGCGCACCCAGACTACGCCGGATTCCCCGGTGCTGTTCTCCTTCAGGCCGATGACCACGGATTCCGCCGCCAGAGTGTCGCCCACGTAGACCGGGGCCAGGAAACGCACGTCAGCGTAGCCCAGGTTGGCCACGGCATTGAGGGAGATGTCGGACACCGTCTTGCCGAAAGCCAGGTGGAAGGCCAGCAGGTCATCCAGGGGCCGCCTGGGATAGCCCAGGGCGTGGGCCACCGGCGCGGCGCAGCCGACCACGTGGCGGGAGCCGGTGAGCGCCAGGTAGAGGGCGATGTCTCCCTCCCCCACCGTGCGCGGCGTGGGATGCAGGAAGGTCTGGCCTAGGCTGAAATTCTCGAAGAAGTTGCCGGCGGTGGTCTTGCTCATGAAAGGCTCCCGACTTGCTGTCGCAACATGCTCCTCCCCCGCAATGGGAGGAGGCTGGGAGGGATGTCTATTGATCCGACGGCATCAATCATGAATCTCTCCCCACCCCGGCCCTCCCCGCTGGCGGGGAGGGCGCCACCACGGCGGATGGTTTCACGCGCCATGATCGGCTTCCATCTTCCCGATCCGGTCGTGGATCATCAAGGTGCGGCGCGCCGCCTCCACGTGCAGGGTCTCCACCAGGCGGCCGTCCACCACGGTGACGCCCCGCCCTTCCGCGTTGGCCTCGGCGAAGGCGGCGATGATCTTGCGCGCCCGCTCCACGCTGGCCGCCCGGGGCGTGAAGGCATCGTTGGCATACTGGACCTGCAAGGGGTGGAGCACCGTCTTGCCGTCGTAGCCCAGGTCCCGGGCCATGCGGCAGGCGTACTCGAAGTTGGTCATGTCCTTCATGTCCAGGTGCACCCCGTCGACGATGGGCAGGCCGTGGGCCCGGGCCGCCAGCAGGCAGTGGGACAGGCTGTGGAGGATGGGCAGCCGCTCCGGGGTGATGCGGGCATGCAGTTCATTGGTGAGGTCCGAGGTGCCCATGACCAGACAGACCAGCCGGTCCGAGGCGCCGGCGATCTCCTCGGCCCGCAGCACCGCCATGGGGGTCTCGATCATCACCATCACCGGGATGCCAGCGCCCCCGGCCTGGTCCAGGGCGGCGATGGCGTCCAGCACGTCCCGGCGGCTTTCGATGCGGGGGAAGAGGATGGCATCCGGCTTCAGGGGGGCGATGGCGGTGAGGTCGTCCAGGCCCCAGGCGGAATCGTGCCGGTTCACCCGCACCACCACCTCCCGGTAGCCGTACCCCCCCTCTTCCAGGGCCGCAACCGCGTTGCGCCGGGCCTCCAGCTTGCGCTCCACCAGGACCGATTCCTCCAGGTCGAAGATCAGGGCATCCACCTTCAGCACCCGCCCCTTGGCCAGGAAGCGGGGCACGCAGGCAGGGACGTAGAGCATGGAACGGCGGGGGCGGTACTGGGACATGGGAACTCCTTGCGGCGCATGGAACTGGTCGCCGGCGGGGGGAATGAGGCTGGCGGGCAGCCGGTCGTTCATGGTCTCAATGGCTCGAACGGGCCACGGCGATCTCCGGCCGCAAAGCCTTGCGGATGATCTTGCCGTTCTTGGTGCGGGGAAAATCCGCCGCCAGATAGACGACCTTGGGCGCCTTGTAGCCAGCCAGGCGTTCCCGGCCGAAGGCCGCCAGGTCATCGGCGTCCACCTTGGCGCCCGGATGCAGCATCACGTAGGCCACCACCAGCACCTTGTCGGCGGAAAGCGCCTCGCCGGTGGCGGCGCAGTCGGCCACGTCCGGATGGGTCTTCATGACCCGCTCGATCTCATGGGGGGAAACCCGGTAGCCGAAGGAATTGATGATGTCGTCCTTGCGGCCCAAGAACCAGATGTAGCCGTCCTCGTCCAAGCGGGCGTAGTCGCCGGTGAGGAACCAGCGGTCCCTGAACGCCTTTGCGGTCTCCTCCGGCAGGTTCCAGTAGCGCATGAACAGGCCGGGATCGTCGGCGGGGAGGCAGATCATGCCTTCCTCGCCGGTTTCCACCTCCTCCAGGGTCTCCGGGTCCAGCAGCCTCACCTCGTGGCCGGGCTGGGGGAAACCGGCGGAGCCGGGCCTGATGGGGCGGAATTTGTTCTCCGACAGGTAGTAAGACACCTCGGACATGCCCACCGCCTCGTAGATGTCCACCCCGAAGCGCGCCCGCCACAAGGTCAGCATCTCGTCGGACAGGTGCTCGCCGGCGCTCATGCAATGGCGCAGGCTGGGCACATCGGCGCCGGTGCAGGCGGTCTTCTGCAGGATCTGCCGGTAGATGGTGGGCACCCCGATGAAGATGGTGGCGCTGTGCCTGGCGATGAGGCGGATCCAGCCCTCGGCGTCGTTCTTCCCCTCATGGACGATGACGGTCTTGCCCCGGTAGAGGGGGTCCATGAGGCCGGAACCCAGCACGTAGGTCCAGTTGAACTTGCCGGAATGGACGATGCGGTCGTCTTCCGGCGCCCCCTCGGTGCCGAAGTCGAACCAGTATTTCGCCGCCGGCTCCCGACCGATCATGGCCCGGTGGGCATGCAGCACCCCCTTGGGGTAGCCGGTGGTGCCGGAGGTATAGACCAGGTAGGCGGGATCCTGGGCCCGGGTGGGATAGGGCGGGTCCCAGGTGTCGATGGTGGCCAGGGCAGCCTCCAGGCCCAGCACCTTGAGGCCGTTGCCGTTGTAGAAGGCCGGCACCCCCGCCCCCGCCAGGAGCACGCAGCGCAGGTTGTCCAGGCCCTGCAGCTTGTCCCGCAGGCCCGCCCACATGGCCTTGTCGGTCACCAGCACGGTGGCACCGGAGTCCTTGGCGAGCCAGGCCACCTCCTCGGCGGTGAGCAGGGTGGAGGTGGGCACGGCGATGGCGCCCCGCTTCATGGCACCCAGGAAGGCGGTGGGATAGGCCAGGGAGTTGGGCAGCCGGATCAGCACCCGGTCTTCCGAACGCACCCCCAGGTTGCGCAGCAGCTGGGCGAAACGGGAAGTCGCTTGCGCCAACTGCCGGTAGGTGGCGGTGGACACGCCCAGGGCATCGTCCTCGACGATCATGGCCAGCTTGTCCTGGGCCGGCGTGCCCAGATGGGCGTCGGTGCAGGCCACGCCAATGTTGAAGCGGGTGGGCAGCTTCCACTGCCAGGGCTCGAAGGGGGGGAAGGACATGGCGTTCTCCAGATATTCCCGGCGTTCGGGGGCGTTCATGGGCGGACTCCTTCAGGCATTCGGGCGGCTTGAGTCACAGGATGACTCCGTACGGCCAGTTTTCGCGAACCACCTGGGCCGGCAGCATGGCCAGCACCTTGAGGGCGAAATCCGTATCGGTCTCCGACAGGGCCCGCAGGGCATGGGCCCGCAGCAGCACCTGCAGAGCCTTGCCGAACATGGGCGGGTCCAGCATCTCGCCTTCGAACCGGATGGCGCCCCCCAGCAGGGCATCGGCTTCCACGGCGGCCTGGAGGATGCGGATGTTGCGGGCCACCTCGGTGGGAGACGGGGTATAGGCCACCTTGCACAGGTGGATGTGGCTGGGGTGGATGACCTGCTTGCCGGTGAGCCCCATGGCGGCTTCCTCGCAGGCGTGGCGGTACACCACCCGGGATTCCTCATCGCCATGCAGGTCCAGCCAGCGCCGGATGTCGTGGGGCTCCAGGAAGGTTTCCGGCATGGACGCCTGGCCGATCAGCACCTCCACGCCGCCGATGACGCCGACACCCGCGATGCGGGCCTCAAAGAGGATCTGGTGCAGGAAGTAGGACAATTCCTGGGTCCAGCCCCGGGGCGTGATGTGGATGCCCATGGCCTTGGAGAAGTCGTGGATGCCGAACACCACGTGCCGCACCGTGGGGTAGGCCATGATGTCCGGGGCGATCTTCAGGGACTTGGGATGCTCGATGATGGGCTGGATGGTGATGCGCGGATTCATCCCCGCCAGGGCCGCCGACAGGTCGCGAATCTCGGCGGCGCCGTAGGCTTCGCCGGCCTTGGCCAGCATGACCACGTCGATGTGGTCGGCCAGATCCCGCAGCATGAGCAGATCCTTTTCGTACTCCTCGGTGCGGAAAGGATTGATGCGCACCGCCACGGCCAGGTCGTCCCGGCTCAGGCCCGACAGCTCCCGGCGCAGCAGATCCCGGGACAGGGCCTTCTGCCGGCAGCCGTCCTCCAGGTCGAACAGCAGGGTCTGGGCGTGGCAGTGGCGGGCGTGCTTCTGGAAACGCAGGGCGGCGGCTTCCAGGTCTTCGTACAGCCCCAGGGCCGGCGCGTACTTCACCGGCGGGTAGTAAAGCTGGATGCCGGGCCAGTAATCCCCCAGCACGCGGCTGGCGACAGCCATATCGGACTCCTCTTCTCGCGATCGATGGGGAAGCCGGTCATGGCCGGGTTCCTCGTTGATGCGAAAGCTAGTTCCTTCTCGGCTGTTGCGCCGCACAAATATTTCAAGCCTGGGTATTGAAAAACCCAATAAATTGCTCGGGCTTCCAGCGTGGTTTTCGGCGGCGGAATCAAGGACGATACTTGGCACACCCATCCCCTCACCCCCAGCCCCTCTCCCGCTTGCGGGCGAGGGGAGGAGGAGCCCCCATGACCACCATCCGCCAGGACGACTGCATCCAGTCCATCG
>CAZYEY010000157.1:0-6570 GCA_964646585.1 uncultured Thiobacillus sp. | reverse complement strand
TGTGCTCGGTGGAAAAGGCCGCAGTGAGTGAATGCTACGAACTCGGGAAGGGAGTGGTGGCCGAAGTGGCCAGGGAGTATACGGATGTGGAGCTCTCCACCATGTCCGTGGACAACGCCCCCATGCAGCTGGTGCGCAATCCCAAGCAGTTCGACGCCATCGTCACCGGCAACATCTTCGGCGACATCCTCTCCGACGCGGCCTCCATGCTCTCCGGATCCATCGGCATGCTGCCCTCCGCCTCCCTGGACGAGAACAACAAGGGCATGTACGAGCCCATCCACGGCTCCGCCCCGGACATCGCCGGCAAGAACCTGGCCAATCCCCTGGCCACCATCCTGTCAGTAAGCATGATGTTCAAGTACACCTTCAACGACCAGGCCACCGCCGACCGCATCGACAACGCGGTGAAGAAGGTCATCGCCCAGGGCTACCGCACCGGCGACATCTGGACCGAGGGTTGCCAGCGGGTGTCCTGCTCCGGCATGGGCGACGCCGTCGTGGCGGCAATGTAATTTCGTGCAGGAGCCCCGCTCGCAGGCCCCTTGCGGCCATTCCGCGTCCCCCCAGGGTGAATTGCCCATGCCCTTGGCAAGCCCGCGCCCAACGGGTTGGCGAAAGTGTGCCGGGCGATGTGGCCTTGCATTCTCCAACTACGCCCGACCCGGCAAACACCTAAAAGAACATTTGAGCTGAGGAAGCGACGGGTCTAGGATTCAACTCAGGTAAGTGAGATGGATGTCGGGTTTTCTTACAGTTGAACCTGGCAGTTATCCGAGCGCGTGGGCGAGGCCGTCCGTGATGCTCGCCAAGCTGGGCGCGCGGTGCCCCAATATGCCCGGTATGTTAATTGCTAGGTAGCTTACTTGATTGAGTCAAAACGCAAATTGCGCCCGTAATTGGGATTGAGCGTCCATTCCATTTCGGGTTTTCGCCCCGCGCGGGAGGGTGTATGAAGATGACTATGAAGACGATGGTGCGCAAAACCATTCCCATGATCCTGGCCGCAGGCGTTGGCGGTTTGGCCGCGTCTTCGGTGCTCGCCGATTTGGGCCCCAAGCCCGATCTGCCCCAAGCCACCACCAGGGCAGTCTCCACTTCTGGAAAAGTCCTCGCCCGCGTGGATCTCCTGGTGGGCGCCCCCCTTCTCGCCACATCCGACGGTGTCGGCCTGCTGCAAACCGGTTTGATGCTGGGGCCGGACAGCGTGATCCGGGTGCCCGCCGGGGCCCGGGTTCGCATTGGTTTTCCCAATGGCGATGCCCTGCACCTGGGGGAGGGTACCACCCTGGCCTTGCGGGAACAGGCGGAAGGATGGAAAGCCCAGGTCTGGGAAGGCGCCATGACGGTGTATGCCGCGCCTTCCGCCCGGGGCCGGGGAACCCTGGAGACCCCTCGGGGCACCCTGGATGCAGGGGAGGGAAAGCTGGGCGTGGTGGTGCTGGCAAGCGGCGAGGCCGTGGTCTATGCCTTCAACAACTGGCGGGCCTGGGACAGTCGGGAAAAAGACGCCGCCTATCGCCTGGACGCGGCAGGGCAGGATTGGCGCATCGACGCCAATTGGCAGGCTTCGGGGGGCAATAGCCAGCCCCTGGCTGCCGGCCGCATGTTGATTCAGCGGGAAAGCGGTGCCCGGCTCTCGGCCCTGGATCCGGACATCGAAGTGGACCTGACCCACGTCACCAGCCCTGAAGGCATGGCCTTGCGCGTGGCCATAGATCTTTACCAGAAAGGCGAGCTGGCCAAGGCCCGCAATGGCCTCCTACAAGTCCAGAGGGCCTTTCCCAAAAATGCCCAGGCCGCCTATTACCTGGGCCTGATTGCTCTGGAGACCGAGCAGAACTTCGAAGCCATCCGCCAGTGGCAGCAATACATCCAGATCGATCCCGAGGGGGCCACAAAACAGGGCATCCCCGAACGGGTGACCCTGCTGCTCAACGAGTCGATGCGTGAGGAGATCCAGAAGGCTCTCAAGCAGGAAGCCGAGCTGAGCGCCGCCAAGCCAGAACCCGGCACCGTCGCCGTCCTGCCTTTCGTCAACCGGGGCGATGAAGCCCAGGCCGTGCTGTCCAAGGGACTCACCGCCATGGTGGTCACCGACCTCAGCAAGGTTCCGGGCATCCGGGTATTGGAGCGGGCCAAGCTGCAAAAGCTGGCCGATGAGATCGCCCTGTCCCAGAGTGGTCTCGTGGACGAGAAGGAGGCTGTTCGCGCCGGCCGGCTCATGCGCGCCGAGAAGCTCATGATCGGCGACTACAAGGTTCAGGATCAGAGCAAGTAAAGGGCATCACCATGACTTTCCACCACTTTGGCAAACACCCCATTCATACGGCCGTGCTGATCCTGCTGGCCGGCTACGCCCAGGCTGCCCAGGATCTCTCCGTCAACAGCATGACCCTGGACACGAGCACGGGCAAATCCCTGGGCAACGTCAGCCGTCGTGGCGACATGCAAAGTTTCTTCCAGGTCCAGAAGGAAATGGTGTTCAACACCCTGGCCCACCTGGGCGTCAAATTGGATGACCTGCCGCCCAAACTGCGCCAAGAGATCGAAAAGCCCCAGACCACCAACTCCCAGGCCTTCTCTGCTTTCGCCAAGGCGGTGGACAAGGCGGACAAGGGCCAGTTTTCCCAGGCAGCCAAGCTGTTCAATCAGGCGGCCAAGCTGGATCCGGGCTTTAGCCTGGCCAAGGGCATGGCCAAGCTCATGCCCGCTTTCGATCTGGCGCCTGGTGGCGGCAAGCAGGCCCTCGCCGACCTGAAGAAGAATGCCAAGGACGAGGGCAAGAAGAACAGTGAGAAACTCGTCGACTCGCTGGATAAGAAGGAACAAAGCATCAAGGACAAGGCCGAGGGCAAGGGCAAGCTCGAGAAGCTTGCCAAGGGCGAGGGCGACGACAAGAAGGACAAGGACGACGAGTCCGGCATCAAGAAGAAGTTGGACAAACTGGGCCTGAGCGACGAGGGGGACGACAGCGGTTTCGATCCAGGCGAGGGTGGCGAGACCGATCCCAACAAGATCGAGACGGCGGCCATCGGTGGCGGTGGCTCCACGGAACTCCTGCTGCTTGCGGAGAACCTGAACCTGGATGGACGGGGTCTGGATAATCTTTTTCAGGACCGTTTGCCCAATGTGCAGTTGCCGGAGGCGGGCAAGGACATTCAGCAAAGAGAGGCCGTACTCGATATGGAGGGGGGGGCGCCTCCCATAGTCACCGACCCCGTGATCGGCGAGATTTCCGGCATCTTCGCGATGGTCTCGGGGGGTGGGCTTGCCGTGGGCGTGCCCACCCTGACGCTCTTTCCCGACCATATCGCTTTGGCGCTCGGCCCGACGTCGGAAGCGCTGGTCTTCCAGCCGAACTCCGGGGCGCCGCACACAGGCAGCTACAGCGGGACCAGTATCAACGGTTTGTCCGGAACCTACACCGGGGTGTACGAGAAAGTCGGCCCCACCGAGTACATCACGACCATCCACGACCTGGACATCTCCGAGTCCAAGCCCATTCTCATTGCCGTAAACGGCACACCCACACCTGTTGGAAATCTACCCACCGCCGGGCGGCAGTCCTTCGCCGTGAGCGGGTTAGTGGAGGATGCGATCGCTCCGGGTGGATTCGACACATTCAGCCTGACTGCCGGCGCCAGGGTGGACTGGGCCAACAACAAGGTGTTCAGCCCGGTCGTGAAATCCGAAGCCAGCGACGGGCTGCTCATGATTGGCACGGTCAACCGGGGTACGGGCGCTTTGGACATGCAAGGCTGGGGAAAGGACATCTACGGCAGTGGAAACCTCGCCCACGACAACAGTTACTGGTTCATGCCAGGATTTTCCCTGGGCTTGTTCGGGGCCGATTCGCCCATCCTGGGGGGCGGCGCATTCAGCGGTACGGAAAAAGGCCTGGATCAGCAGGTTTGGACAGTGGATCAGGGCCTGATGGTTGCCCGTGATTTTTCCGCCGCCCCCACCCCCATCCATACCCCTGCCACGGGAGAGACCTGGTCGGGTTATTCCGCTGGTATCCGCTACGACCATTCGGCGGATTTCTTCGCCTCCATCCTGGGGCGCAGCAGCTTCGTCTTCAATCCGGACAGCGCGACAGTCAGCGGCGGCATCTACAGCAATGGCAACCAGCCGGTGTTCACCACCACCGTGGCGGATCTCAACGCCTTCATGGACAAGAACGCTTTTGGCGCCATGAAGACCAATGCCCTGGGCATGCCCAGCTATTACTCCACCCAAGGGGATTTCGCCGGGGCCGGCTGGACCGACTACCGCTACACCAGCATGGGGTACTGGGCCCACGACTACGCCAGCGGCGCCATCAACTACAGCTATACGGACCACTCCACCTGGGTGGCCGGCCAGTTGACCCCCGCCAATCCCCAGATGGGCATCACCAGCGGTTCCGCCTACTACACCGGCAAGGTGCTGGGAACCGTTCAGATTGGTTCTAATCAAGGTGATGCCTACCTGGATCTCCTGACCGGCGGTTTCAACATGACGGTGAATTTCGGCGAGCGCAACCTCTCTGGTGCCTTCACCGACTTGCGCCGGGACTGGGACAACAGCCTGTGGCTCGACCGGGCAGACTTTGCGATTTCGGGCTTCTCCGGCAATGCCTACTCCGGCGCCATCACCGGCAATGGAATCGACAGCGTGGCTTCCCTGCTCAACGGCAGCTTCTACGGTCCCAACGCCGAGGAAACCGGCGGCGCCTGGCGCATCTTCAAGAATGCCAACGACTGGGCGGCGGGTGTGTACGCCGCCAAACGGGGGGATGTCTACACACCCTTCCAGGCCATTTGGGGGGGGACCGTGGATAGCAGTTTCATATCTGGGACTGCGGATTTGCACCGGGATAGCCGCAACGGCGCCCAAGACCCCGCCGACCTGATTCTCTCCCTACAACGGGACGGCTACATCAACAGTACGATCGAATACCGCAGTTACCGTTATCGACCCACTGACCCTGGCAGCACCACCTACTTCCCCTATCTGACCGATTCGCTGTGGCCTGATTTATCCGGTTCCCACTCGTACGGCTACGCGCTCACCTACGACACGGACGCCTACTTCGCCAGTCTCTCGCGCTATGGCGGACACACTGTGAACCTGACCGCGTTCGGCGGTGTGCGGACCGCCGCAGCCCAACTCCCCACCGCCGGTCATTATGGCTATTACATGACCGCTCTCTCGCAGGACGCTGACGGCGCTTACAGCGCCACTGGGTCCATGGCCGTGGACTTCGGCAACGACAAGGTATTCATGCCGGCCCAGGTGAACCCCTTGAGCGATTCGGCCGTCATCATCCTGGGCAATCTGGACCGGGCCAATACCTCAGCGAACATCCAGGTCTGGGAGAAGAATGCCTGGCAGGCAGGTTACGACCCCAACTGGGCGGGTAGCTACACCACCGCGACATTGCCGCTCTATGGGGGGCACGGCTACGTGTTGGGCAACCTGTTCAGCGGCGGCACTGACCTGGACTATTCGGGAAATGAGACACCAAGCGGCGCCGTGGGCATCATCTCCGGCTACACAGGCGGATGGAGCCGTTACTCCAGCCGGGTGACACCGGACGAGGGCCAGGAGTGGAAGGGCTACAGCGCCAGCCTGGGCAGGAAAAGAAACCAGGGCTTTTATTGGCAAAGCCATGGTTCCGCCGATTTCATCCTTTCCCCCGCCACCGGTTCGGTACAGTCGAACTTCAGCGACGACTACCTGGATGGTGATTTCGGCAATGGCATGGACAACCCCAACGCTTTCATCGGCACCAATGGCTTTGGTGGTCTGCGACCCGGCAATCCGGGAAATGCGCCATTCTTCTTCTCGACGCGCAGCTTCGACGGTTCCTGGGAGGTGCTGCCCTACAATGCGCTCAACAGTTATCTCGACCGTCTCGAATACCACTATGTGGGCATGTGGACGGTGGATGACGGATGGAACAGCATCCTGCCCGCCTCATCCTGGGTGGCGGGCGCCCAGACGCCTGCCAACGCATTGCCCGGCGGCGGTTACGTGCGTTACGCGGGTTATGTGAGCGGCACAGCGCTGGACGCTTCCCGTACCAGCAGCGATTTCCTCACCGGCCTGTTCAGCATGACGGCGGATTTCGGCAGCCGGACGGTGAAGGGCGCCATCGAGAACCTCACCTACTACAGCCGCGGCCAATTCACGGAGAGCGGCTACGATTTCCAGGGCGTCATGGATACGGATGGCTATGGCGGCCTGCTTCCCGCCTTCTGGAGCACTGCAGTCCAGGGACGCAGCGGCATGTTGAGCACTGCCGGCGTCGAGGGCATGTTCTATGGTCTCGGCTGTGCCCCCGCTTCCCTGGCGGGGGCCTAGCCCGGACCCTATAACATGCCCTCGCCGCCGGCCGCGCTCAACATCCCGCTGCGGCCCTGGACGCCAGTGATCCCGGAGGCGGGAAGCAGGCCGCCATAGCCGTCCGCATCCATGAACCCCTGGATATCGTACCCGCCCTCCGTGATGTCGCCCCGGCCGTAGCAGGGGCGGGTCCCGACGCGGCCCCCTCACGCCCCGGTCCCCAACTCTGCGGCGTAC
>CAZYEY010000156.1:0-7744 GCA_964646585.1 uncultured Thiobacillus sp. | reverse complement strand
GCACGACGAAGGGGTACTCCACCCGCCAGTCGGTGGCGTCGGTGACGTGGCTGACCCGGGCCATGCCGTCGAAAGCGATGTTGTCCTTGCGGGTGTGGGGCAGCAGTCGGCCCAGGAGGTCCCGGCGCAGGCGCTCGGTTTCGCCGAAACCGGCGGCGAAGCGTTCCACGGCCTGGTGCGCCAGCGCCAACAGCCTGCCTACCCGAGCATTGCCCTGGCGCCGCTTCTCGATCTCGCTCAAACGGTGGCGAAGGGCCTGGATCAGCAGTTCCCGGCGCCGGGGATTGGAGAGCAGGTCGTCTTCCAGGTAGGGATTGCGGGTCACCACCCAGATATCCCCCAGCACCTCGAACAGCATGCGGGCGGAGCGGCCGGTGCGGCGTTCGGCGCGCAGTTCCTCCACCAGCTGCCACCCCTCGCCGCCCAGCAGGCGGATGACGATCTCCCGGTCGGAAAAGGAGGTGTAGTTGTAGGGAATCTCGCGGATGCGCTCGGCGGTCATGGACAACGTTCCCGGATGGGGTGGGAAAAGAGGGGGATTCTAGCGTTCAGGCCGGGCCTGGCTCAAATTCAACCTTTTCCATCAAAGGGATAGGGAATTGTTGCGAGGCAACATCGTAATCGCGATCCTGGGCGTAAAATTTGACCCTCTCTTTTTTCGTTTCCACCATGATCGCCCTGCTCATCGTCGCCCATGGCAATCTGGGCGACAGCCTCATCCAGTGTGCCACCTATGTGCTAGGCACCCGCCCGGAGGCCCTGGAAAACTTGGACCTGTCATCCTGCCGGGAGCCGGCGGAGATGCTGGCCCGGGCCCAGGCCCGACTGGACGAGGTGGATCGGGGCGACGGCGTGCTGATCCTCACCGATGTCTACGGCGCCACCCCCTGCAACACCGTCTGCAAGCTCCTCAACAACCGTCAGGTGGAGGCCATCGCCGGCGTCAACCTGCCCATGCTGCTCAAGGCCCTGACCTACCGGGATCAGGGCATGGCGGCCTTGCTGGAAAAAACGGTGGCCGGTGGCCAGGCCGGCATCTTCAACATCACCCCGGAGTCGGCCTGTGGCTGAACGCGAGATCGAGATCACCAACAAACTGGGCCTGCACGCCCGCGCTTCCGCCAAACTCACGCAAACCGCCGGCCGGTTCCAATCCGAAGTCTGGCTGTCCCGCAATGGCCGCCGCGTCAACGGCAAGAGCATCATGGGCGTCATGATGCTGGCCGCCGCCCGGGGCACCACCATCCGGCTGGAAACCCATGGCCCCGATGAGCACGAAGCCATGGATGCCCTGGTGGCTCTCATCGAGGACAAGTTCGGGGAGGGGGAATGAGCTTCTCCCTGCACGGTATCGGAGTCTCCGGTGGCTACGCCATCGGCCGCGCCCAGCTCTACTCCCATGAGCGTCTGGAAGCCCCCCACTACGTGCTGCGCCCGGAGCACCTGGATGCGGAGGTCGCCCGCTTCGCCGAGGCGGTGGAAAGCGTGCGGGCGGAACTGCTGGCCCTCCAGCACCATATCCCCGATGGGGCGCCCCCGGAGTTGTCGGTATTCATCGAGGTGCATGCCCTCATCCTGTCGGACTCCATGCTCTCGGAGGCGCCCAAGCGCCTGATCCGGTCCGAGCGCTGCAACGCCGAGTGGGCCCTGGCCCGGCAGACCGAGGCCCTCATCGCCCAGTTCGAGTCCATCGACGACGATTACCTGCGGGAGCGTCGCCACGACGTCCGCCAGGTGGCGGACAAGGTGCTCAAGGCCCTCATGGGCCATCCCGGCCGCGCTCCCCTGAAAACGGCCGATGAGGGCGACAGCATCCTGGTGGCCCACGATCTCTCCCCCAGCGACATGGTGCTCTTCAAGCGCCATACCTTCGCCGGCTTCATCACCGACCTGGGGGGAACCACCTCCCACACCGCCATCCTCGCCCGCAGCCTGAACCTGCCATCGGTGATGGCCTTGCACAATGCCCGGGCCATGATCCGGGAGGGGGATTGGCTCATCGTCGATGGCGTGGCCGGGGTGGTCATCGTGGATCCGGACCCGGCCATCCTGGACGAATACCGGTTGCGCCGTAACCAGTGGGCCCTGGAACAGAAGAAACTCAGACGCCTGAAAAGCAGCCCCTCCACCACGCTGGACGGCGTCCAGGTGGACCTGATGGCCAACATCGACCTGCCTTCCGATGTGGCCCAGGCCCTGGGCGAGAACGCCGCCGGCATCGGTCTTTTCCGCAGCGAATTTCTTTTCCTCAACCGGGACGATCTGCCCGGCGAGGAGGAACAATTCGAGGCCTACCGCAGCGTGGCCAAGGACATGGCCGGCCGGCCGGTGGTCATCCGCACCCTGGATGTGGGCGCCGACAAGTCCGTGCGCTGGATGGAGGAAAACAGCGTCAATCCGGCCCTGGGCCTGCGCGCCATCCGCCTGTGCCTGGCCGAGCCCCAGATCTTCCTGACCCAGATCCGCGCCATCTATCGGGCCAGCCATTACGGCAAGGTACAGATCCTGTTGCCCATGCTGGCCAGCCTGACCGAGCTGGACCAGGCTCTGGCCCTCATCGGCGCGGCCAGGGGCAGCCTGCGGGTGGCGGGCATTCCCTTCGACGAGCACATCCCCATCGGCGGCATGATCGAAATTCCCGCCGCCGCCCTGGCCGCCGAATGGTTCGCCCGCAAGCTGGACTTTCTGTCCCTGGGCACCAACGACCTGATCCAGTACACCCTGGCCATCGACCGCACCGATGATGCCGTGGCCCATTTGTATGACCCCCTCAATCCTGGCGTGCTGGGCCTCATAGACCATACCCTCAAGGTGGGCCGCAAGCTGGGCAAGCCGGTGTCGGTGTGCGGCGAGATGGCGGGCGACGCGAAGCTGACCCGGCTGCTGCTGGGCATGGGCCTGACCCAATTCTCCATGCATCCCGCCCATGTGTTGTCGGTGAAGCAGCAGGTGATGCGCAGTCACACGGCGGAACTGGCGCCCCTGGTCAGGAAAATCCTGAAGGCCGGCAGGCCGGAGCGCATCCAGGAAATGCTGGACCGGATCAATGCATGATTCCGGCGGGTTCAGCAGCCACCCAGGTCGCTCAAGAATCGAACGCCCCCGTCGTTATTGCTTTCGTATGAATTTTTCTGTCTAGGGGATTTCATGGTTCTCACGGGGCAGATTCCAGACGGGGGAGCGTCGGGCAAGCCGATCTTCCTCTGTCCGGAGGATGCGGCTGACATGCGGGAAGCCGCGCGACAACTGAGCCACTTCGGCCACAAACCCCGGCAGTTCAGCGATCCCGCGCAACTCTTGCTGGCCACCAGGATCGCTTTGCCGGCGGCCATCCTGCTCGATTACGACCTCCTGGCGCGGATCGACGGGGACACGCGAGCCGCCTTGCGAGGACTCGCGGCACGGGTACCTCTGGCCGTGCTCTCCAGTGACGGCCACATCAAGGCCAGACTGGATGCGGCACGGCTGGGCTGTCAGGCCTACTTCACCCGTCCCCTGGAAATGACCAGTCTGCTCGACAGTCTGGACCGCCTCACCCAGCCAGCCCATGCCGAGGCGGGCAAGGTGCTCATCATCGACGACTCGCCCTCCATGGTGGCCTATTTCGCCGCCCATCTGAATGCGGCGGGCTTCGTCACGCAAACCCTCACCGATCCCCTGAAAGCCTTGGATGCCTTGGCCGAGAGCACGCCGGAAATCATCCTGCTGGACATGAACATGCCCGGTGCCAGCGGTCAGGAACTGGCCAAGGTCATCCGCCAGCAGGACGCTTTTCTTTCCATTCCCATCGTCTTTCTCTCCGCCGAGAGCGACGTGGGCCGTCAACGGGCAGCCATGAGCCTGGGTGGTGATGAGTTTTTGCAAAAACCCATCGAGCCGGAGCATCTCATCTCCGCGGTCCGCAGCCGCATCATCCGCTATCGCGCCCTGCGGGCCCTGATGGTGCGGGACAGTCTGACCGGTCTGCTCAACCACACCAGTTTCAAGGAACGCCTGCGCGCCGAGCTGGCTCGGGCAATACGGCTCGGCAAGCCCCTGGCGGTTGGCATCATCGATATCGACCACTTCAAGCGGGTCAACGATAGCTATGGCCATCCAGCCGGGGACCGGGTGATCAAGAGTCTGGCCCGTCTGCTCAGACAGCGCCTGCGCGGCGCCGATGTCATCGGGCGCTACGGTGGAGAGGAATTTGCCCTGGTCCTGCCGGATACGCCGGGCAAGGCCGCCGAACATGCCCTCAACCAACTCCGGGAAAGTTTCGCGGCCATCGACCACTACGAGAAAGGGCAGGAGTTCCGTTGCAGCTTCTCCGCCGGCCTGGCTCCTTTCCCCGAGGTGACGGATGCGGAAAGCCTGATCCAGGCCGCCGACGAGGCCCTCTACCGATCCAAGCATGGCGGCCGCAACCGGGTGACCACCCACAGCGTCACGGCATCGGGCTAGCCGCTCTTCCCACTGGCCCAGTGGATCAGCCTATGATCCGACAGGCTCCTAGAGCAGGTAGCGGACCCAGACCCGGTTGCCGACCCCGGAAAAAACCACCTGGGAGCAGAGGCTGCGCACCAGCGCGATGCCCCGACCATGGGGGCGGGCGCCCTCCAGGGCCTGGCCGTTGTCCCGCAACAGGGCTTCATAGTCGAAGCCTGGCCCGCTGTCGGCGATGTCGATGTCCAGGACGGCGCGGCCTTCGTCCTCATGGACCAGGAAGGACATCGTGATGTGCCCCGACTCCAGATTGCTCAGCCGCTCCGCCCTTTGTTGCATGTAAAGGTCGAATCCCCCCATCCAGTTCTTGGTGGTGGAATCCAGTCCCAGCAAGCCGTGATCCAGGGCGTTGTTGAACAACTCCGAGACCACCAGGAACAAGGTGGCCTGATGGGGTTTCAGGGCGGCCACCTGGGTGGCCAGGCCGATTACGGCGGGAACCACGTCAACATGGCGCAAATCCGCCGCGCTGTAGGAAAGGTTGAGTCGCCATTCCGCCACACTGCCCTGATGTTGGTGGGCCGGTTTGGGGGCTTCGAAGCGGACCAGCCGCCGCCGCTCGATGGGAACCGAGACCAGCATGCAGGAGATGTCGTCCCGCCCGGCGGCACCGCCCAAATGGCTTTCCACGCCCTCATGCAGCCTGGCCAGGCGTTGATGGCTCTCGGCCGCCCCGGACAACCATGCCAGGGCCCCGCTGAGGCCCAGCCACCTGCCTTGGGAATCCTCGGCTTCCACCAGGCCGTCGGAACACAGCACCAGGTCGCCGGGCTCGTGGATGACGACCGTCTCGGTCAGGCCGGAAAAAGCCCGGTCGGGCAGGATGCCCAGGGGGGGATGGCTGGAGGCCCACTGCATCGTGACCTTGCCTTCCGGATCGATGAACAGGGCATCCGGATTGCCGCCGTTCCAGATTTCAACGGTCTGGTTGCGTACATCGACACTGGCCAGGGTGGCGGCCACGAAACGATCGGCGGGCAGAATGGCCTTCAGCTTGCGGTTCAGTTCCGCGGCGATGGATGACAAGGGGAATCCCTTGCCGGTCATGCTGTAGAAGGCCTGGGTCATGGGCATGGCCGACAGGGCGGCGGCCAGGCCATGGCCGGCTGCGTCCGCCAGCATGACGTTCAGGGCGCCTCCCGGCGTGCGGGCGGCACAGAGCAGGTCGCCGCTGAAGGTGTCCGCCGGCAGGTTGAAGAAGTGGACCATGGCGTCCCGCAGCCCCTCGGCATCCGTCAGGCGGGCCATGATGTGGGCGCCCAGGCGGTTTTGCTCCTCCGCATCCGAGCGCCAGTTGCGCAGTTCCTCGACGTAGCGCTGTTCCTTCTGCTGCATGGCGAGCAGGCGGGAATAGGCGTTGATTTTCGCTTGCAGCAGCTGGAGGGATGCGGGCTTGACCACATAGTCGTCGCCGCCGGCCTCCAGACCCAGTGTGATGTCCTGCATGCGATCCAGGGCCGAGTAGAAAATGATGGGGGTCCATTTTTCAGTGGGGATCTCCCGGATCTTCCGCACGGCCGTGATGCCATCCATGCCCGGCATCATGATGTCCATGAATACCAGATCGGGGGACTCGTTCTTGAATCGCTCGATGGCGACTTCCCCATCTTCCGCCAGGATGGGGATATGGCCAGAACGTCGGGCCAGGACTTCCAACTGCTTTGTGTTGGTGGGGGTGTCGTCGACGATGAGGATTTTCAGGCGGATGCCGGACACGGCGGCTTCCTCATGCCTTGACGGTAAACAGCTTGCCGAAATTCGCGATCTCCAGAACCTGTTTTACCGTACCTTGCAGGCCGGCCAACACGACCTGCTTGCCCGAGGCCTCCGCTTTCTCTCGCAGCAGCAGGAGCATGCCCAGCGCGGAGCTGTCCAGATAGTCCACCGCCGAGAAATTGATTTCGATCTCCCGGACTCCCGCGGTTTCCAGCGCTTGCTCGTAGGCTGCGCGGAAGTCCCGGTGGGAGTGGAAATCGAAGCGTCCATTGAGGCTCAGGACCGCCGTGCTTCCCGCCACTTCACTCGCGATTTGCATGATTACTCCGTGCTTGCCGATACCGCCGACTTATCGGCCTTTTTTTCTTGGCTCTTTAGCGCCTGTTTCGGCGGACGGTGGGAGCGAGCCTTCAGTTTCGCCGGCCCAGGTGCGCCAGGATCCGGGCGGCAATGTCCTGGAGCGGCACCACCTCCATGGCGGCGCCCAGTTCGACGGCGGCCTTGGGCATGCCGTAGACCACGCAGGTGGTCTCGTTCTGGGCGATGGTATGGGCGCCGGCATTGCGCATGGCCAGCATCCCCTGGGCGCCGTCCTTGCCCATGCCCGTCAGGATGACGCCCACCGCGTTGGGACCCAGCACCTGGGCGGCGCTTTGGAACAACACATCCACCGACGGGCGGTGCCGATTCACAGGTTCCGACTTGGATAACTCGGTGTAGTAGTAGGCGCCGCTTTTCTTGATCAGCAGGTGGGAATGGCCCGGCGCGACATAGGCGTGACCTGGAAGAACCCGCTCGTTGTGCCCGGCCTCCTTGACCGTCATGGCGGAGATGCCGTTCAGGCGATGGGCGAAAGCAGCCGTGAAGGACTCCGGCATGTGCTGGGTGATGAGGATGCCGGGCATGGATGCGGGCATGCGGATCAACACCTCCTTCAAGGCTTCGGTTCCGCCTGTGGAGGAGCCGATGCAGATCACCTTTTCCGCGATGTTCAGGAACTGGCCGGCCAGGGGCCTGGGCGCGTCGGGGGCGCTTTCGTTGATGGCGTGGCGGCGAATGCGGGCGCGGGCGGCGGCCCGGATCTTGTCGCCGATCTCCTGGGACAACTCGCTGAGACTACCCGTGACGCTGCCCAGGCCGGGCTTGGTGACGAAGTCCACCGCGCCCAGTTCCAGGGCCTTGAGGGTGACATCGTTGCCTTGCCGGGTGAGGGAGGACACCATCACCACCGGCATGGGGCGCAGACGCATCAACTTTTCCAGGAACTCCAGGCCGTTCATGCGGGGCATTTCCACATCCAGAGTCAGCACATCGGGATTGAGCGGCTTGCTGAGTGCCCTGGCCGTGACGGGGTCCGGCGCCTGTCCCACCACCTCCATGTCTGGCTGGCCGTTGATGATTTCCTTTATCAGGCTCCGGATCAGCGCGGAGTCGTTGATGACGAGCACTTTGATCTTTGCCATGCCGTTCTCCGGCTATTGTTGTCGATGTTCCTGGATCAGGAGAACAATTCCACATCCCCGGAAATGGGGGTGGCCTTGAG
>CAZYEY010000155.1:0-3718 GCA_964646585.1 uncultured Thiobacillus sp. | reverse complement strand
GCGGGCCAGGTTGGATGCGTTCCGCGCTGACCTGCCCCATCTGCTGGGGGTGCGCCAGGGCCTGCCAGAGGTGGAGGCGCGCATGGGCATCGCCACCGGCGAGGTGCTGGTGGGCAACATCGGCTCGGAGACCGCCCGGGGCTACACGGTCATCGGCGATACCGTGAATCTGGCCTCCCGCCTGGAGCAGGCCAACAAGTTCTATGGCAGTCGCATCCTGGTGAGCGAGGCGACACGGGGAATGGCCGGCGGCGCCTTCGTGTTCCGGGAGATCGACAGCCTGCGGGTCATGGGCCGGCTGGAGCCGGAGCGGGTCCATGAGTTGCTGGGACGCTCCGGCGAAGGCTGCGAAGACCTGGCCGCCGCCTTTGCCAATGGCTTGTCGCGTTACCGTAAGCAGGATTGGGACGGGGCCGAGATGGCCTTCGCCGAATGCCTGAAGCGCTGGCCCGACGACGGCCCCAGCCGGGTCTTCCTGGAACGCATCCGCGCCTTCCGGGACAATCCGCCCGCCGCCGATTGGGATGGCGTCTGGGTGGCGGCGGGGAAGTAGGGATCAGTTCTCCACGCCGGAGTCGGCGTGACAGGCACAGGCGGCGCTGGTGGTGTTGTCGCAGCACACGATCTTGCCCGCCCGGCAGCCGCACACCCCCTTGTGGCCCTTGCAGCAGTCGGCCTGGCTGACCTGGGCGAAGCGGTCGGGGAGGCGGCAGGGGGGAGGTGTGGATTCCAGCCGTCGCGCCTCCTTCGTCGCGGGGATTCCGGAAGCCGACTGGTCGGTGGCGCCCAAGGGGGCGATCCAGGACAGACACAAGACGAGAACCAGGTTGATGGCGTGTTTCATGATGGTTTCCTCCGGGGCTGTGCGGGCACTATAGCCCAATGCCCAGGCATCGGGCATGGTTCGTCAATCCCTGTTGATCCGCCGCAACCTGGCCAGCAGCCGGCGCGCCAGATCCCCGAACATCTCCGTCTGGGTCGGATGGGGGAAGATGGCCTCGGCCACCTGGGGCAGGGTCAAGCCGGCACTGATCATCATGACCGCCGCGCCGATGAGGGCGTCGGTGTGGTCGGCCAGGAAATGGACGCCGATGATCTTCTGGCTGGCCTTGTCGGCCACCAGTTTGATCATGCCGTGGGTTTCCATGGCGATCATGGCCTTGGCGTCGATGCGCATGGGCATCTTGGCCTCCACCGCGTCGATGCCCCGGGCCTTGGCCTGGGCCAAGGAGAGGCCCACGAAGCCAGCCTGGGGACGGCTGAAGACGACACCGCAGTCCTGGTCCTGGTCGTAGGCGGCGGGGTGGCCCAGCAGGTTGCGGGCGGCGACCCGGCCCTGGGCGGCGGCGGTGTGGGCCAGCATGTAGCCGCCGATGACGTCGCCCACGGCGAAGATGTGGGGGACGCTGGTGCGGCACTGGGCGTCGGTTTTGATGGCGGCGCCGGCCAGTTCCACGCCGGCGGCCTCCAGGTTGAGCCTGGCGGTGTTGGGCCGCTTGCCAGTGGCCATGAGCACGTAGTCGCAAAGGAATTCGCCGGGGTTGCCCTCGGCGTCGCTGTACTTGATGCGCATGCTGTCGGGCTGGCCGGTGATCTCGCCGATCTGGGCGCCGGTGACGATGGTGAACTCACTCTTGAGCACATCGGTCAGGTGACTGGCGATTTCCTCCTCGATCTCGGCCAGGATGCGCTCCCGGGCTTCGAGCATGCGCACCTCGCCGCCGAAGTCGCCCACGATCTGGGCCATCTCCACGCCGATGACGCCGCCGCCGACGATGCCCAGGCGCCTGGGCGGGCTGGGCAGATTCCAGATGCTGTCGGAGGTAAGCACGCCGCCACTGGCGATGCCCTCCCAGGCCCCGGGGATGGGAGGCACGAAGGGCGGCGCCCCGGTGGCGATGACGGCGGCGCCGAAGCTGAGGCTGGATTCGGAGCCATCCGGCGCGATGATCTTGAGAGTGTGGGGATCGACGAAGCTGGCGAAACCCTGGCGCACGTCGATCCTGATGCCCTTGTCGGTCTTGAGGGCCAGTTCGCCCCGAGTCTGCAGCACGTTCTTGCGGTGGGCTTCCAGGGTGGCCCAGTCCAGCTGGGGCATGGCGGTGCCCACCACGCCCTTGTCCGGATCCCGGGCCCGGTCGCGGATGATGTCTGCCGCGTGGCGCCAGGCCTTGGAGGGGATGCAGCCGCGCCAGAGACATTCGCCCCCGGGCAGGGGCGCGTTGTTGATCATGGTCACCTTGATGCCGTGATCGGCCAGATCCCGGGCGCAGTCCTCGCCGCCGGGGCCGCCGCCGAGGATGGCGACCTGGACGTCCCAGTCGCCGGGGGGGATTGCGGGGACGCTGGGGTGTTGATTCATTGGGGTCTCCTCGTGGCTGCGAGCAGGTATCATCCATCGTGCATTGGTGCGCTGCAATAGAAAACCCGTTCCGTCCCATGACTCCCTTGGGCGAGGCGGACTGCCGCCTGGCGGGGGCAGCCTTGGAAAGTACGCACCCGGCCCTGGATCGAAGCTTTCGCTCTGGGCATCATGGCGCTTTCCCTCACTCGGAGGGGTCCATGGAGAGGATGGTGGATTTCGAAAGTGAAGATACTGCCCGGCGAAGGGACGGCGAGACCAGGACGGTGAATGTGCCCCTCACCGAAGCCGAAAACCGCTGGCTGGTCGAAGAGGGGTTCGGCCGCTGTCCCATGACCGGCCCCTTCGCCCCGACGCTGATGCCGGTGCTGTGCCGCCCGGAAGGCAAGCATCTGGTGTTCCGGCTGGAGGCGCGGCCGGAACACTGCAACGGCCATGCAACGCTCCACGGCGGCTTCATCGCCACCCTGGCCGACATCTGGCTGGCCTACAACCTGATCCACCAGTTGCCCAGGACGGTGAGCGTGGTCACTGCCAGCCTCACCGTGGACTACCTGTCTCCCATCCTGCCCGGGGACCACCTGGAAAGCCAGATCGACCGGCTGCGCCTGGGGGCGAAACTCTGCCACGCCTCCGGCGCCATCCTGCGCAAGGGCCAGCCCGTCGCCGCCATGCGCGGCAGCTTCGTCCTGATCGAGGGCCGGCCGGCGGGGGATTGAACCCGTCAGGCTGCTAGCGTTTCCGTGGCGGCAGCAGGTCGGTGATGGTGCCTTCCGCCATCTCGGCGGCGAAGCAGATCGTTTCGGACAAGGTGGGGTGGGCGTGGATGGTGAGCCCAATGTCCTCCGCCGTGGCGCCCATCTCGATGGCCAGCACGGCTTCCGCCAGCAGCTCGCCGGCGTTGATGCCCACCAGGCCCGCGCCGATGACCCGGCCGCTGGCCTTGTCCAGGATGAGCTTGGTCATGCCCTCCGTGCGGGCGATGGACAGGGCCCGGCCGCTGGCCGCCCAGGGGAAGGTGCCTTTCTCGATCTCGATGCCCTTGGCCTTGGCCTCCGTCTCCGTGACGCCCACCCAGGCCACCTCCGGGTCCGTATAGGCCACGGAAGGGATCACCAGGGCCTGGAATTCCACCCCGTTTTTGCCACCTACGCCGGCGATGACCTCGGCCGCCACCTTGCCCTCGTGCACCGCCTTGTGGGCCAGCATGGGCTGGCCGACGATGTCGCCGATGGCGAAGATGTGGGGCACGTTGGTGCGCATCTGCTTGTCCACCGGGATGAAGCCGCGCGCGTCCACGGCCACGCCGGCGGCCTCCGCGCCGATGGCCTTGCCGTTGGGGCGGCGGCCGATGGC
>CAZYEY010000154.1:0-3194 GCA_964646585.1 uncultured Thiobacillus sp. | reverse complement strand
CCGCGTAGCCTTCGTCGGCGAGATGGAGTTGGAGGATTTCCGCGATGTCGGCATCGTCCTCCACCACCAGGATGCGCCGCCGGGGCGTTCCACCCGAGTTCTCCATCTTTGCCTCCATTCGACTGCCCCACTGGCATCATCATCCCGGAATCCACCGGGGGAATGGGTCAAATAATGTTTAACTTTCAGCCGGCATCGTTGAACCGGTGGATGAGGCGACGATCCCGCTTGGTGGGCCGGCCCTTGATGGCGCTGCCGGGATCGGCGGCCCATTGCCGGGACTCGGCTTGGCGTTCCCGCTCCAGCCGGCTGTCCTCGTCCTCCCTGTAGAGGCCCTGGGCCACCGGCGCCGGCCCCCGCCGGCCAGAAAGGGCGAGCACGGTCACCCGCCAGTGGCATTCCCCGATGCGAATGTCCAGCCGGTCGCCGGGCTTCAGTTCCCGGGATGCCTTCACCCGCTCCCCCGCGAGCCTTACCTGGCCGCTATCCACCGCCTCCCGGGCCAGGGAACGGGTCTTGAAGAATCGGGCCGCCCATAGCCACTTGTCCAGGCGCACCCGGCTGTCATCGCGGGTATCGTCGGCCGCCCTCATCCGTTCTCCGAGCGGGCCATGTCGAACCGGTAGATGCGTTCCCGCGCCTGGGCCCACAAGCTCACCGCCAGCACCGAAACGATGGGGCCCACCGAAGCCATGGCCAGGATGCCGAAGCCTTCCACCGCGTCCACCGCCTTGCCGAGACCCAGACCCATGGCCATGACCAGGGGCACGGTGACCGGCCCGGTGGTCACGCCAGCGCTATCCCAGGCCAGATTCACGTATTCCTCGTTGGCGAACAGGGTGAAGAGCAGGGCCAGCCCATAGCCGGGCAGCAACAGCCAGGCCAGGGGCAGGTCGAGCACGATCTTGAGAACACCCAGCATGACGCCCAATCCGACACCGGCGGCCACCGAGTAGACCAGGGTGCGCTTGTTCAGGGCGCCGTCGGTGAGGTTCTGCACCGTGACACCCAGCGCGTTCAGGGCAGGCTCCGCCAGGGTGGCGCCAAACCCCATGAGGAGGGCGAACAGCAGGACCAGCGCCAGCCCCAGCCAATAGGCGCGGAGGTCGCCGGCGCCCATGTCGATGGCCGCCGAGAGCTGGTCGCCGACCTGGCTGCCCAGAGGGGAAAGTCCCTCACCCAGGCCGATGTTGAAGGCCATCATGCCCAGTACGCACAAGGCAATGCCGTATACGGTGAAAGTCGCCTTGCGGGCCGGCTCCCGCAACCAGAAACGCTGGATCAGCCAGAGCAGCAGGATGAGGGGTAGGATGGCGCGCAGGGCGGCGATCACCGCATCCCCCAGATTCGAGTCGGCGGGGGTGGAAACCGGGGCAGGAGCCCCCTCCGCCAGGGCCGCCACGTCGGCATGAGCCAGCCCCAGCAGCATGACCGCGAAGGGCGGGAACAGGGAGGCCAGGGTGACGATGCCGAAGCCGGCCAGGGCGTTGTCCTCTCGCCCTGCTGCCTGGGCTACGCCAATCCCCAGGGCCAGCACCACGGGCACGGTCACCGGCCCGGTGGTGATGGCGCCGCAATCCCAGGCCAGCCCGATGACCGGCGCCAGGCGCGGGTCCAGTGCCAGGTAGCCGGTCAGGAGCAGGCAGGGCACGGTGACCAGGATCACCAGTTGTTTCAGTCCCCACCCCCCCATGAAGCGCAGCATGCTCACCAGCACCGCCAGGCCGACACTGGTGGCGACGGCGTAGACCACCGCCTGGGGCTGCTGATTGAGCAGGTAATGGAGCAAGGGCGCCCGGGCCGGATCGGTCAGGCTGCCCACGGCCTCCAGGGCACCGATGGCCGGCTCCGCGAACGTGGCCGCCGCGCCCAGCACGAAGGCCACCGCCAGCACAGAGGCCAGGGAGAAACGTTGGGGCATGAGGTGGCCAATGTTCTCGCTGTAGGGCATGAGGCCGTGTTTCAGGCCCTCCATGAACATCATCAGGCCCAGAACCACCAGGCCGATGCCCAGGCCGATGCCTGCCGCGTCGTCCACCCGGGATTGCAAGATCACCACCTGGAACAGAACCAGGAACAGGGTGACGGGAATCACCGCCCGGAATTGCTCCAGAAAGCGGACGCTGATGTAGGGGGCGAGCAAGCGATAGACGTCACGGGGCCTCAGCCGCGGCCGACGGCGGTGCCGGGCTTCGTAAGCCGTGACCTGGTTGTAGCTGACGGCGATCTGGCGGGCGCGCACGTGGCCCAGATAGTCACCGTAGCGGATGCGCGTCTCCATGGGCGACGCTTGGGGAATGTCATCCATGCCCTGGATTATGACCCATGGATCCACCCCCCCGGGTCACCCGGGTGAGGGCTGAGGGTGCCTCACGCGCATTCCCCATGGCTGGTCAGGCCGGACACCCGGCCATTTCCCGGACCCCATCGGCCAGCCAGGCTCCGAGACCCGGCGCCGGACAGGCGTGCATTGCGCAGTCTGGCCTGGCGCTGGGCCGGAAGGCCGGCTGTCCCATCAATCCAGGCATGAGGTTGCCCAAGAAAAACCCGGCAGGAGAGAAGTGAAAACCCGAGGA
Organism: uncultured Thiobacillus sp.; assembly: GCA_964646585.1. Taxonomy (GTDB): domain Bacteria; phylum Pseudomonadota; class Gammaproteobacteria; order Burkholderiales; family Thiobacillaceae; genus PFJX01. The sequence goes on along the minus strand of CAZYEY010000154.1, from coordinate 618 downwards.
CCGCTACTGGTACCATTGCCAACGCGCACCGTTCTGCCCGCCATGACCGATACCATGCCCTTTCTCCACGTCGAACGCGCCATCACCCAGGCCCGCAAAACCGAATTGGGCATCCCCGGCTGGCCGGTCTGGAAGGATACCGAGGGCAGTCGTACCCTCACGCTGGATGCGGCCGAGCAAAGTTTCATCCTCGCCGGCAACGCCACCCTCACCTTGGAAGGCGGCGACAGCGTCCAGGTGAATCCTGGCGACCTGGTGATCATCCCCGCTGGCAAATGCCGTTGGGACGTGCACGCCACAGTCCGCCGGCACTACCGCTCCGAGGCCCTCTCCCCGGCCTGTTGCATCATCTGAACCCAGCAACGGCAGTGGACCGCTGATTTCCCGCGCGAGGGCTCCATCGGGTGCGTCCAACTGCCGTTTCCTGGTTGAATCGCGCCCGCCCAGCCAGCTTGCGCTACCTTTCCCGACAGTCCATACGGAGTCCCCGCCATGGTCGCCTTTCTCCTCGCCCTTGTTCTCCTTGCCGCCTCCGTCGCCGGGGTCTATCTGCTGCTGAAGCGCATGGGCGAGGAGAAAGGCGACCATGGCGGGGACTCCGTATGGACTGTCGGGAAA
>CAZYEY010000153.1:0-4075 GCA_964646585.1 uncultured Thiobacillus sp. | reverse complement strand
CCTTGGGGGCGGGGGGGTGGCCACGACCTTCCTCGGGCTCCTGCGCCTTGCGGGCCGGACTGCCCTTGCCCAGGCCTCACCAGCCCAGCAGGGCCTCCACTTCGGCTTCCTCCAGTTCTTCCCGCATGCCTCGCTTGAGGCGGGAGGGCATGGCGACGGGACCGAAGCGGACCCGGATGAGGCGGCTGACGGTGAGGCCCAGGTGCTCCATGAGACGGCGCACCTCCCGGTTGCGGCCTTCCTTGATGACCAGGCGATACCACTGATTCACGCCCTCGCCCCCGGCGGGGAGGATGCTTTCCACCTTGGCGACGCCGTCCTCCAGGGGCACGCCTCGCAGCAGGGCATCCATCTGCTCGGCATCCAGGCTGCCGAGCAGGCGCACGGCGTACTCCCGTTCCACCTCGTAGCGGGGATGGGACAGGCGGTTGGCCAGCTCGCCGTCGGTGGTGAAGATGAGCAGGCCCTCGGTGTTGAAATCCAGCCGGCCCACGGCGATCCAGCGGCCGCCCCGGACCGGAGGCAGGTTGTGAAACACGGAGGGGCGACCTTCCGGGTCGTCCCGGGAGACGATCTCGCCTTCGGGCTTGTGATAGAGCAGCACCCTGGGCACCTGGACTTTCCAGGGCAGGCGCACGGGCTTGCCGTTCACCTTGACCAAGTCGCCGGGCTTGACCTTGTCGCCCACCTGGGCAGGCAGGCCGTTGATGCTGACCCGGCCTTCCATGATCAGTTGCTCCATGTCCCGGCGGGAGCCCAGGCCGGCGCTGGCCAGCACTTTGTGCAGGCGCTCGCTGTGGTCTTCCAGCTCTTCCGGGCGCGCCTTCAGGGGCCGCCCCATGTACGAGTATCTGGGCATGTTCGTTCTTTCTATGGCGATGGTGGTTTCCGCATGGCACGCGCGGGGGGCGAATTCTATTCGGCCGGCGGCGGTTCTTCCACGGGCAGCGCATCCATCTCCACCCGTTCCATGAGTTCCCGGGCCATTTCCGGCAGGGGCGGCAGCTCGGACAGAGCGCGCAGGCCCAGATCGGAGAGGAACTGCTTGGTGGTGGCCAGCAGGGCTGGCCGGCCGGGCACGTCCTTGTGCCCGACAACCTCGATCCAGCCCCTTTCTTCCAGGGTCTTGACGATCTGGCTGTTGACCGCGACCCCCCGGATCTCCTCCACGTCGCCCCGGGTCACTGGCTGGCGGTAGGCGATGATGGCCAGGGTCTCCAGGGTTGCGCGGGAGTAGCGGGGCGGCTTTTCCGGGTTGAGCCGGTCCAGGTAATGCTGGTACTCCGCCCGGGTCTGGAAGCGCCAGCCGTCGGCCAGGAGCACCAGTTCCACCCCCCTGCCCTGCCAGTCGGCCCGCAATTCCTCCAGGGCCCGGCGCAGGAAATCGTTGGAGAGCTCGGAATCGAACACCTTCTTCAGCGCAGCCAGGCTCATGGGCGCGGGGCTGGCCAGCAGCACGGTTTCCAGGATGCGCTTGATCTCGGCGAGGGGATTGTTCTCGGCGCTGGAGCCGGCGTTGGGGGGACGTACTTCAGGCGGCATCGGGTGCGGCATCGAGGATGGCGAGTTGGGCATGGATGGGCGCGAAAGGCTCGTTCTGGACGATATCCACCAGGCGTTCCCGCACCAGCTCCAAGAGGGCCAGGAAGGCCACCACCAGGGCGGAGCGACCCGCCTCCGGATCGAACAGCTCGGCAAAGAGGAGACGGCTGGCACCGGCCTGGGCGGCTTCCTGGAGTTGCTTGAGGATGCGGCTCATGTGTTCCCGCACCGACAGTTCCTGACGGCCGATGCGGTGGTGTCTGTTCATGGCGGCACGCTTGAGGATGGCGCCCCAGGCCTCCAGCAGTTCGGCGCCGTCCACCCGGGGCAGGCGCCTGGCCAGGAGCTGGGGAATGTGCACGCTGATGGCCTGGAAATCACGCCCCAGTTGCGGCAGGGCGTCCAGGTTCTTCGCCGCGATCTTGACCTGCTCGTATTCCAACAGACGGCGCACCAGCTCGGCCCGGGGATCGTGCTCCTCGCCCTCCTCCAGCTTATCCGGCCGGGGCAGCAACATGCGGGACTTGATCTCGATGAGCACCGCGGCCATCACCAGGTACTCCGCCGCCAGTTCCAGGCGCCGGCGGCGCATGACCTCCACGTAGTCCATGTACTGGCGGGTCAGGGCCGCCATGTTGATGTCCAGCACATTGAGGTTGTTGCGGCGAATGAGCCAGAGCAGCAGGTCCAGAGGACCCTCGAAGGCTTCCAGGATGACCTCCAGTGCGTCCGGCGGGATGTAGAGGTCCGTGGGCAGGTCGGTCCACAGCTCCCCCTGGACCCGGGCCAGGTGGCGCACCTCCTCCTCGGACTGCTCGATGGCCTCGGCGGGGTCCAGGACTTCGGCGGCCCCGCTCACGCCGCCACCCTCACGCCCCCTCGTGCGCCTTCCCGTTCCCGCCCGGCCTTCAGGGCCACGGCGTAATTCACCTGGATCTTGCCAAAGACGTTCAGGGCGGCAAGCAGGTCATCGGACAGGCGTACCCGCCAGGATTGGCCCAGCAGCAGTTCGCAGGAGGCATCCGCATTGCGATAGGACAGGGCGATGGCGCAACCGTTGGGCATGCGGTGGGGCGCCAGGGCGTCCATGAGCCTCCGGGCATCCGGGCCGTCCGCCAGTTCCAGGCGCAGGCCGGTGGCGAAACGGGTGCGGGCCCCCTCCAGGTCCATGATCTCGTCGGCGGTGACGCGCATGCCGCCGGAGTATTCGTCATGGCTAGCGCGGCCGGCGACGATGAGCAGGGCATCCTCCTTGATGAGGGTGCGATGGGCTTCGAAGAGTTCGTTGAACACCGTCACCTCCACCCGGGTGTCGCCGTCGTCCAGCATCACCACGGCCATCTTGCCCCGGCGGGACATGCGGGTGGTAACCGAGGCCACCACCCCGACCATGAGTTGGGGAGCCGGTTGGGGCTTGATGTCCTTCAGGGCCTTGTCCACCAGCCCCTTGAGGGCGGCCCGGTCGGCTTCGAAGGGATGGCCGGAGAAATAGAAGCCCAGGGCCGCCTTTTCCTGGGCCAGTTGCTCCCGCAACGACCAGGCGGGCACGGAAACCAGTTCCGGCGGCGCCACCATGGCCGAGTCGCCGAAGAGGGAATCCTGGGCGGCATGGGCCTGCTGGGTTTCGGCCCATTCCATGGCCAGGCCCACGCTCATGAGGGCGGCGTTGCGATTGGCATGGAGCCCGTCGAAGGCCCCCGCACGCACCAGGGCCTCGATGACCCGGCGGTTGACGATGCGCCGGTCCACCCGGCGGCAGAAGTCGAACAGGTCGGTGAAAGCCCCGCCCGCTTCCCGGCAGGCGACGATATTGGCGATGGCGCCTTCACCAGTGCCCTTCACCGCCCCCAGGCCATAACGCACCTGCCTGCGGTCCACCGGCAGGAAGCGATAGACGGACTGGTTGATGTCCGGCGGCAGGATGGCGATGCCGTTCCTGATGGCGTCATCCACGAATACCTTCACGCTGTCCGTGTCGTCCATGTCCGAGGAAATGGTGGCGGCCATGAAGGCGGCTGTGTGGTGGGCCTTCAACCATGCCGTCTGGTAGGTGACCACGGCGTAGGCGGCGGTGTGGGACTTGTTGAAGCCGTATTCCGCGAACTTTTCCATCAGGTCGAAAAGGCGCATGGCCAGTTCCGGGTCGTAGCCCTTCTCGATGGCGCCCTTGCTGAAGATCTCCCGGTGCTTGGCCATCTCCTCCGGCTTTTTCTTGCCCATGGCCCGGCGCAGCAGATCCGCGCCCCCCAGGGTGTAGCCGCCGATGATCTGGGAGATCTGCATCACCTGTTCCTGATAGACGATGACGCCGTAGGTGGGCTCCAGGCAGGCTTTCAAATCCGGGTGGAAATAGTCGATGGCCTGCTTGCACTTCTTGCGCAGGATGAAGTTGTCCACCATGCCGGAACCCCGGGGGACCGGCCGGGACAGGGCGAGCACGGCCATGGTGTGCTGGAATCGGCCCGGCACCAGCGTGGCCAAACTGCTGCTCAGCCCCTCCGGTTCCAGCGGGAAGCTGGCGTAGGAGTGTGCC
>CAZYEY010000152.1:0-12619 GCA_964646585.1 uncultured Thiobacillus sp. | reverse complement strand
GCGGCGCTGGCCGCGGCGCGACGGGTGGATGCCGGCGCCATCGCGGCGCAGACCGAGCGGGCACGCATTGCCGAGGTGGTGCACATGGCGCGCGTCGCCGCGGTACGCGACGCGATCTGAACGCCCGACCCGGTCAGTCCGTCGGCACCAGTCCGGTGCGAATGGCGTAGCGGGTCAAGCCGGCCACGTCGTGGATGTTGAGACGCTGCATCAACTGCGCGCGGTGGCTCTCCACCGTCTTCACGCTGACGTGCAATTGCGATGCGATCTCGCGCGTCGCATAGCCGCGCGCGATCAGATGCAGGATCTCGCGCTGACGGGGCGTCAGGCGATCGTCGCGATGCGCCAGCGCGGACGGTTCCTCGGTGCGCAGGAAATCCTCGATGACCGCCACGGCGTCCTTCAGATTGGACAGTACGGAACGGTGCTTCTCGCTGGCCTTGCGCAGATCCTCCAGCGCCTGCTTGTGGTTGGTGACGTCGACGCAGTGGCCGATGAAACCCAGCACGTTGCCGACCTCGTCGCGGTAAGGCTCGCCACTCTTGTGCATGACGCGATAGCGGCCATCGCGCCGGCGCAGCCGGCACTCGACGGAGAACGGCTTGAGCGTCGCCAGCGCCTCGCCGATCTGTCCCGGCCACGCCGCGGCATCCTCGGGATGCATGGCCGCCAGCCAGCCGTCGCCCAGCGAATCCTCCAACCTGCGTCCCGTGAATTCCCGCCATGCCCGGTTGACCAGGCGACAGGCACCGTCCGGAGCCGCCACCCAGATGATGGTGGGCACCCAATCGAGCGCGCGCACCATATCTGCGGTCAATTCCCCACCAACGGCGTCGATACTCATCACGCAATGCTCCTCGCTGGCGCGAGCGGCCGCGCCCATCATCTGAAAGCTTTATAGCTTAGGATCATCTCCGGCGGCCAAGAATCGGGGAATACCTGATTCTTCTGATGGGTTTCTTCGATATGTGGGTCCGATATCTCCGCAATCGCGCCCTCATTTGAGGAACAGCGCGTACGCCGGGTTGCGCGATTCGTTCCAGTAGCGGTAGCCGAGCTGGTCCAACGAAGTCTGGAAGTCCTCGCGCTGCTCCGGCGGCACCTGGATACCGACCAGCACGCGGCCATAGTCGGCGCCGTGATTGCGGTAATGGAACAGGCTGATGTTCCAGGCGTGGCTCATGCCGTTGAGGAAGCGCATCAGCGCACCCGGCCGCTCGGGGAACTCGAAACGGTATAGCACTTCGTTGTCCACCTGGCGAGCCCGCCCGCCGACCAGGTGGCGGATGTGCAGCTTGGCAATCTCGTTGTCGGACAGGTCGAGCACCGGCAGTTGGTGCTTCTCCAGCGCTGCCAGCAGCTTGTCCACTTCCGCCCGGTTACCGACCTGCACGCCGACGAAGATGTGCGCAACTTCCGGGTCGGCGAAGCGGTAGTTGAACTCGGTGATGGCGCGCGTGCCCAGCAGGGAGCAGAACGCCTTGAAGCTGCCGGGGCGCTCCGGTATCGACACCGCCAGCACCGCCTCGCGCTTCTCGCCCAGTTCGGCGCGCTCGGCGACGAAACGCAGGCGGTCGAAGTTCATGTTGGCACCGCTGGCGATGGCCACCAGGTTACGGTGCCTGGCCCTATCGCGCGCCACCCAGGCCTTGATGCCGGCCACGCCCAGCGCGCCGGCGGGTTCCAGGATGGAGCGGGTATCCTCGAACACATCCTTGATCGCCGCACAGATCGCGTCGTTGCTGACGCGGATGATCTCGTCGACGTACTGCTGGCACAGCCGGAAGGTCTCTTCCCCGACCTGCTTGACGGCGACGCCGTCGGCAAAGATGCCGACCTGCGGCAGCACGATGCGCTCCTTGCGGCACAGGCTGCGCGCCATGGCGTCGGCCTCCTCCGGCTCGACTCCGATCACCCTGATCTCCGGGCGCAGCCGTTTGAGATAGGCGGCGATACCGGCGATCAGGCCGCCACCGCCCACCGGCACGAACACCGCGTCGATCGGCGTGCGCGCCTGGCGCAGCAGCTCCATGCCGATGGTGCCCTGGCCGGCGATGACCTCGGGATCGTCATAGGGATGCACGAAGGTCTTCTTCTGCGCCCTGGCGATCTCCATGCCGTGCCGGTAGGCATCGTCGTAGGAATCGCCATGCAGCACCACCTCGGCACCACGCTTGGCGACCGCGTCTACTTTGATCGCCGGCGTCGTCGCCGGCATCACGATGGTCGCCGCACACCCCAGCACCTCGGCGGCCATGGCCACGCCCTGCGCGTGATTGCCGGCGCTGGCGGCGACCACACCGCGCTTCAGTTGCGCCTTGGGCAACCCCGCCATCTTGTTGTAGGCACCGCGCAACTTGAACGAGAACACCGGCTGCATGTCCTCGCGCTTGAGCCAGATGGTGTTGCCCAGACGGCGCGACAGGTTGGGCGCTTCGTCCAGCGGCGATTCGATCGCGACGTCGTACACGCGCGCGAGCAGGATGCGCTCCAGGTAATCGATGGCAACGGGCGTCGGCGAGAGTGACGGAGCGGCAGTCGGCACGGGGTTTGCTGGGGACGGGAAAGGCCGCTATTCTCGTGCTTTCCCCGCAAACGACAAAGAGCAACGCGACATGATGACGCAAGACGAAATGAAACAGGCCACGGCGCGCGCCGCGCTGGAATACGTGACCCCCGGCATCATCGGTGTGGGCACCGGCTCCACCGCCAACTACTTCATCGACGCGCTGGCGGACATCAAGGGCCGCATCGATGGCGCCGTCGCCTCCTCGGTGGCCACGGCCGAGCGCCTGAAGAAGCACGGCATCGAGGTGGTCGATCTCAACGACGCCGGCGAGTTACAGGTCTATGTCGACGGCGCGGACGAGATCACCCGCCACATGGCCATGATCAAGGGCGGCGGCGGCGCGCTGACACGCGAGAAGATCGTAGCCGCGTGCGCCAGGAAATTCGTCTGTATCGTCGATCAGAGCAAACTGGTGGATGTGCTGGGCAAATTCCCGCTACCAGTGGAAGTGATTCCCATGGCCCGTTCCTACATTGCCCGGCAACTGGTCAAACTGGGCGGCAATCCCGTGCTGCGCAGCGGTTTCACCACCGACAACGGCAACGTGATCCTGGATGTGCACGGCCTCGACATCCTCGATCCCGTCGCCATGGAAAGCGAGATCAACCAACTCGCCGGCGTCGTCACCGTCGGTCTGTTCGCGCGCCGCGGCGCGGATGTCTGTCTGATGGGCACACCGGACGGCGTGCGCACGCTGACGCGCTGACCATCGAACGCCATGGGCATGGCGCTGAAGCACGCGACGCTGGACGAGGACGATATCGTCGAACCGGCGTGCGGGCCGATCCGCGCCACCCTGAGCCTGGACGAAATCTACGAACGCAGGGGTGTGTAATCGTCCGTACCGGTGGGCCGGACATCGTCGGCCACCGGTACGCGATAGCGCTCACTTGCCCATTCACCCAGATCGATCAGCTTGCAGCGCTCGCTGCAGAAGGGCTTCCAGGCGCTCTCCGCCACCCACGCCACCCGGCTGCCGCAGGTGGGACAATGCACCCAACGGGGACGTTCGGTCATCACGCACCTTGACAAAGAAAAAGGGCGGCCCGAGCCGCCCCGTTCGCAGAGCCTGATGTCAGACCGAGAAGGAAGAGCCGCAGCCGCAGGTGGACACGGCATTGGGATTCTTGATGACGAACTGCGCGCCTTCCAGACCTTCGGTGTAATCGATCTCGGCGCCCATCATGTACTGCATGCTCATGGCGTCGATGAGCAGGGTCACGCCGTTCTTCTGCATGACGGTGTCGTCCTCGTTCTGCACTTCATCGAAGGTGAAGCCGTACTGGAAGCCGGAGCAACCGCCGCCCGTGACGAAGACGCGCAGTTTCAGATCGGCGTTGCCTTCTTCGTCGATGAGGGCCTTGACCTTGTTGGCGGCGCTGTCGGTGAAGTTGAGGGGGGTCATTTCGGTCGCGGCATTCATCGCGGTACTCCTGCAAAAAGGTTAAGTCGAGGCATTATTGGCGCCGGGTCGGCACCCGTCAACCACAGGGTAAATAGGGCTTCAGATCAATGAATCAAGGCATTACCGGAATTTGAGTGAGGCCAGTGCTCTCCGGTCGGCCGAACAGGATGTTCATGTTCTGCACCGCCTGGCCTGCGGCCCCCTTCACCAGGTTGTCGATGACCGAAAGGATCACCACGGTGTCGCCGCCCTGGGGCCGGTGCACGGCGATGCGGCAGAGGTTGGAGGCGCGCACGGAGCGGGTTTCCGGGTGGGACTTGGGAGGCAGCACGTCCACGAAGTATTCATCGACGTAACGCTGCTCGAACAGGGCTTGCAGATCCACATCCTTGGTCAGCCTGCAGTACAAGGTGGCGTGGATGCCCCGGATCAGGGGAGTCAGGTGGGGCACGAAGGTCAGCCCCACATCGTGGCCCGCCATCCGCGTCAGCCCCTGGCGGATTTCCGGCCAGTGGCGGTGTCCGGGCACGGCATAGGCCTTGAAGGTATCGGTCGCCTCGGCGAACAAGGTATGCACCTCCGCCTTCCGGCCCGCGCCGGACACCCCTGACTTGCAGTCCGCCACCAACCAGGTGGTGTCCACCAGACCGGCTTCCACCAAGGGCAAGAATCCAAGCTGCACGGCGGTTGGGTAGCAGCCCGGATTGGCGATTAGGCGGGCGCCCTTGATCTTGGCCCGGTTGATCTCCGGCAAACCATACACGGCTTCTGCCACCAGATCCGGGCAGGCGTGCTCCATGCCATACCACTTGGACCATTCGGCAATGTCGGTGATACGGAAATCGGCTGCCAGGTCGATGACCTTCACGCCCGCGTCCAACAACTCCCGGGTCTGCTGCATGGCAACCCCGTTGGGCGTGGCGAAGAACACCACGTCGCAGCGTTTCAGCGGCGCCTCTTCCGGCGTGGAGAAGGCCAGGGACACCCGGCCGCGAAGGGAAGGAAACATGTCCGCCACGGGCATGCCCGCTTCCTTGCGGGAGGTGATGGCCGTCAGTTCCACATCCGGATGCTGGGCCAGAAGCCGGAGGAGTTCGACGCCGGTGTAGCCGGTGCCGCCTACGATGCCTGCCTTGATCATGAAATTGCTCCTTGGGCAAAACAAAAAGCCGCCCATTCGGCGGCTTTTTGCATGAAACGTTCCAGGTTAACGCTTGGAGAACTGCTTGCGACGGCGCGCCTTGTGTAGACCCACCTTCTTACGTTCCACCTCGCGGGCATCGCGGGTCACCAGGCCGGCCTTCTTGAGGCTGCCTTTCAAGCCGGCGTCATACTCGATCAGGGCACGGGTGATGCCGTGGCGCACGGCGCCGGCCTGGCCGGTTTCCCCCCCCCCGTTGACGTTCACCATGATGTCGAAATTGCCATCACGCTCGGTAAGCTTCAGGGGCTGGCGCACGATCATGCGGCCGGTTTCACGGGAGAAGTACTCGTCCACGGGCTTGCCGTTGACGACAATCTTGCCGGAGCCGGCTTTCATGAACACGCGGGCGACGGAGCTCTTGCGGCGGCCGGTGCCGTAGTAGTAGGTGCCGATCATTCGAGTCCTCAGATATCCAGGGTTTGCGGCTGCTGGGCGGCGTGGGGGTGGGCACCGCCGGCATAGACCTTGAGTTTCTTGATCATGGCGTAGCCCAGGGGCCCCTTGGGCAGCATGCCCTTGACGGCTTTCTCCAGGGCACGGCCCGGGAAGCGGGCCTGCATCTTGCCAAAGTTGGTCTCGCTGATGCCGCCAGGGAATGTGGAGTGACGGTAATACTTCTTGTCCAGTTCCTTGTTGCCAGTGACGCGGATCTTGTCCACGTTGACCACGACGATGTAGTCGCCAGTATCCACGTGGGGAGTGTAGATGGGCTTATGCTTGCCCCGCAGGCGGCGGGCGATCTCGGAGGCCAGACGGCCCAGCACCTTGTCGGTGCCGTCCACCAGATACCAGCCGTGCTGGACCTCGTGGGGCTTGGCGGAAAAGGTTTTCATGTCGCGATCCAGAATAGGGGACTACAGAAAGGCGAGGATTCTATGGGGCCTCTCCCGTGCTGTCAAATCCGGCTTTGATGTTGGAATCGACGCAAGGATAATCGCCGCATGACGATTTCCTGGCTGATCACCAATTTCATCGCGGTTTTCCTGCTGCCGCCGCTCGTTTTTCTGCTGCCAGGAGTACTCGGTTTGCTGTTGCTCAGGCGACGGCGCACCCTTGGCAAAGCTCTGATCGGCTTCAGTCTGGCCGGAATCTGGGTATTGTCCTTGCCCGTGGTCGCCAACGCTTTCCTTGACACGCTGAAACCGCCCCCCCTCGCGCTCAGAGGCGACGAGGCCGACGCCATCATCGTGTTGGGAGGAGGCCGCACCCGGGACAGCGTGGAATTCGGCGGCGACACCCTGGGCCGCTATTCTCTCGAACGCATCCGTTACGGTGCCTGGCTGGCAAAACGCATGAATAAACCAATCCTCGTGACTGGCGGCGCTCCCGATGGAGGCGACACCAGTGAAGGGGAAATCATGCGGGATGCCCTGGTCAATGAGTTCTCACAGCCGGTGCGTTGGGTTGAAGACAGGTCCATCAACACCCGGGAAAACGCCTTGTTCTCTGTGGATATCCTGAAGGCTGCCCGCATTGAACGCATATACCTGGTGACACACGCCTGGCATCTGCCCCGGGCCATCCCCGAATTCGAAAAGCTGGGCCTGAAGGTGGTTCCTGCCGGCACGGGCCATTCGCTGAAGCAGGCGATATCCCTCTTGGATTTTCTTCCCAACGCCAGCGCCCTTGAAAAGAGCCATATTGCCATGCACGAATGGATTGGCCTGCTCTGGTACCGCATCCGAAACTGAAACCCTATTCACAGGAGCCGCGACATGAAATCCCGCGTCAAATGGGTCGAAAACGTCTGCTTCATGGCCGAGTCGGAAAGCGGCCATGCCTTGATCATGGACGGCGCGCCGGACATCGGTGGCCGCAACATGGGTCCGCGCCCCATGGAAATGCTGCTCATGGGGGCCGGCGGCTGCACCTCGGGGGACGTCATCATGATCCTGAAGAAAAGTCGCCAGGACGTGACCGGCTGCGAGGTGGACATCACTGCCGACCGGGCCGGCGACCATCCCAAGGTATTCACGAACATCCACATGCATTTCACCGTGCGCGGCAGGAGTCTCAAGCCCGAGGTGGTGGACCGGGCCATCAAGCTGTCGGCGGAGAAGTACTGCTCCGCCAGTATCATGCTGGGCAAGACGGCGCAGATGACCCACGATTTCGAGATCATCGAGGAAACGCCGGCTTGACGCCCATCCACTCCTTACTTCAAACGTGCGCGAAATGATCCGTCCCGCCCTCTCCTCCCTCATCCTGGGCCTGGCACTGGCGACCACGCCAGCCTGGGCCGGAGAAACGTCCCGCCAGGACTTCGCGACCTGGCTGGCCGACTTCAGGCAGGAGGCCACGGCCAAGGGGATTTCCCAGGCGACCCTGGACGCGGCCTTGGGCGATGTTCGCCCCATTCCCAAGGTGCTGGAACTGGACAGGCGCCAGCCGGAGTTCGTGGACACCTTCTGGAACTACCTGGACGCCCGCCTGGGTGGCCGCCAAGTGCAAATGGGCAAGGACCGGCTCTGGCTCAAGCGCAAGTTGCTGTACCCCATCCAATACCGCCATGGCGTGCCCGCCGCCCTGCTGGTGGCCTTGTGGGGCATGGAGACCAAGTACGGCAGTTTCACCGGCGGCTTTCCCGTGCCCGCCGCTTTGGCCACTCTGGCCAACGATAGCCGACGCGCCGGTTTCTTCCGGGAGGAACTCTTGAATTCCCTGCGCATCATCCAGGAAGGACATATCGCCGCGAAGGATATGAAGGGCTCCTGGGCTGGCGCCATGGGCCAGATGCAGTTCATGCCCTCCACCTTTCTCGCCAGCGCGGTGGACGCCGACGGCGACGGCCGCAAGGACATCTGGCGCTCCCTGCCCGACGCCCTGGACTCCGGGGCCCAGTACCTCAAGCGCCTGGGCTGGCAGAGCGACGAGTTGTGGGGACGGGAGGTGCGCCTGCCGGCGGGGTTCGACCACGCTCAGGCCACCCTGGGCAACAAGCTGCCCGTGAACCAGTGGGCCGCCCAGGGTGTCACCCTGGCGGATGGCAAGCCCCTGCCCAAATCCGATCTGCCCGGTGCCATCCTGCTGCCCCAGGGTCACGCAGGCCCAGCCTTCCTGGTCTACCGTAATTTCGAGGTGGTGATGGGCTGGAACCGATCCATCAACTACGCCCTGGCCGCCCTGATCCTGGCCGACCGGCTCCAGGGCCTGCCACCGCCCAGGCTGGGCCGGGAGGCGGACAACCGCCGTCTGTCCCGGGACCAGGTGGCCGACATGCAGCGCCTGCTCACCGCCCGGGGCTTCGTCACCGGCGACCCGGACGGAGTGCCCGGCAGCCGCACCCGGGAAGCCATCCGCGCCTACCAGAAGGCCGCAGGCCTGCCGGTGGATGGCTTCGCTTCCGCAACCCTGCTGGAACAACTGCGCCAGGACGGCGCGAAGCACGCCCAGGCCGCACCTGCGGTCAACTGACGCTCAGTCCGTCTCGGCCAGCAAGGCTTCCAGCCTGGCAACGGTCTCCGGCGCATCCCATTCGATGGAGCCGAACAGGCCCAGCCGCACCTGGCCTTTCTTGTCCAGCACGTAACTGGTGGGGAATGCGAACACCTGCCAGGCCTTGAGGTTCCGCCCTTCGTCGTCCAGGACGATGGGGAAATTCACCGGCACCTGCTTCAGGAAGGCGCGGATCTCCTCCGGCGACTCGCCCACATTGACCCCCAGCAGGGTAAAGGGCTTGCCCGCCATCTTGTCCGCCAGACGGGCCATGGAGGGCATCTCCTTGCGGCAAGGCGGGCACCATACCGCCCAGAAATTCACCAGCACCACCTTGCCTTTCAGTTGCCCGATGTCCAGGGTGCCGCCCTCCAGGGCCGGAAGCTTCAGGGCGGGCGCGGGCCTGGCCGGCAGGTTCTTGAGTTCGGCGGCGCTGGAGGCGAGGGCGAAAAACGCCAGACAGAGGGCGGGAATCCAGGTTCTCATGGTTTCGGTTGAATGTTCTCGATCAGGAGTTGCAAGCCGTCCAGGACGATCTGGCCCAGGCGTCGGCCGGCGGCGACTTCCTGTTCGGTGATATCGGCACGACGGTAGAAGCCGTCCCGCAGACCCGGCAGCACGTTCAGGCGGACATGGCTGCCGGCCGCCTCCAGGAAGCCTTTCAGGCGTTCCCTCCACCAATAGCCGGCGGAGGACTTGGGCTGCAGGATGACCAGATCCAGGCGGGATTCCTTCACCACCGGGTCGTATTCCGGCTCCTCCCCCGGGACCAGTTCCTGGTAGAGCAGAGGGTAGAGCATCACGGCACCGGCCACGGCCTCGGATTCCGGCCGGCCGAAGCGATCCCGCCAGCTTTTCGGCGCTCGCAAAGCCAGGCTCGCGGCGCGGCCGGTGCTCACCAGCACGATGCGGCGGTCTGGATTGCGCTGGCGCAAGGCTTCCAGCCAATCGGCCAGATCTCCGTCCGGCACCCGGCTCCAGGAACTGGGCAGCAGGGGCAGGAAATAAGGGGCGAAGAAATCCGTCATCCAGGTCTCCACGCCCCTGGCTGCCAGGTCTGCGGCAGCCTTGTGTTCTTCCTCGACGACACCATACTGGCCGGTGAGCCAGACCGCCACCACCTTGCCCGAGGCGGGATAACGCTGACTCACCACCTCGGTGCCGGAGGGCAGGCGGATGGAAGTCTCTTCGGCAAAGCACAGGGTGGCACCCAGAACCAGAGTGCCCAGCGCCGCCATCCGCCAGCCCAATTGCGTAAGTCGCCCGTGCATCGCCCCGATGTGACATTTCGATGAAGACGCGAATTTACCCCAACCGCGCCGGCCAAGCCCTGGTATGTCCAACCCGGCAAGACTATTGCGGATGTCCCAGCCCATGCGAACATTGCCCGGCCAGATCCCCGCCGCCATGACCACCCTCATCCCCAGCCTGTCCGCCTGTCTGTCCCGCATGACCACGGGGGAGCGGCGCTTCGCCCAGCGCCTGGAGGCCAAGCTGGAGGACGACTACCTGTGCTGGTACGACGTCCCCGTGGGGCCCGCCCACCTGCATCCGGATTTCATCGTCCTGCACCCGAGGCGGGGTCTCCTGATCCTGGAGGTGAAGGATTGGAGGCTGGAGAGCATTCAGGCAATCACCCGGACCGATGCGACCCTGCTCACCGACTCGGGGCTGAAGCGGGTGGCCAATCCCCTGGAACAGGCACGCCAGTACGCCCACGCGGTCATGGGCGTGCTGGAGCAGGACCCCCGGCTCACTTTCTCCAGTGGCCGCATGCGGGGCAAGGCCCTGTTTCCCTGGACCTATGGCGTGGTCCTGAGCCACATCACCCGACGCCAGTTCGAGGCCACCGACCTGGCCGAAGTCCTGGAATCCCACCGGGTGATCTGCCAGGACGAGATGACCGAAAACCTGGATGCCGAGGCCTTCCAGCAACGGCTGTGGGCCATGTTCCACATCGGCGGCTTCGGCCACCTCTCTGTGCCCCAGATCGACCGCATCCGCTGGCACCTGTTTCCGGATATCCGCCTGCCTGCCCGGCAGATCGGTCTGTTCGATGAGGTGGAGGAAGCGGAAGCCCCGGACCTGCTGCGGGTCCTGGATCTGCAACAGGAACAACTGGCCCGCAGCCTGGGCGAAGGCCATCGGGTCATCCATGGCGTGGCTGGCTCCGGCAAGACCCTGATCCTGGGCTACCGGGCCGAGCATCTGGCCAGGGCCTGCGCCAAGCCCATCCTGGTGCTTTGCTACAACAAGGCCCTGGCCCGCCGTCTGGACCACTGGATGCATGTCAGGGGGGTGGCCGACAAGGTTCACATCGGCAATTTCCACGCCTGGTGCCACCGCCAGCTCACCGCCTACCACGCCGGCCTGCCCCCCGGCGACGCCAGCGACCAGGGCTACTTCGATGCCCTGGTGCAGCGGCTCATCCAGGCCCTGGACCGGGGCCTCGTCCCCTCCGGCCAGTACGACGCAGTGCTCATCGACGAAGGCCACGACTTCCGTCCGGAATGGCTGAAGCTGGTGGTGAGGATGGTGGACCCCCTCACCGATTCCCTGCTCTTGCTCTACGACGACGCCCAATCCATCTACGACACCGGCCGCAAACGGGATTTCAGCTTCAAGCGCGTGGGCATCAAGGCCCAGGGCCGCACCACCATCCTCAGGGTCAACTACCGCAACACCCGGGAAATCCTGGATTTCGCCGCCGGCTTCGCCCGCCACTTGCTGGAGCCCGCCGAGGCCGGCGAGGACGGGGTGCCACGCCTGGCGCCCGTGTCGGCGGGCCGCCACGGCGACGCGCCCCTGCTGGTTCGGCTGCCCGGCCTGCGGGAAGAGGCCCGATGGATCGCCGAGCACCTGAAGGCCGCCCACCGGGCCGGAACCCCCTGGCGGGACATGGCGGTGCTCTACCGCCATTGGGAACCCACCGGCAAGACCGTGAACGGGATCTTCCGCCAGGCTGGCATTCCGCTTACCTGGAAGGATCAGATCCGTTTCAGCGACAGGCAGGACACGGTGAAGCTGCTACCCTTCCACAGCAGCAAGGGTCTGGAATTCCCCCTGGTGGCCATCCCCTCCGTACCTACCGCGGCCACCGACGAGGAAGAAGCCAGACTGCTCTATGTGGCCATGACCCGGGCCACGGAAAAGCTGCTGGTCACTGGCTCACCCGCCCCGGACCAAGGTTTAACTATTTGATCCAACAGGCTATGCTTCCAGCGTAAGCTGGTTGTGTCGGCACCAGATGTGGTGATCCGGATAGTCACGTGAGCAGGAGTCCGACCATGGAAATTCCCTCAACCAATGCCCAGGCCAGTGCCATCCAGGCCTACACGGCTCAACACCGCCGCCGGAATGACGAGAGCGAGGAGATCACCCGTCGCGAGGCGGAAAATGCCCGGGCAGCCCAGCAGCCGGGCGAACGTGTCACGCTGAGCCGGGAATCCCGGGATGCCGCCGTCCAGGAAGCGGACAAGAGCCGTCGCTCCGATGCATCCAGGCAGCGCGAGGAAGTCCGTGCCCAGGAGGAAGGCCAGGCCCGGGCTGCGAACACCCCCCGATCCATCACCCAGGCCCTGGAAGCCTATACCCGAACCGCCCTGATCTGACCCTTGCGCCATGGAAGTCTCCCGCCTCTCCCTCAACGCCTATACGCCGGCCCCCTCGGCGAGGGAAAGGCTTGCGATGGCCAGTTCCAGGGAGAGCGAAGGCAACCCCACCCGGGAAACGCGGCAGCAGGCCGAAGCCCAGGCCGAAACTTTGCGCGCCACCCGCGAAGCCCCCAAGGAACGCCCCGCGCCCACGGTGACCACCGGTGGCAGCATCGAGTTCGAGCAGGACAAGGGCACCCGCGTCATGAAGGTGCTGGACAGCAAGGACGTCCTCATCTACCAGGTGCCTCCCAAGGGTCAGCTCACCCTCATCCAGGCCGAGAAAGCCGCAGCCAGGGAAGCCCTGGCCCTGGCCTGACCCCAGGCCCCCGCGCCATTCCTACCCCGTAGAA
>CAZYEY010000151.1:0-2601 GCA_964646585.1 uncultured Thiobacillus sp. | reverse complement strand
CGCATCGCGTCGTCGATTAGCGTGCCGATGCTGCTCTGCTTGGCGTTGGCTTGCAGATGCGACCAGCGTGCTTCCTTCGGCACCCAGAAGATGTTGTCGGCGAGATATTCGTCCTTGTCCTCGGCGGCAGCGGCATCCTCGGCCAGCAGTTGAGCGTGGCGGGCCTCGAAAGCATCGGAGATGTATTTCAGGAAGATGAGACCCAACGCGACATGCTTGTAGTCGCTGGGTTCCATGTTGCCTCGCAGTTTGTCGGCGGCCTTGAACAGTTCCGCCTCGAAGCCGAGGTTGCCGCCATTGCTGTTTTTGTCTTTGCCGTTGGCCATGATTACGTTCTCGATATTCAGTTCAGGTTCCCGGCCTCAGTCCAGCACCACGAGAAACTCCGTTGCCAAGGCCTCCGGCCTGACTGCGCGGGATTCCGGCCGACGATGCAATTTGACGAGACCGTAGCCTTCCAGAGTGCGAAGGGTGCGCGACAGG
Source organism: uncultured Thiobacillus sp. (assembly GCA_964646585.1). Classification (GTDB taxonomy): domain Bacteria; phylum Pseudomonadota; class Gammaproteobacteria; order Burkholderiales; family Thiobacillaceae; genus PFJX01. The sequence continues at coordinate 2,118 of CAZYEY010000151.1, read as the reverse complement.
TTGCTGGCTGCGCGCCCGGAAAGTGCCGCCAGTTCCATCACCGTGCGCGGCTCGTTTTCGCGGATCACGCGGAGCAGCTGCCTGTTCTCATCAGAGAGCACCCCTGCAAGCTGGCGCCAGGAATCGAACCAGACGGTGGGCCTTGGATCATTGCCCCGAGACGCCGATTTCCCCTTCCGAGCCGGGCGGATGCCGACAACCGTGCGCATGTTATTTCTCCCTATGATTCCATGATGCTATCACGCGGATATATTATGTGTCAGCCGCTGGCAAAAGAATAGCTTGGCTTCCTGATCGAACAGCGCGTTCATGGTGGCGTCGTCAATCAAATCATGGAGCCCACGATGAACGCCAAGCCAACCGCCCTCGACGCCTACCTCGCTCGCACCGCCGCCATCCACACAAAGCTGGAACGGCTACAGCAACTTGCCAACGACCACTTCGGTCACGACCCCGATGCCATCCATTGGGGCCACGTCGGCGACCTCGGGCGGGTGGAGGCCGGGCTGGATGAGTTGCTGGCGATCTTCGGCGGCGACGAGTGACGACGCCTATCAACCACCGGAGATCGACATGACTGCACAAGCCAAACTCACCGAAACCCAGACCGCCGTCCTCAAGGCAGCTGCCGGCCGCCCGAACGGCAACATCGAACCGCTGCCGTCGACCCTGCGCGGCGGTGCACGCGCCAAGGTCATCGAGGGCCTGCTCGCCCGAGGGCTCATCACGGAATCTGAAGGCAGCCACCTGCTGACCGATGCCGGCTACGCCGCCGTCGGCAAACGTCGCCCCGTCGTGAAGGGTGTCCAGAAAATGGACGCCCCTGATGCCCTCACGAAACGCGAGGCCACCCACGCTCTCCAGAAATTGGAGGTCACCGCACCCACCATCCGCCCCGGCACCAAACTAGCCGTGATCATTGACGCGATGCGTCACCCCGGCGGCGCGACCATCGCCCAAATGATGGCCAGCACCGGCTGGCAGGCCCACACCGTTCGCGGCGCGATCTCCGGCATGGTCAGGAAGCGCCTCGGCTACGAGGTGGTCACTGAGAAGGGGACGGACGGGCGGCGGGCCTATCGCATCGTCTGACTGCAAACCGCCCAAGGGTCTGTATGCACCGCAGGCCCTTTCTTTCGGCCAAATCTCACGGTGGCCGATTTGCCGATTTTCGGGCCTGGATTCGCCGGAAACCCACGCCAGCACTAGCTGGAATAGGGGTGACCGTTTTTCGGTTTCAAGGGGGTGAATTCAACGCACACCCTTGGCCGGAGTGCAAACCGCAAACCCTGCAAACCTCGGTTTGCACCCTGACGCTATCGAAGCGCCGCGCTCGCGCCCCCCGTATCGGATTTTGGCCAGGAAGGACCCCTCTCGTACAATGACCCATGCGAAACCTGCGAATCCCGCGAAGGCAGTCTCTGCGACCGGATTTCCGGCTTGCGCATCGTCTGCGATTGATGCGAATCGGTCTGGCTTGCGCATGATTCGCAACGCTGCGCACAGGCGCAAAGCCTCACGGCACAAGGCGTTTCGCGGCATTCGCGCGATTCGCAAGCACAACAACGAGAACACATGGCGACACCACCGGCATCCGATGAACAGACCAATGGCCCCGACAACGGGTCAGAGGCTGCCGCGCCTGCCGCCGGCCCGTTCAACGCGCTGACCGACGATCTCAACGATCTGCGCATCCAACATCAGCACTGTTGGCTGTGGCCACAGATCAGCCTCGAGATCGACCGCCTCGATGACGTGCTGAAAGACGGGCGTCACCTCCTTGAGCCCCTTGCCACAGACCGGCCAGATTGGGCAATCAAAGCCTGCGCTGGCATCGCCCGCTCCAACCCTGCCATCCACCAGCACGTCGAACGCTACGACAGCTGCGCCGAAGCCGCGCGCAGCCTGTGGACCACCTTCATCCCCACCACACCACCGACTCTGACCGACGCGCAGATCTACGCCGTCATGGCTATGTGTGTAGTTCCGGATGATTCACTAGTTCCGAAGCGATGTGGGATATTGCTGGCCCGAGAAGTGCTGCTGGAGCTGCTGGGATGCACATGAGACTGCACAAGAACGCCACCACCACACCGAAGACCCGGGCCATGATCCAGG
>CAZYEY010000150.1:0-4016 GCA_964646585.1 uncultured Thiobacillus sp. | reverse complement strand
CATCCGTTCCCGCCGCGCATCGATCTCGGCGATCTCCTTTTGCACGGTGGGAGGCAGGTTGTCGGTGTTTTTCGGGGTGATGCCCTCCCTGGCTTTCTGGGCCCGGGCCAGGGCGGCCTGGAGGATGGCCCTCTTTTTCTCCGCCTCGGGATCGGAGGCGCTGGCCGTGGCGGCGGCTGCTTCCTTCTGCTTCTCGGCAGCCTTGGCGAACTTCTCCGCTTTCTCCTTCTTCTCCCGCTCCAGGCGGAATTCCTTGAACTCGTGGCGCATCCGGGCCCGGTCGGCGCCAGCCTTTTCTCGCTCCCGTTCCCAAATCTCGCTCTTGGCGAAACGGAAGAAGTCCACCAGGGGAATGTGGCTGGGGCAGACATAGGCGCAACAGCCGCACTCGATGCAATCGAACAGGCTGTAGGCCTGGGCCTTGCCGAAATCCTTGGCGCGGCTGTACCAGTACATCTCGAAGGGTTGCAGCTCCGCCGGACAGGCCCGGGCGCAGGCGCCGCAGCGGATGCAGGGCAGGGCCTTGGGCTTGGCCGGGAACAGGGCCGGGTCCTTGACGATGATGCAGTTCACCGATTTGGTCACCGGCGCTGCCCGGTCCATGAGGTCGAAGCCCATCATGGGACCGCCCACGATCTCATCGCCGGCGCCCGGCCGGGCCCCGCCGGCGGCAGCCAGCAGATCGGCGATGGGGGTGCCGATGCGGGTTTCGAAATTGCCGGGGTTGGCCACGTGGCCGGTCACGGTCACCACCCGGGACAGCATGGGCTCGCCCAGATACACCGCCCGGAACAGGCTGTAGGCGGTGCCCACGTTGAAGACCTGGATGCCCACGTCGGTGGAGCGGCCCCCGCTGGGCGTCGCCACCCCGGTCAGAAGGTAGGCGATCTGCTTGCCGCCACCGGAGGGATAGAGGGTGGGCACCGTCACGACTTCCACGCCGGCGGGGGCTGCTGCCGCCATGGCGGCAATGGCCTCGGGCTTGTTGTCCTCGATGCCCACCAGGATCCTGTCCACGCCCAGGGCCCAGGCCATGATCTCCGCGCCCCGGAAGATGTCCGCCGCCCGCTCCCGCATGAGACGGTCGTCGCAGGTGATCCAGGGCTCGCATTCGGCGCCGTTGAGAATGAGCGTGTGGATGCGCTGGCTGGCGGGGTTGAGCTTGATGAAGCTGGGGAACACCGCACCCCCCAGGCCGGCCAGGCCCAGATCCCGGATGCGGTTGCGCAGGGCCGAGGGGTCGAGGCTGCGCCAGTCCAGGGGCTCGAAATCGACGCACCGGTCCTCGCCGTCGGACTCGATGGCCACGCACAGATCGAACAGGCCGGAGGGATGGGGCACGGCCCGGGGTTCCACGGCCAGCACGGAGCCCGAGGTGGGGGCATGGACGGCGGTGGAGACATAGCCCTCGGCAGCGCCGATCATCTGGCCCCGGAGCACCCTGTCGCCAGCCTGCACCAGGGGCCGGGCCGGGGTGCCGATATGCTGGCGCAGGGGCACCACGTAGCGGGGCAGCAGGGGCATTTCCCGGATGGGCGCGGCGTTGGATTCCGTCTTGTGTTCCTCCGGATGCACGCCACCGTTGAAGGCGAACAGAGTCCGGCTCATGAGACACGCTTCATCATGTGGATGGGATAGCGCCATTTCCAGGTCGCCACGTCTTCCTTGATGACCTGCATGGAGATGCAGTCCACCGGGCAGGGGGGCAGGCACAACTCGCAGCCGGTGCACTGGTCGGCGATGATGGTGTGCATCTGCTTCGCCGCGCCGATGATGGCATCCACCGGGCAGGCCTGGATGCACAGGGTGCAGCCGATGCAGGTGTTCTCGTCGATGACGGCGATGGCCTTGGGCTTGTGTTCCATGCCCTCCGCAGAAGGGGGCTCCACGCCCAGGAGCTCGGCCAGGCGCTTGATGCCCTCCACGCCGCCGGGGGGGCACTTGTTGATCTCCACCTCGCCCTTGGCGATGGCCTCGGCGTAGGGCTTGCAGCCCGGATAGCCGCACTGGCCGCACTGGGTCTGGGGCAGGATGGCATCGATCTTTTCCACCAGGGGATCGTCCTCCACCCGCAGCCGGACCGAGGCCCAGCCCAGGATGGCGCCCAAGGTGAGGCCGACGCCGGCCATGACCAGGATGGCGGCGAGCATTACTTGATGAGCCCCGCGAAGCCCATGAAGGCCAGACTCATGAGGCCCGCCGTGATCATGGCGATGCTCACGCCGCGGAAGGGCAGGGGGATGTCCGCCGCCTCCAGGCGTTCGCGCATGGCGGCGAACAGGATCAGCACCAGGGTGAAGCCCAGGGCGCCCCCGAGACCGTAGAGCAGGGAATCGACGAAGCCGTGCTGCTCCTGGGCATTGAGCAGGGGCACGCCCAGCACGGCGCAGTTGGTGGTGATCAGCGGCAGGTAGATGCCCAGCACCCGGAACAGCACCGGCGAGGTCTTCTTGATGAACATTTCGGTGAAGCCGACGATGGCGGCAATCACCACGATGAAGGACAGGGTGCGCAGGTAGGCCAGGTCCGCGCCCAGAAGATAGGTATCGATGAGGTAGGAAAGCCCCGAGGCCAGGGTCAGGACGAAGGTGGTGGCGGCACCCATGCCGATGGAGGTCTCCAGCTTTTTCGATACCCCCATGAAGGGGCACAGTCCAAGGATCTTGGACATCACGATGTTGTTCACGAACACCGTGCCGATCAGGATGAGCAGGTAATTTTCCATGGGGGGGCGCCGGGCAATGGTGGATTATCGCCCGCCGCCCCGGGGGGCAACAACCCTGGGAAACCCGCGCCGGCTGGCGGATGGCGCGGGCCGGGATCAGTCCAGCAGTTCGTGGGCGCCGTCACAGAAGGGCGGGTTGGCGGTGTGTTTGCACGTGCACAGCCAGACGGTCTGCTTCGTCTCCAGCCGGAAACTCAAGGGGGTGAAATCCGTGCCTGCGTGGGAGCCATCGCAGAAGGGTTGGTTGCGGGACCGCCCGCAACTGCACCACCAGTATTCTCCAGCTTCCAGTTCCAACTCGATGGGTGCCTTGCCGGCAACGATGGGTTCGCTCATGTTGCTCCTTTCCTTGAACCCAGATTGTCCATGAGGCGGCGCTTCGCGCCTACGCGGGTGTCCGCGGTCGTTTTGCGGCATCTTCGCGCCCTCATGAACAATTTGGGTTGAATTAATCCCGACTAAGTTTGTCGGGAATGAATCTTACAGGGGAAAGGAGGATTGGGCTATTTCACTGCCACGCCAGAAGCCCCATCGAAGCCAAGTTCCAGCGCCCTGGTCAATTCCTCGTCCCGCTCCACTCCTTCAGCGAACACCTTCATGCCGATGCGGTGGGCAATCTCCAGCAGACCCGTGAGGAAGGCCTGGTTGCCGGCGTGGGTGTCCAGGCCGTGAATGAAGCTGGGGTCCACCTTGAGAAAATCCAGGCCCAGGTCGTAGAGCCGGCCGATCTGGTCGAAGCCGTGGCCGTAATGTTCCAGGCCCAGGCGGACCCCCATGGGCTTGAGACCCCGGCTCAGGGCGCCCAGGGCTTCCAGACGGGCCAGGGCCCCGGCCTCGGGAACCTCCAGGTGCAGGCGGTCGCGGCAGGCGGGATGAGCCCCCAGCAGTTCCACCACCCGGTGGCGGAATTCCGGATCGGCGACGGACTTGGCGGACAGATTGAGCCAGAGCCCGGGCAGCCCCGGGTCGGCCTCCAGTTCGCCGATGGCGAGCTTGAGGGCGGCCATGTCCAGTTCCCGGGCCAGGCCCAGCCGCTCGGCGATGGGCAGGAAACGGCCGGCTGTCAGCCAGTCGTCCTGGCCGGGCGGGCGCAGGCGCAGGGGGCATTCGCTGTGGCGGGCGTCGCCGACCCGCATGGTGTAATGGGCCAGCTTGAAGGCATCCGGGGCGATGAGGGCCTGGTGCAGAAGGACCCGCCACGCCTCGGCGCCCAACAGGTCGTCGCCGGCTTCCGCGGGGGCTTCCCGCACGACGCTGCCCCCGGCCAGCTCGGCGCTGGCCAGGGCGGCAT
>CAZYEY010000149.1:0-3099 GCA_964646585.1 uncultured Thiobacillus sp. | reverse complement strand
GTTCAGGGGTATCGTCGCCCTGGGCACGGACGTGGAGACACGGGGTTCCCGCCGGGTGGGTTCCATCCTCATCGACCGCATGACCGTGGCGGGCGACTGAGTTGGATTTTCTGCTGGGCATTTCCCGGGGCATCGACCGTCTCAACCATGGGATCGGCCATGCCGTGAAATGGCTGGTGCTGGTGGCCAGCCTGCTGTCCGCCGTCAACGCGGCCATGCGCTACGGCTTCGACCAGAGTTCCAATGCCTGGCTGGAATTGCAGTGGTATCTGTTCGCCCTGGTTTTCCTGCTGGGGGCGGGCTACACCCATCTGCACAACGGCCATGTGCGCATCGACATCCTCTATGGTCGTTTCGGGCCGCGTGTACGGGCCTGGGTCGATCTGCTGGGCGGTTTGCTGTTCCTGCTGCCCCTGGCGGGTCTGATCGGCTGGCTGGGCTGGGCGGCTTTCCAGAATGCCTGGACCATCGGCGAGACCTCTCCCGACGCGGGGGGGCTGCTGCGCTGGCCCATCAAGCTGGCGATCCCCCTGGGGTTTGGCCTGCTGTTCCTGCAAGGCGTGTCGGAGTGCATCAAGCGGGCTGCCTTCCTCGCGGGCCGCCATGCCCTCAACGAGGAAAAGCCGGAGGAGATGGTGTGAGCTTCGAGCTCATGGCGCCTCTCATGTTCGCCGGTCTGGTGGTGTTCCTGCTGCTGGGCTACCCGGTGGCGTTCTCCCTGGGCGCCAACGGTCTGCTGTTCGGGCTTTTGGGCATGCAGCTGGGGTATTTTGGCTTCGACCAGTTGCAGGCCCTGCCGGACCGGGTATTCGGCATCATGTCCAATTCCACCCTGTTGGCCATCCCCTTCTTCACCTTCATGGGTCTGATCCTGGAGCGCAGCGGCATGGCGGAGGAGTTGCTGGATACCCTGGGCCAGCTGTTCGGCGCCATCCGGGGCGGACTGGCGTATTCGGTGATCCTGGTGGGGGCGCTGCTGGCGGCCACCACGGGCGTGGTCGCCGCCTCGGTCATTGCCATGGGCCTCATCTCCCTGCCCATCATGCTGCGCCACGGCTACGACAAGCGCCTGGCCGCCGGGGTCATCGCCGCTTCCGGCACCCTGGCCCAGATCATCCCGCCTTCCCTGGTGCTCATCATCCTGGCCGATCAGTTGGGCGTGGGGGTCGGCGACATGTACCGGGGCGCCCTGGTGCCCTCCCTGGTGCTCACCGGTCTCTATGTCGGCTTCGTGTTGCTGGTGTCCCTGATCAAGCCCGCGGCGGCGCCGGCCATGCCGGTCGAAGCCCGGACCCTCCGGGGTGGGGCGCTGCTGCGCCGGGCCCTGGTCACCATGGTGCCGCCCCTGATTCTGGTGTTCCTGGTGCTGGGCACCATCTTCGCCGGCATCGCCACCCCCACCGAGGGGGGCGCCATGGGGGCCTGTGGCGCTTTGGTCCTGGCGCTGGCGAAGCGGAAGCTCAACCTGGACCTGCTTCGCCAGGCCATGGACGCCACCACCCGGCTCACCAGCTTCGTGGTCTTCATCCTCATCGGCTCCACCGTGTTCTCCCTGGTGTTCCGGCTCATGGATGGCGATCTGTGGGTGGAGGGGTTGCTGGCATCCCTGCCCGGCGGTGTCATCGGCTTTCTGATCGTGGTGAATCTGCTGGTGTTCCTGTTGGCCTTTTTCCTGGATTTCTTCGAGATCGCCTTCATTGTCGTGCCCTTGCTGGCGCCGGTGGCCCAGAAGCTGGGCATCGATCTGGTCTGGTTCGGGGTGCTCCTGGGCATCAACATGCAGACCTCCTTCATGCACCCCCCTTTCGGCTTTGCCCTGTTCTACCTGCGCAGCGTCGCGCCCAAGCGGGTGCGTACCCAGGACATCTACTGGGGCGCCATTCCCTTCGTGGCCATCCAGATGCTCATGGTGGCGCTGGTCCTGGCTTTCCCGGCCCTGGTGGGCGGACAGGCCGGTGGCGGCGGGGCAGTGGGGATGGAAATCCAGACCCAGGATGCGGGGGCAGGTTATCTGATCCCCCCGGAGAACCAGCCTTGAACAAAACAAATCAATGGGTTAATGTTTTTTTCTTCATGGGCCGATAAGCTACACTGCTGAAGACTCATACAGAGAGGTCTGCGATGAAACCCATGCTTTCCCTGATCGTCCTGGCGATGTTGTTATCCGGATGCGCCACGCGGGAGTATGTGCATGAATACGTGGAAAGCCAGCTGAAGCCGGTTTCCACCAAGGTGGGCGCCCTCGAAGGCCGCGCCAATACGACGGACGCGGCGATCCAGGCCAACGCCGCGGCCATCGCCGAGACCGGCAAGCGCGTGGACGGTGCCGTGTCTACGATCCAGGTGACCTTGAAGGTCCATGCCGACCGCCTGGCCAAGAACGAGGCCGACATCGCCCAACTCTCCAGGACCGCCCAGGATGCGGTGGAGCGGGCCAACGCGGCCGGCAAGATGGCCCAGGGCAAGTTGGTCTATGAAGTGGTCCTGTCTGATGACAAGCTGAAGTTCGGCCCCAACAAATCCCGGTTGAGTCCGGATGCCGAGAAGTCACTGGATGAATTCGCCGCCAAGCTCAAGGGCGACAACAAGAATGTCTTCATCGAGATCCAGGGCCATACCGACAGCACCGGGGAAGCCGGGCCCAACCTGAAACTGGGCGAGGCCCGGGCCGAGGCCGTGCGGCGCTACCTGAACATGAAGGGCGGCATTCCCCTGCACCGCATGTCGGTGATCTCCTATGGGGAGACCGCCCCCATCGCCGACAACAAGCTCAAGGCCGGCCGCCAGCAGAACCGGCGCGTGGTCCTGGTCGTCATTCAGTAAGCCTTCACCTTTTCCCATGCGGCGCGGATTTCCCGCGCCGTTTTCATTCAAGGAGCGAGCATGTCCATTACCACTACATCCAGCGGCCTCGTCATCGAGGAGATCGTTCTGGGCGAGGGCGATGAAGCCCAGGCTGGCCGCGCCGTCCGCGTCCACTACACCGGCTGGCTGACCGATGGCATGAAGTTCGATTCCAGCGTGGATCGCAACGAGCCCTTCGAGTTTCCCCTGGGCCGAGGCTATGTGATCCAGGGCTGGGACGAGGGCGTGGCCGGC
>CAZYEY010000148.1:0-8169 GCA_964646585.1 uncultured Thiobacillus sp. | reverse complement strand
AAGGTCGGGTGCCAAGTGGAGAGTTGCCACTGGTCGCGGCCGCAACGCTGGAGGCAGGCGCGACACAGGATATGCGCTTGCAGGGCTGGCCCAGCAGTCCCGGTGGCCCCGGCGCTTCCCGCTAGTCCAGCTGCTTGACGTAGCACCCCAGAGGAACGGCGGCCAGGGCCCATTCGGTTTGGTCGCGGTCGGTGCGACTGGCGATGACGTTGACAAAGCCAACCGAGAAGCGCCAACCTTCACACCGGCCAGGCGGGCCACCAGGTAGTGGCCGAATTCATGGAAGACGATGAGAATGGCCAGGGTGGCCAGGAAGGCGAGTAGAGTCGTCATGCCGACCGGATGGATTCAGTGCCCATGAGTTCCCTGGCCACATCGCGGGCGGCTGCGTCGGCCGCCAACAAGTCATCCAGGGAGTCTGCCCTTTGGCCGGCGAGTTTCTCCAGGACCTTCTCCAGGGTGGCGGCGATGGCCAGGTAGGGGATGCGCCGATCGAGAAATGCGGCGACGGCTTCCTCGTTGGCCGCATTGAGGATGGCCGGGGCGGCGCCGCCAGCGGCCAGAGCCTGGTAGGCCAGCCCCAGGCAGGGGAAGCGGCGCAGGTCCGGTTTCTCGAAAGTGAGGTGGCCGATCTTCGCCAGATCCAGCCAGTTCACCCCGGCCTCCACCCGTTCCGGGTAGGCCAGGGAGTGGGCGATGGGGGTGCGCATGTCCGGATTGGAGAGCTGAGCCAGCACCGAGCCATCCAGGTATTCCACCATGCTGTGGATGATGCTCTGGGGATGGATGACCACCTCGATCTGCTCGGGCCGGGCATCGAACAGCCAGCGCGCCTCGATGACCTCCAGGCCCTTGTTCATCATGGTGGCGGAGTCCACCGAGATTTTCTTGCCCATGACCCAGTTGGGGTGGGCCACGGCCTCTTCCGGCGTGATGTCCTTCAAGGTCTCGATGGCGCGGGAACGGAAGGGCCCGCCGGAGGCGGTGAGGAGGATGCGGCGCACGCCATGGCTGACGGGATCGCCCCCGTAGCCGGCTGGCAGGGACTGGAAGACGGCGTTGTGCTCGCTGTCGATGGGCAGCAGGGTGGCGCCATGCTCCCGTACCGCTTCCATGAAGAAGCGGCCGGCCATCACCAGGGTCTCCTTGTTCGCCAGCAGCACCCGCTTGCCCGCCTCCGCCGCGGCCAGGGCCGGACGCAGGCCGGCGGCGCCAACGATGGCAGCCATGACGCTGTCCACTTCGGGCAGGGCGGAGACGAATTCCAGGGCCTCGATACCGACCAGCACTTCGGTGCCTTGCCCGGCCAGGGCCTGCTCCAGCGAGCGCGCCTTGTCGGCATCGAGGACCACCGCATAGCGGGGACGAAAACGGCGGCATTGCTCGGCCAACTTGTCGATCTGGTTCTGGCCGGTGAGGGCCACCACGCGGAAACGGTCCGGGTGGCGGGCCACCACATCCAGAGTATTGACGCCGATGGTGCCGGTGGCGCCCAGGATGGTCAGGTTGCGTAGGCTCATTTCCACCATATCCAGAAAAGGGCCGCGACGGGCAGCACGGCGGTGAGACTGTCGATGCGATCCAGCACGCCGCCGTGGCCAGGCAACAGGTTGCCGCTGTCCTTGATGCCGGCCTGGCGCTTCAGGGCGCTCTCGAACAGGTCACCCAGCACGGACAGGCCGAAGAGGACCCAGAAAGCGGCCAGGACCTGGGGCAGACAGCGCAGGCCGCAGGTGTCCGGGGTCAGAAAATGGACGGCCACGCCATAGATCGTGATCGCCAGGGCCGCCCCGATGGCGCCTTCCCAGGTCTTGCCCGGGCTGATGCTGGGCGCCAGCTTGTGTCTGCCGAAGCGCCTGCCGGAGAAATACGCGCCGCTGTCGGCGATGACCACGATGCCCACCACGGCCAGAAGCAGGTCCGGGCTCTCGCCACGCAAGGCGACGATGGCCAGGTGGGTGGGGATGAGGACGATGGCGCCCAGCAACAGGTGGACTGCCGCCGGACGGATGGCCACGCCCCGGGCCAACAGCACGGGCGCCAACAACCAGAAGGCGAGCGCAAGGTAGTAGGGCAGGGCCATCTGGGGGGCGGCCACCGCGACGGCGGTGCTGAGGGCGGCAACCAGACTGGCGTAGAGAACGCCATGGAGCTTGCCCAGGCCGCTCATGTCTGCCCATTCCCAGGCTGCCAGCAGCAGGATCAACGCGGTAAGCCCCGTCCAGATTCCGGCGGGGGCCAGATAGAGGGCAGCCAGGAAGCCGCCGATGAGGGGGACGGCCGTGGCGACCCGGGCTCTAACGCTCAAGGAGTTGCTCGCTGGTACGCCCGAAGCGGCGCTCGCGCTTCTGATAGGAGGCGATGGCCAGATCCAGTGCCCCCGCGTCGAAATCCGGCCACAGGGTCTCGGTGAAATAGAGCTCGGTGTAGGCCAGCTGCCAGAGCAGGAAGTTGCTGATGCGTTGCTCGCCACCGGTGCGAATGAAGAGATCGGGCTCCGGCGCGAAAGCCATGGACAGGTAGTGCGCCAGATCCTCCTCGCGCACTTCGGCCGCTTCCGGATGGTCGCGATGCCAGGCGTTGACCGCATTGAGGATGTCCCAGCGGCCGCCATAATTGGCGCAGACGGTGACGGTGAGGCGCGAGTTGCCGGCGGTTCGGGCCTCGCCTGCAGCGATGAGCCCGCGCAGACGCGGTTCGAAACGTGCCAGGTCGCCCACGACCTTGAGGCGTACGCCGTTGCGGTACATCTTCTCCACTTCCCGCTCCAAGGCCATGACGAAGAGTTCCATAAGGCGGTTGACCTCGTCCTGGGGACGGCGCCAGTTCTCGGAACTGAAGGCAAACAAGGTGAGGTATTCCACACCCCGCTCGATGCAGGCTTCCACCATGTCCCGTACCCGCTCCACACCTTGGGCGTGGCCGGCAACCCGGGGCATGAGCCGCTTTTTCGCCCAACGGCCATTGCCATCCATGATGATGGCCAGGTGACGGGGCACGGTCGCCGGCGGGGGCACGTTCGCAGTGGAACTGATGAACCGCTTGATCATGATGGGTTGGCCCGGGTCCGGGTCTCAAACCGCCATCAGATCCTTTTCCTTCTCGGCCAGATGCTTGTCGATTTCGGCGATGTACTTGTCGGTCATCTTCTGCATCTCGTCCTGGGCGCGGCGCTCGTCGTCCTCGCTGACCTCGTGGTTCTTGAGCAGTTCCTTGAGATGGGCGATGGCGTCCCGGCGGATGTTACGGATGGCGACCTTGCCACCCTCGGCTTCGCCGCGCACCACCTTCACCAGTTCCTTGCGCCGCTCCTCGGTCATGGCCGGGATGGGCACTCGCACCAGCTCACCGACGGACGCGGGGTTGAGGCCCAGGTCGGAATCGCGAATGGCCTTTTCGATGGCCGAGGCCATCTTTTTTTCCCAAGGCTGGACGCCCAGGGTGTGGGCATCGATGACGCTGATGTTGGCTACCTGGCTGATGGGCATGAGGCTGCCGTAATAGTCCACCTTGACATGGTCCAGGATGCCGGCGTGGGCACGGCCGGTGCGCACCTTGGTGAACTCCACGCGCAGGGCCTCCACGGACTTCTTCATCTTGTCTTCGGCGGATTTCTTGATGTCGGCGATCATCTCTGTCTCCTCGATTAAAGCACCACGCGGGTGCCTTCCGGCTCGCCCAGCACCACGCGCTTGAGGGCGCCGGGCTTGAAGATGCTGAACACGGCCAGGGGCAGCTTCTGCTCCCGGCACAGGGCGAAGGCGGCGGTATCCAGCACGCCCAGGTTCCTGGCGATGGCCTCGTCGAAAGTGAGGCGCTCGTAGCGGGTGGCCGTGGGATCCTTCTTGGGGTCGGCGGTGTAGACCCCATCCACCTTGGTGGCCTTGAGCATCAGGTCAGCGCCGATCTCAGCGCCGCGCAGGGCGGCAGCGGTATCGGTGGTGAAAAAGGGATTGCCCGTGCCGCCGCCGAAGATGACAACCCGACCCTTTTCAAGATGACGCACCGCGCTGTCCCGCTCGAAGGGCTCGCCCACGTGGGCTATGGTGACCGCGGTTTGCACCCGGGCTTCCACGCCCACGGTCATCAGTGCGTCCTTCAGGGCCAAGGCGTTCATCACCGTGGCCAGCATGCCCATGGAATCCGCAGTGGCCCGGTCCATGCCCGACAGGGCGCCGGTGGCGCCCCGGAACAGGTTGCCGCCGCCCACCACGATGCCCACTTCGGTGCCCAGATCCACCACCTCCTTGATCTGGCCGACGATGCCGGCCATGGTCTCGGCGTTGTAGCCGAAGGCGTCGGAGCCCATCAGGGCCTCGCCGGAAAGTTTGAGCAGGATGCGGGTGATGGCGGCCATGGCGGCTCAGACCTTGGCGGCTGCGGCCACTTCGGCGGCGAAGTCGGTGACTTTCTTCTCGATACCCTCGCCGACGATGAACATCTTGAAGCCATGGCACTGGGAACCCTTGGATTTCAGCACCTGTTCCACCGTCTGCTTGTCGTCCTTCACGAAGGGCTGGGACAGCAGGGTGACTTCCTTGAGGAATTTCTGCACGGTGCCCTCTGCGATCTTCTCCAGCATGGCTTCGGGCTTACCGGCTTCCTTGGCCTTCTCGATGGCCACACGGCGCTCGGTGTCGATCAGATCCTGGGGCACGCCGGAGGCATCCAGGGATTTGGGCTTGGAGGCCGCGATGTGCATGGCAATGTCTTTCGCCACGGCCTCGTCGCCGGAGACATCCACCAGCACGCCGATCTTGTTGCCGTGGATGTAGCTGGCGAACTTGCCGGTGGCGGCCTCGCGCACGAAGCGGCGGATGCTCATGTTCTCGCCAATTTTGCCCACCAGCTCGGTGCGGATCTCTTCCACGCTCTTGCCGTTGTAAGGCAGGGCGGAGAGGGCAGCCACGTCGGCGGGATTCTGGTTCAGCACCATGTCGGCCAGGGTCCGAGTGAGGGCCAGGAAGTCGTCGTTCTTGGCGACGAAGTCGGTCTCGCAGTTCACTTCAACCATGGCGGCGGACTTGCCGTCGGCGGAGATGGAGATGGCCACAACGCCCTCGGCGGCGACGCGGCCGGCGCTCTTGGCGGCCTTGTTGCCGAAGCGCACGCGCAGGATTTCCTCGGCCTTCTGCATGTCGCCCTCAGCTTCGGACAGGGCCTTCTTGCAATCCATCATCGGTGCATCGGTGCGCTCGCGCAGTTCCTTGACCATGGAGGCGGTGATTTCAGCCATTTCTAACTCCTGTTTTCCGTATTGAAAAACGCCCCGTTGTGCGGGGCGTCATGAATCGCTTGCAATGACGACCGGACCGGGCCGGCCGGTTCTCACGACGCGCTGGCTTCGCCGGCGTCCTCGACTTCCACGTACTCATCCTGGCTTTCGGCCACCATTTCCTCGATGACCTGGGCCTTGCCCTCCAGGATCGCGTCGGCGATGCCCCGGGCGTAGAGGCGAATGGCGCGGTTGGAGTCGTCGTTGCCCGGGATGATGTAGTCCACGCCGGCGGGGGTGTTGTTGGAGTCCACCACGCCAATGACAGGAATGCCCAGCTTGTTGGCCTCGGTGATGGCGATCTTCTGGTAGCCCACGTCCACCACGAACAGCGCATCAGGCAGGCGCTCCATGTCCTTGATACCGCCCAGGCTGTTGACCAGCTTGTCATACTCGCGCTGAACATGAAGGACTTCCTTTTTGGAGAGGGAGGCGGTGTCGGCCAGTTGGGCCTCCATGTCCTTCATGCGCTTGACCGACTGCTTGACAGTCTTGAAGTTGGTGAGCATGCCGCCCAGCCAGCGATGGGAGATGTAGGGCATGCCGCAGCGGGTGGCTTCCTCGCCCATGATCTCGCGGGCCTGGCGCTTGGTACCCACAAACAGGATGGAACCCTTGTTGGCGGCCAGGCGACGGGCAAAAGCCGCCGCCTCATTGAACATGGGCAGCGTCTTTTCCAGGTTGATGATATGGATCTTGTTGCGATGACCGAAGATATAGGGGGCCATCTTCGGATTCCAGTAGCGGGTCTGGTGGCCGAAATGAACACCGGCCTCGAGCATTTGACGCATGGTCACGGACATGAAACGACTCCTTGGTTAAGGTTGAGCCTCCATCCGCGGAGAACTCCGCCAGTCCGTGCGGAGCACCTTAACGGGCGCGGATGTGTGGATTTGCCGGTCCGGCGGGATGCAGGACGCAAAGCGTGCGGATTCTAGCAGCGGGGGGTGGGCGAGGCAAGCTGGAAGGGATCAGTCATCCGGTTTGCTGGCGGCCTTGTCGAGTTGCCGCAGATGGGCCAGGCGTTCGCCGATCCGCGCTTCCACGCCCCGGGAGGTGGGTTGGTAGAAGCGTGGGGGCCGGGGCAGCTCGTCGGGGAAATAGCGCTCCCCGGCCGCATAGGCCTCCGGTTCGTCATGGGCGTAGCGGTACTCCCGGCCGAAACCCAGTTCCTTCATCAGCCTGGTGGGGGCGTTGCGCAGGTGGACCGGAACGGGCCTGGAGCCATCCTCGGACACGAAGCGCCGGGCCGCGTTGTAAGCGGTGTAGACGGCGTTGCTCTTGGGGGCGCAGGCCAGATAGATGACCGCCTGGGCCAGGGCCAATTCGCCTTCCGGACTGCCCAGGCGCTCGTAGGTGGCCACGGCTTCCAGGGTAGTGGTCAGTGCCCGGGGGTCGGCCAGGCCCACGTCCTCCACGGCCATGCGCAGGAGGCGCCGGCCCAGGTAGAGAGGATCGGCGCCGCCGTCCAGCATGCGGCTGAACCAATACAGGGAAGCATCCGGACTGGAGCCTCGCACCGACTTGTGCAGGGCCGAAATCTGATCGTAGAAGGCATCGCCGCCCTTATCGAAGCGCCGCCGGGAAGGCGCCAGGGCTTCACCGACGAAGGTGGCGTCGGCGCTGACGCGGCCTGCCGCTCCCATGGCGGTGCCGAGCTGCTCCAACAGGTTGAGCAGGCGACGACCGTCGCCGTCGGCCTGGGCCAGCAAAAATTTCCGGCCATCGTCCTCCAAGGCGATGTCCAGCCCCCCCAGGCTCAGGGCTCGCTCCAGCAGAGCCGCCAGGCCGGTTTCGTCCAAGGATTTCAGCACATAGACCTGAGCCCGGGAGAGGAGGGCGCCCACCACCTCGAAGGATGGGTTCTCCGTGGTGGCGCCGATGAAGGTGATGAGGCCCGATTCCACATGGGGAAGGAAGGCATCCTGCTGGCTTTTGTTGAAGCGGTGGACCTCGTCCACGAAAAGGATGGTCTGGCGGCCCATGGCTTGGTTGACCCGGGCCCGCTCCACCGCCTCGCGGATTTCCTTGACCCCTGCCAGCACTGCCGAGAGCTGGATGAAGTCGGCGTCGAAGTGGTGGGCCATGAGCCGGGCCAGGGTGGTCTTGCCCACCCCGGGCGGCCCCCACAGGATCATGGAATGAGGCTTGCCGGCTTCGAAGGCTAGGCGCAGTGGCTTGCCTGGACCCAGCAGGTGATCCTGGCCGATGACTTCTTCGATGCGGACCGGGCGCAGGCGCTCGGCAAGGGGGACGTTGCCTGGCTGCTTGGCCGTTGTGACCTGATGCGGTGACGAACCGAACAGGTCGCCGGAGTCAGCGGTCGCCAAGGATGTCCACCCCCTTGGGGGGAGTGAAGCGGAAGAGGCTGGCGCCCAGGGCCGGATTGCGCTCCAGGTTGGTGAAGCGCAACAGAGTGGTCTGGCCGAAGTTGTCCTTCAGCTCCATGGCCTGGATGTCCTCGCCCTTGAAGCCCAGGCGCACCTTCTCGAAGCTGCCTTCCTTGCTCTTGGGAGTGGCCTCGATCCAGTCCAAGCCCTCCCTGGCGCCGGTTTCCTTCAGGTTGAACAGTTTGGCGATGTCATTGTCGCCCGCCAGCAGGGCGGCAGGGCTGTCCCCCAGGGCCTGGTCCAGCTTGCGCACGGTGACCTGGTCCAGATCCTCGTCGTGAATCCACAGGCGCTTGCCGTCACCAACGATCAATTGGGAATAGGGCTTCTGGTAGACCCAGCGGAACTTCCCCGGGCGGGAGAAGAAGAGGTTGCCGGTGGCTTCCTGGGTCTTGCGGCCGCTCTTGTCGATGACGGTCTGGGTGAACTGGGCCTTGAGGCCCTTGGTGCCTTCGACGAAAGCCTCCAGCCGGGCTTTGGCGTCCGCCAGGGCGGGGAGGGTGG
>CAZYEY010000147.1:0-19558 GCA_964646585.1 uncultured Thiobacillus sp. | reverse complement strand
TGCCCCAGATCGTCAACGTTTTCCTGGGCCACATGAGCTTCGTCGGGCCGCGCCCCGAGCGCCCCATGTTCGTCAAGGATCTCGCCGCCCAGATCCCCTATTACCACGCCCGTCACAGCGTCAAACCGGGCATCACCGGCTGGGCCCAGGTCAAGTTCCCCTACGGGGCCAGCGTGGAAGACGCGATGAACAAGCTCCAGTACGACCTCTACTACGTGAAAAACCACAGCCTGTTCCTGGACCTGATGATCCTGTTGCAGACCACCCAGGTGGTCGTTTTGGGCAAGGGGGTACGCTGAATTGAGCCTGGCGGCCGTCAGCTACGGCCTGGCCGCCTTAGCCTTTCTGCTGCTGGGACTCGCCTCAAGGGGGCGGGACGGCCCCCCCGGCGTGCCCGGAGTCGCGGTGCCCGCCCTGGCCAGCAGCCTGTGGGCCGCCATGGTCGCCCTGGAATCCCTTTTCCACGCGGGCCGGGAACTCGCCCAGGTCGCCGAGCTCGGGCGCAACCTGGTCTGGATCTGGTATTTGTGGCGCAACCTGCGCGCCATGCGCGCCCCCGACCAGAGCAAGAACGCCCTGGCCTTCCTGGGGCGCCCGCTGCTCTGGCTTGCCGTCCTGGCCGCGACGGCCCAGGCGGCTGCCCTGGTCTACCCACACCCCGCCATCCAGTTTCTCGCTTCGGCGGTCAGCCCGGCCGTTCTCTCCGTCACCGCCCTGGTCCTGCTGGAGCAGTTCTATCGCAACGCCTCGGCGGAAGAACGATGGGCCATCAAGCACCTGTGCGTGGCCCTGGGCGGCATGTTCCTGTTCGACTTCTACCTCTACTCCGAGGCCATGCTGTTCAAGGCTTACGACGCGGAAGTCTGGGCAGCCCGGGGAGGCATCAACGCCCTTCTGGTCCCCCTGATCTGGCGCTCCCTGAAGCGACGCATCCAGACCGACCTCAAGGTCGCCATTTCCCATCAGATGGCCTTCCATACCGTGAGTCTGCTGGGCACGGGCATCTACCTCATGCTCATGGCCGCCGCCGGCTACTACCTCCGGCTGGTGGGCGGGGATTGGGGACGCGCACTGCAGACGGTGTTTCTCTTCGGCGCCCTGCTGATGTTGCTGCTGGTGGTGACCTCGGGCAGTGCCCGCGCCCGTCTACGGGTGCTGCTGTCCAAGCATTTCTTCCGCTACCACTACGACTACCGGGAAGAATGGCTGCGTTTCACGTCCATGCTCACCGAGGGCGACCCCGGCAACCAACTTCACGAGCGCATCCTCCGCGCCATCGCCCGTCTGGTGGAAAGCCCCGGGGCCGCTCTGTGGCTGCGCCAGGACAACGGCCCCTACCGCCGGGTGGCGGAGTGGAATCTCTCCCGATTGGATGGGGAAGTGCCGGGAGACGACCCCTTCCCCCGCTTCATGGAAGTGCGCAACTGGGTGCTCGACCTGAACGAATGCCGCACCCAGCCGGAATTCCTGGCCGAGGCCCGTCTGCCGGACTGGCTCATCAACAATCCGGATGCCTGGCTGGCCGTGCCGCTGCGCTGGCATGAGCGCATGCTGGGCTTCATCGTGCTGAGCCCCTCCCTGGGCAAGGTGGTGTTCAACTGGGAAGTCAGCGACCTGCTGAAAACCGCCGCGCGCCAGGCCGCCGCCCACCTGGCCCAGTCCCAGGCGGCGGAAGCGCTCACGGTGGCGCGCCAGTTCGAGTCCTTCAACCGGGCTGCCGCCTTCGTCGTCCACGACATCAAGAATCTGGTCGCCCAACTCTCCCTGCTCCTGGCCAATGCGGAAAAGCACAAGCACAAGCCGGAGTTTCAGGAGGACATGCTGGTCACCATCGAAAGCTCCGTGGCCCGGATGAATCGCATGCTGGCGAAGTTGCGCGATGAACAGTCCCCCAGCCGGGCCGACGAGGTGCCCTTGGACAAGCTGATGCAGGAAGTCATGCAAAGCAAGCGCGCGTTCAGCTTGAAGCCCAAGTTCGCCATTGAAGCCCCCGGCCTGTGGGTGAGGGCCGATCCGGAAAAACTTTCCCGGGTCATCGGCCACATCGTGCAAAACGCCATCGAAGCCACTCCGTACAACGGCCACGTGGGTGTTACACTGCGCCGGGAGGAGGGCGGAGCCGTGATCGAAGTGGAGGATACTGGCTGCGGCATGGATGAAACCTTCGTCCGTGAACGCCTGTTCCGCCCCTTCGCTTCCACCAAGGGCACGGGCATGGGCATCGGCGCCTACGAATGCCGAGAATATATTCAGGAGCTGGGTGGGCAGGTATTGGTGCGCAGCAGGGTCGGCCAGGGTACGCGCTTCACCTTGCGCCTGCCCATCAGCCGTGAGGAGAACATCCAAACATGAGCAGCGAGAAGGCCCCCAGGGTATTGCTGGTCGAAGACGATGTCGGCCTGCAAAAACAGATCAAATGGAGTCTGGACGATTATGAAATCGTCATCGCCGGCGACCGTGAGAGCGCCCTGGCCCATCTGCGCCGCTTCGAACCCGCCGTCGTGCTCCTCGACCTGGGCCTGCCCCCGGACCCGGACGGCGCCACCGAAGGACTGGCCGCCTTGCAGCAAATCCTGCAACTGTGCCCCGCCACGAAGATCATCGTGGTCACCGGCAACCAGGACCGGGTCAATGCCATCAAGGCCATCGGCCTGGGCGCCTTCGATTTCTACCACAAGCCCTTCGAGGAACAGATCCTCAAGCTGGTGATCGATCGCGCCTTCCGGGTCTACGGCCTGGAACAGGAGAATCGCGCCCTTTCCGCCCGCAACCGCTCCGAGCCCCTCCAGGGCCTCATCACCAACGACCCGGAAATGCTCCGGGTCTGCCGCACCATCGAGAAGGTGGCGCCCAGCGATGCTTCCGTGCTGTTGCTGGGCGAATCGGGTACCGGCAAGGAGGTGCTTGCACGGGGGCTGCACGACCTGTCCAACCGCGCGAAGGAACGCTTCGTCGCCATCAACTGCGCGGCGATCCCGGACAATCTGCTCGAATCCGAGCTCTTTGGCTACGAGAAGGGCGCCTTCACCGGCGCCGCCAAGCAGACCATCGGCAAGATCGAATACGCCAACAAAGGCACCCTTTTCCTGGACGAGATCGGCGATCTGCCCATGCCTTTGCAGGCCAAGCTGCTGCGCTTCCTGCAGGAACGCGTCATCGAACGCCTGGGTGGCCGCGGCGAGATTCCGGTGGACGTCCGGGTCGTGGCCGCGACCCATCAGAATCTGGACAATCTCATCAAGACCGGACGCTTCCGGGAAGACTTGTTCTACCGCTTATCGGAAATCAGCGTGCGCATTCCCCCCTTGCGGGAAAGACAGGGGGACCGTTCGCTCCTGGCCCACGCCTTCCTGGAACGCTTCGCGCAATCCCAGGGCCGCTCTCTGCGTGGCTTTACCCCGGACGCCATCCAGTCCATCGAAGCCCATTCCTGGCCGGGCAACGTGCGGGAGATGGAGAACACCATCAAGCGCGCGGTCATCATGTCGGATGGACCGCAAATCACCCAGGATGATCTGGGCGTGGCGCCATCGGCCTCCTCCGACGACGCGCCGCTCAATCTGAGGCAGGTACGGGATGAAGCGGAGCGCGGCGCCGTGATCAAAGCCCTGGCGCGCAGCAACGGCAATGTCGCCCATGCAGCGGAGATGCTCGGCGTTTCGCGCCCCACACTCTACGATCTGATGAACCGCTTTGGACTGAAGTAGCCCCTATCCAAGCATCCCCATCCTGACTCCCTCCAAGCATCCCCATCCTGACTCCCGGATCACGCCTCCATGAAAACCAAGTCAAGCCCCCGTTCCCTGCTCTTCGTCGCCCTCGTAGCACTGGCGCTTGCGGGGTGTGGTAAATCACCGGAGGAACAACTCCAGGAAGGCAAGGCGCTTCTGGATAAAGCCGACTACAAGGGGGCCATCATCGCGCTCAAGAGCGCCGTTCAGGCTCAGCCCCAGAATCGGGATGCCCGATTCCTCCTCGGCAAGGCCTACCTCGTCAGCGAAGCATACGCTGACGCGGAGAAAGAGCTCAGCAAGGCCCGGGAACTGGGCATGGGAGATGAACAGGTACTGCCCGGAATCGCCAAGTCCCTCCTGAAACAGGGCCAATTTGAGAAGGTGCTGGGGCTGTCCGTGGCCGGGGGCGCCAACCTAAGCCCGCAATCCACTGCCGCCTTCCAGGCCGCACGTGCCCAAGCCTTGCTTGCCCTGAACCGGCGTGCGGAAGCGGACCAGGCAATCCTGGCGGCCAGCCAGGCGGATGCCCAACACCCGGAATTGTTGCTGCTCATGGGCCAGATCGCCCTCATGGACCGGAAGCCATCCGAGGCGATGAACCTGGTGGACTCCGCCCTGCAAAAAGACACGAAATTCAGCGATGCCTTGTATATCAAGGCCGCCATGCTCCAGCAGGACAGAAAGCCTGACGAGGCCATCGCCGTTTATCAGCGCATCCTGGCCAACGATGGCAAACAGTTCCGGGCCCACCTCGCCATTGCTCAGATCCATCTTCAGGCGGGAAAGATCGTGGAAGCGGAAAAAGCCCTGCAAGCAGCGGAATCCATCGCCGGCGGCGTCCCCATGGTTCGCTACGCACGGGGGATGTTCGAACTGCGGCGAGGCAAGCTCAAGGAGGCCAATGAAGCCTTCCTCCAGGTGCTCAAAGCCATCCCCGACCACCTACCCACCCTTCTGGCCCAGGGCATCGCCAGTTACGGCCTTGGCAACTACGAACAGAGTCTGAAAAACGCCCAGCGCGTTGTGGCCGGCGTGCCGGGTAACCCCATGGCAAACCGCCTGCTTGCGGCCTCCAAACTCAAGACCGGCGACCCCAAAGGCGCTTGGATCACCCTGGAGCCACTCCTGCAGCCGGACACCAAGGATCCCCAGTTGTTCCACATGGCTTCCGAAATCCAGATGCAACTGGGCGATACCAACAAGTCCCTCGAGTATCTCGGCCGGGCCTCAGCGCTGGATCCGGACAATCCGGAATTAATGGCCCAGCAAGGCATGAGCCGCTTGCAACTGGGCCAGGACAGTCGGGGCCTCGCCGACCTGGAAAAGGCGGCCCGCCTGAGTGCCAAGCCCGGCAAGGCGGACTTCGCGCTCATTCTCTACCATATGAAGCGCGCCCAGTTCGATGCTGCATTGAATGCCATTGCCATCTTGGACAAGAAGCAGCCCGGCCAGCCTGCGACCCACAACCTGCGCGCCGCCGCCCTGCTGGGCAAAAAGGACAAGGCAGGCGCCCGCGCGGAATTGGAAAAGGCCCTCGCCATCCAGCCCGGTTTCTTTCCCGCCGCCATGGGGCTGGCGCGACTCGATCTGGCGGACAAGAACACGACTGCGGCGCGCAAGCGTTTCGAGTCCATCCTCGCCAAGGAACCGACCAATCTCCAGGCCATGCTTGCCTTGTCGGAACTGGCCAGGGTGGAAAAAAAGGAAGAGGAATACGTCCAATGGCTGGAAAAGGCGGTCAAGTCCCATCCCGAGGCGATCCAGCCTACTGAACAACTGATCCGTTACCACTTGGCGAAAAAGAACAAGGACAAGGCGCTCGAACTTGCCCGGCAGGTCGTGAAAGCCTACCCGAACAGTTCCCAGGCCCTGGCCTTGCTGGGTAGCGTCCAAAGCGCTGCCGGATCCAAGTCCGATGCCATCTCCAGCTTCACCACCCTGGTCGAAAAGAACAAGGATTCCCCCGAGGCCCATTTGCGGCTTGCCCTTGCGCAATTGGGAGACAATCAAACCGACGCCGCCCGACACAGTCTCGCCCGTGCACTCCAGATCAAGGCGGATTATCTGGCCGCCCAGGATGCGCTCATCCGGCTGGAAATCTCGGCCAAGCAGCCAGAAGCCGCGCTGAGGATCGCCCGTCAGATGCAACAACAACACCCGAAATCCCCAATCGGCCATGAGAGAGAAGGGGACATCCATTTTTCGCAGAAATCCTATTCGTTGGCCGCCAAGGCCTATGAGCGGGCACTGGACTTAGGCCACAGCCTGGACATTTTCGTCAAACGACACTGGATGCTCACTTATGCCGGTGACGGCAAGGGCGCTGAAAAACGTCTGTTGGAGCGCTTGCAGGCAACACCCAAGGACGTCGGCCTGCGCACCTTCGCCGCCCAGATCTACATGATGGAAAAACGGAACCGGGATGCCATCGTTCAGTACGAAGCCCTGTTGAAAACCGCCCCTGACCATGTATTGGCGCTCAACAATCTCGCAAGCCTTTACCACAAGGAAAAGGATCCACGTGCCCTTGCCACGGCGGAGCAGGCACTCAAGCTGGCCCCGACCAATCCAAGCGTCATGGACACCGTGGGCTGGATTTTGGTGGATCAAGGCCCATTGCCCCGGGCCATCGATCTTCTGCGCAAGGCTGCCGAAGCAGCCCCCAAGGTTGGCGCCATCCGCTACCACCTGGCCGTCGCGCTGAGCAAGCAAGGGGACAAGTCCGGTGCCCGCAAAGAACTGGAAGCAGCCATCGCTTCCGGCGACAAGTTTCCTGAACTAGACGCCGCCAAGGCGCTTCTCAAAACGCTGTGAGGCACTACGCGCAAATCTTTCCCCCCACCCTCGGGGTGGATTTGCGCCTGTCGCTGCGCAACATCCTTCGCCATCGGCGCCGCAGTCTGATCGCCATCATGGCCATAGGCTTCGGGGTGATCGCTATGATGCTGACGGCGGGCTACATCGAGTGGACCTTCTGGTCCACTCGGGAGGAGTCCACCACGAATCAACTGGGACATATCCAGGTCTCCATGCCGGGTTACCAGGCTAATGCCCAGTCCGACCCCTACGCATACCTCCTGCCCGCCAGTTCTCCGGCCTTGTCAGCACTGAACAAATTGCCCGAGGCCAAAGCAATTTCTCCCAGGCTAGCCTTTTACGGGCTGGTGAGTCATGGGGAAACCACGCTCTCATTCATTGCCGAGGGCATCGATCCCGTGAAGGACCCATACTCATCCAATATTCTCGTCATCGAAGGCAGGCTGCTCGCTCCGGACGATCCAAACGGCATCGTGCTCGGTGCCGGTCTTGCGGCGAATCTGGGGGTCAAGACCGGCGATCAGGTCGTCCTTCTGTCCAATACGGCAACCGGTGGCATGAACGCGGTGGAAGGCACGGTGCGCGGCCTCATCTCCACGTCCATGAAAGAGTTCGACGACAACATCCTGCGCATCGACATCAAGTTCGCGAGGCAATTGCTCAAGACGGAAGGCGCCCATCTCTGGGTCGTCACCCTGAAGGATACGGATCTGACCGACAAAGTCATGGCGAAACTGGCCACAGACTCCGCCATGAAGTCCTACGAAATCACGCCCTGGACAAAGCTGGCCGACTTTTACAACAAGATGGTGGAGCTTTTCTCCCAGCAAATGGGCGTGGTCAAACTGATCATCGCCGTCATCATCATTCTGAGCATCAGCAACACCATGACCATGAGCGTCATGGAGCGTACCGTGGAGATCGGCACCGCCATGGCGCTGGGCGTGCGACGGGCGAGAATTCTGGGGCTGTTTCTGCTGGAAGGGGGCTTATTGGGCGCTGTCGCCGGGGTAGTGGGGGTACTGATCGGCCTGGCTTTGGCCGGGCTCATCTCCTGGATCGGCATTCCCATGCCCCCCGCGCCAGGCATGTCCAGGGGATACGTCGCCAGCATCATCATCACCCCTTCCATTGTCGTCGAGGCCTTGCTGCTTGCCGTGCTGACCACACTGCTGGCAAGCATCTACCCCGCCTGGCGCGCATCCCGCCTGGTCATCGTCGACGCGCTGCGCCATAACCGCTGATATCGCCCTGCCATGTGGAAACTCGCCCTGCGCAACGTCTTCCGCCACAAAGCGCGAACCGGGATGACCTTGCTGGCCATCATTGCCGGCGTGGTGGGCCTGATTCTCAGTGGCGGCTTTGTCCAGGACATCTTCGTACAACTGGGGGAAGTGCTGATTCACTCTCAGTCCGGGCACATGCAAGTGGCCAAACAGGGCTACTTCGAAAAAGGCGCCCGCAGTCCGGATAAATTTCTGATCAAGGAACCGGAGCCCTTGCGCCAGCAAATCAAGTCGGTGGCAGGCGTGGATGAGGTCATGGGGCGTCTGTTCTTTTCAGGACTTCTCAACAACGGCCGTTCGGATCGCCCCATCATCGGCGAAGGCATCGAACCCGGCCGGGAAAACAAACTCGGCAGCGGTCTGGTGATCGCCGCCGGTCGGCGGCTGGTGGATGGGGACACCAATGGCATGATGCTCGGGCACGGCCTTGCCAAGGCCTTGAAGCTGTCCCCAGGAGACTGGGCCAACGTGGTCATCAACACCCCTGATGGCGCACTGAACAGCCTGGAATTCCAGGTCGTGGGCGTCTTCCAGACCTTTTCCAAGGATTACGACGCCCATGCGATTCGCATCCCGCTGGCAGCGGCCCAGGATCTGTTGGCAACCCAGGGGGTGAATACCCTTGTCGTGGCGCTCAAGGAAACCAAGGACACCACCCTGGTCCAGAACGAGTTGCTGCGTCGCTTCGAGGGCGCCGGCCTGGAAGTCAACGACTGGATCAAGCTCAATGACTTCTACGCCAAGACCGTGGAAATGTATGACGCCCAGTTCGGCATCCTGCGCTTCATCATCCTGCTCATGGTGCTCCTGAGCGTGGCCAACAGCGTGAACATGAGTGTGTTCGAGCGCGTCGGGGAATTCGGCACCATGTCTGCGCTGGGCAATAGAACCCGCAGAATCTTTTCTTTGATCATGATGGAAAACGCCTTCATCGGACTGATGGGCGCCACTGCCGGCGTGGTGCTGGGCATCGCGCTGGCCCTGACAATTTCCGCCGTTGGCATTCCCATGCCGCCGCCGCCGAACTCCGATCTACCCTACACCGCTCATGTTTTGGTGGTGCCTGGGGTGGTCGCAGGCGCCTTCGCAGTAGGCTTCGTCGCCACGGTTCTGGCCGCCATTGTCCCGGCGCTGAAGGTGCGCCGCATCCCGGTGGTGGATGCCTTGCGCCAGAACATCTGACTGCGATCAGAAGTCGTAACGCAATTCGGCGTAGACCCGGTCGTTCCCGTCGTATTGTCCGAACGGCCCATCTGGCGGGCCACCGAAGAAATCGGCGCCAAAGGTGAGCAGCCAATCCGGTTTGAATTTCCAGGTGGCTTTGGGTCTCAACATCCAATCCTGCCGGTTGAGGCTATGTACCAGCAGGATTTCCGCCCGCCAGTTACCCGGCAAGCCACGGCTCAACAGAAAGGACACCCCGGTTTCCGCCCGGTCCGGGATCGTGTCCGCATTGTGCTTGAAGGTGTAGCTCTGATAAAGCTGGGTATTGACCCGGGTGTCGGTATCCGGATTGAAATCCAGCCCCACAGCCCAATCCAGGGTGTTCTGCTTCACCACCCCATCCACGTCGGCCAGATCCGTTACCAGGTTCTGGCGGCGGCCCCGGGTGTATACGGCCTCCGCTTTGAGCACGAAGCTTCCCAGGTCCTTGCCCAGGGTGCCGCCAACCTGCCAGATCCGGTCATGCCGGGGCGTGAAGGTAGTCTTCACGACTGGATCCCGATACCACGTGGGATAGCTGTTCATGCTGGTGTAATAGAAGGCTGACATGTCCCAGCCTTTGGTCAACTGGGTAGCCCGGATGCCGAAATTGCCATGGCGCAGACTGGTATTCGGCTTGTCCTCGGCAAGGATGGTTGGCGCCCCGATGGAAGGCGGGTAGGGATAGAAATCCGCGCCAGCCCCTGGCCGGGTGATGTCGGTTGGCCTACCCACCTTGTCATAGCTGGGAAAGGGGATCCAGACCAATTCCGCGTGGAAATCCCCGTCGAAATACTCGGTCCGGGCCGCCCACTGGGGGATCCGCATCACTTGGAAGTCGGGCAGGACAAACTCTCGTAAATCCTTGGCGGACACCACATCGGCAAAGAACAGGCCCACCATCTCCCCCCAGACGATATGCTGTCGTCCGAGTCGCCAGTCCCAGCCGCCTGCAGAGAAATCCAGATAGGTCTCCCGCAGGTTGAATTCGGCCCGCTGATCCCCTCGGACCGGATCCTGGTAGAAATTGGTCAGGTCATAGATGGCGTTGTAATCGATCCGTGCCGACGCTTTCCATTGCACCTCCGAGCCCAGCCTGCCCTGACTGCCGAATTCCAGCCTGCCCAGCGCCTTGGTCCAATGGTCTGGGGAAGAGATCGCTCTGGCCAGCTCCGTTTGGAAGTACCCCTTCACCGCCGACTTCCCGGATGCCGCCACCCTCTTGGCGGGAACAGGATCGGCATTGACCGGAGATGCCGCTTTTTCGACAGCCGGCAAGGTGGGCGCCATGGCCTTTTCTGGGGAAGGCGCCGTATCGAACAAGGCATCCTTCGTTTCAGGTAAGACCTCCTTTGTCACAGCCTTCTCTGTGACGTCTTTCTCAGGCAAATCCGCGAACAAAGCCTCTTTGGATTCGGGTAAGGCGTCTTCCGCTCCGGGTTTGCCCACGCTCTTCTTTTCCGCCTCGGGCAAGTCGGCAAACAACGCATCCTTGGACAATGGCAGATCGTCATCTTTCGCTGCGGAGGTATTCGCCCCTGTGGCGGGAAGGGAGCTTGCGGCCAATGTGCAAGCTGACGCCAGCAAGACATGTAGAACTTGATTTCTGATTTTCTTCATGACTCCGTTTCCCTTTTTCTCTTCTGAGCACGGTCGGTTCTGACCAGTTTCCAACGATCCGCCACCTTCATCGCCAGCATGGCCAGATGCCCGTCCTCGATACGGATGAGTCTATCGGCCATGGCCATGACCCGGCGGTCGTGGGTCGAGAAGATGAAGGTGGTACCCATTTGACGGTTGATCTCCTTCATCAAACCCAGAATGCCTTCGCCGGTCTTGCTATCCAGGTTTGCCGTGGGTTCGTCGGCCAAAACGATGCGCGGGTTGATGGCCAGTGCCCTGGCAATGGCCACGCGTTGGCGCTGACCGCCACTCAACTGGTTGGGCGTGTGATGGATATATTTTTCCAGACCCACCACGGAAAGGTAGCGGCGCACCCGTTTACGGCGTTCCTCCTTGCTAACCTCCGGCAATTGCAGCAATGGATACTCCACGTTCTCTGCCGCCGTGAGCACGGGAAACAGGTTGAACGTCTGAAAAATGAACCCCGTGGTGCGGGCTCGCAAATCCGCGAGTTCATCGCCAGACAAGCCCGTGACTTCTTTGTCATCAATGAAGACCCGTCCCTGGGTCGGTGTATCGATGCAGCCGATAATGTTCAGCAGAGTTGTCTTGCCACTACCGGAGGGGCCAGCGATGGCCAGGAACACGCCTTCGTCAAAGGAGAGTGTGATATTGTGCAGCGCGACCACCTTCTGGTCGCCCAGTTGATATTCCTTGGTGACGCCTTCGACGCGGACGAGGCTCATGAAGTGGGTTCCGTGTGGGGCTGCGACATTGGATGATGAATACTATGCCTGTGATTTCCGCTTTCTTTCATCGCCATATCTTATTGATTTTGGGCCTCATGCTGGCCCTGCCCTCCGCATCTCTGGCGAACGAACAAACCGCCGAGGAAGACCTCGCCCGCACCATTCTGGAAAAGTCCGACGAAATCCGTTTTCCAGCCGAAGGGTTCCAGGTGGACATCTCCATCGTCAGCACGGCCCCGGGTCAGGAACCGGAAAATCGAAAATACCGAGTACTTTCCAAGGGCAATGAAAACACCGTGGTGATGATACTTGAACCCGCTTCCGAGCGGGGTCAGATTATGCTCATGAAGGGCCGCGATCTCTGGGTCTTCATGCCCAACGTATCCCAACCCATCCGGCTCGGCCTCGCCCAACGTCTGACAGGGGAGGTCTCCAATGGAGACCTGGCACGAGCCAATTTTGTCGGTGACTACACCCCCCGGCTCGTGCGGACGGAGAAGGTCGATGGCGAAAACCATCACGTATTGGAGCTCATGGCCGTAGACCGGGGCGTGACCTATCACCGAGTGATGTTGTGGGTGAACCAGGCCAATTTTCGTCCACGCAAAGCCGAGTTCTATTCCCTCTCCAACCGGCTCATGAAAACCTGCTCTTACGAGAATTATCAGACCATGGCCGGCAAGAAACGTCCCACCCGGCTGGTCATGGAAGACGCCCTCAAGCCTGGGGAGCGCTCCGTGATGGAATACGACCAGATGAAACTACGGGATCTGCCAGACAAGGTGTTTTCCAAGGACTATCTGAAGAAGCTTCAATAGGAACAGCCTGGCAATGAATGGTCAGCTGTTGAACCACTCGAACAAGTGCGGCGTATCCCTGGAGACCCGCGCATCCAATTCCTCCAGGCTCGCAAGATACACCCCGACCGGCCCGTAATAGTCCACTTCCGGCCCAATCGGCTTGAACTCGAACCCATATCGCCCCAGCAGTCTTGCGAGTGAACGCTCCATCGCCGCATACCAGTAGCGAATACCATTTCGCTTACTGAAGCGATACATCTCGCGATAGAGCCCCAGAACGATGATGGGGTGGCCACCACGTTTGGCCGCGATGTCTTCTGGCAACTCCTCCGCACCGCCCTCGTTGATGCCCAGCCAGTTATCTCCCTGGCGCCTGCGATATTCCTTGCTCACCACCAGCCGGGAGATTTCCTGAGCCTCTTCGTTTGGCGGCAGCCTGAAGTCCGGGAACACCGGGCAATGGTGCTCAAACGGATACTTCAGTTCTTCCGACCATTGGACGAGGCGGACCGATCCTGCAATATGCCCATGGCGATCATAGGCGGAAAAATGCTCGGAACGGTCATCGAACTCGTCTTGTTCGCTACCCGAAGGGTAATCCTCCTGGGACAAGAAGCCGCGTTCCAGACAATAAACCTGATAACGCAGCCTGAAGGTCTCATCCAGTGCCGGCAAACCATCCACGCATTGGAATTTGAAATAAGTCTGCTGGGTGAATAGCCTGAGATAGTCCACGGTGTTCCTCTCGCCGAAGCTGGGCACGGCAGGTGACAAGGCCGATGCTAACATGCCGAATCGGGGCTTCCGGATCGCACCGGTTTCTGGATGGCCACTTCAATACAATGCAATGAATTTCTTTTTAACTCACCATCAGGAGGCAAGTACATGTCATCCAATTTCGACTACGACATCTTCGTGATGCGGAACAGCGGCTACATCGATGCCCCGACTCAAGCGAAAATCCGCAATACCAAACTCCTGATCGCTGGCTGCGGCATCGGCAGCAGCCCCGCCATCTGCGCCGCCAGAATGGGCTTCGAGCACTTCATCCTGGTGGACGGAGACGTGGTGGACGCCCATAACCTGAACCGTCAGTTCTACGATTTCACAGACGTGGGCAAGCCCAAGGTCGAAGCGCTCAAGGACAAGATCCTGCGCATCAATCCGGAGGCCAAGGTCGAGGCCATCAAAGCTTATCTGGATGCGGACAATACCGACACCATCATCGGCAAATCCGACATCGTCTTTGACACGGTGGATTTTCTTGATCTGCAAGCCATCCTGCGCCTGCACACCAGCGCGAAAACCCAGGGCAAGGAAATCTTCACCGCGCTCAGTGTCGGCTTTGGCGCATTGGTATGGTACTTCCCTGCCTCCT
Organism: uncultured Thiobacillus sp.; assembly: GCA_964646585.1. Classification (GTDB taxonomy): domain Bacteria; phylum Pseudomonadota; class Gammaproteobacteria; order Burkholderiales; family Thiobacillaceae; genus PFJX01. The sequence goes on along the minus strand of CAZYEY010000147.1, from coordinate 5,968 downwards.
CGCCCCTGTCACTCGCCGACATGATTGCGCCCGACGTGGAACGCGTCGCCGCCGCCAGCGAAGGCCATGTGCCCAGTTATGTGGACGTGTTCGCCGCCTTCATCGGCCGCCTGGTACCCCATCTCGACCAAGAGGTAACGGAACAGATCACCGACGTGCTCACCCGCATGAAAGACGGCAAACCCTGCCCTGCCTCGCAGGTTGCCATCGGCAGTTTTTCCATTGGCGCCATGGCTGCCTCCATGATTCACGACCTGCTATCGGGTCGGCCGGTCATATCTGCCCCGAATCTCGTACTTCACAGCTTCAAGCGGCATCTCTCTCAAATTATCAACATCACCGACTGATCGGAGGCGGCATGACCACGTCGCAAACCTGGATGAAAAACCGGTCGTTGCCCCTCGTGGCATGTCGAAGCTTTTTACACCCCAACCCCCTCATTCCACACAACGAAGATAACCTACTGATTTTTATAACCACCAATACCTGGCACGCGATGTGCTTATAGCTTGCCAAGGTCCGACACCCTTCTTACCGCGGACTCTAACTTGATATAAGGAGTAATCTCATGAGCGTTATGAAGACTGCGATTTCCACCGCGCTGGCCTCCGCATGTGTTTTTGGTGGTGCTGCCCAAGCCGGTGAAGTGATCATCGATCTGTTTACCGAGCCCGCCACTGGTCAGTCTGTGCAAACCGCACTCATCGGCAGCCCGGCTTGGAGCCAGTCTGGTTCCTTCGCTTCCGTGATCGGCGGCTATCGTGACATTTCGATCGACAAGCTGACCGATTCCTTCGGTCTTCCTACCCAGGGTGACGCCGCCATTTCCGTTGGCGCAGGCCAGCTCACCATCGATAACGCCACTGGTGTTACCAGCAAGGCTGTCATCACCTGGGACGGCGCCAACAATGCCGGGGCTAATGGCGCCAGCGTCGATACGACGGGTCTGGGCGGCTTCGACCTGACGATGGGCGGCGTTGTCGATACCTTCCTGGCTGATATTCTGTACGCCGACCTGGGGTTCAGCTACGAAATCAAGGTCTGGGATATGGACGGCAGCGCGGTGACCCTTGCGGCCGACGTTCAGTTCCCTGTTCCTTCTGGCCTGTACGTGTCCCACTACAACTTCGACTGGTTCAACCTGGCTGACGGCAGCTATTGCGACGGCGTATCCGCCCCGCCGGCTTGCGTCGACCCCTCGACCCAGCTCAACTTCACCATCACCCGGGGCGGCAACCTGGGCGCCATCGACTTTACCAACATTGGCGCGTTGCAAATCGTCTTCTACAACACCGCGGCCTATGCTTCCGCGGACTTCGCTCTCGGCAAGGTGAGAGCGGTTCCCGAGCCGGGCACCATTGCGCTGGTTGGTCTGGGCTTGCTGGGTCTGGGCTTCACCGCCCGCCGCAAGCTGGCTGCGTAATCTCAGCCTCCCACGCAAAAACGGCATCACGGCAACGTGATGCCGTTTTTTATTGGACTTCCGGAATTCCTTTGTCAAAGCGCCTCCCGCCCCCCCTCGGTGCATGGAGGTGGCCGACCATTCGAAGCGCTCGGTAATGGTTTAGTATTCATTGCCCAGTTCAGGGCTCCTGATTTCCCACATGGCCACCGGTGACCATAGATGCACAAAGACGTCCACTCCTTACGCTATGCGGTTTATTGCAAGGAAAAGGGCTTCCTGGATCCCAAAAATTATCCGGACGGCCAGGAGTACGACAGCTTTGACGACTACTCCGTCAACTTCGCGGCCTATAGCAAGACAGGTGAGATCGTCGGTACTGTTCGCTTGGTGATTCCCAAGGAGAACCAACGCTTTCCTTTCCAGGATTTCTGCGTGCCTTCACCCGACGTGGTTTTGCCGCCGCCCGGCAAGGCGGCGGAGGTTTCCCGCCTCATCATCGTGCCCCAGTTCCGGGAAAAACCGGATGCATCAGAATTCGGTTTTTCCTCCCTGCTGACCCGGCTCAAGGGCCTGGGTGGTGGTGCCAAACAACCCAACCCGGAATACACCCGGGTTGCGCCGGCAGTGGACCAAAGCACTTCCCCCCGCATCCTGCTAGGCATGTTCCGGAAGATGTACCGCTACAGCAAGGAAAACGACATCACCCACTGGTACGCCTCCATGGAGCGCACCCTGGCCAGGATGCTGGCGCGCATGCATTTCCCTTACAGACAAATCAGCCCCCAGGTGGATTACTACGGGCCTGTCTCCCTTTACCTCGCCAGCATCGCGGATCTGGAAAGGAACCTGGAGGAAAAAAACCCGACACTCCTGGCATGGTTTAAGAAAAGCAAGGGGGACACCCCACCCATCACATAGCGCAGGGTTGAGGACGAACATTTCCCACCAGGCAGGGGCTGACGCGAATAGGGTTCTGACCGCCATGCGGGTGTAGCCCTCGCGGTCAGGTAGCCAGGCAGGGGCTGACGCGAATAGGGTTCTGACCGCCACCTCCGCTACAATCGCCCCATGAAAATCGACTTGATTTCCACCGAAGAACGGGGGCGTTATCTGGTCACCCATCACCCCGACATCGTCCGTTACCTCAACGAGGTGCGGGAAGGCAGGAATCTGGTGGCGATATACGGCGAGAACGGCAGGGACTTCGTCCTGTCCACATTGCTTTCCGTGGATGCGTCACAAGGCCACCTGCTCCTGGAGCAAGGGGTGGACGCAGACATGAACGCCAAGTTGCTGGCGAGCGGCCATTGCACCTGCGCCACCACCCACGACCAAGTTCATATCCAGTTTTCCAGCGGCCCCATGGAGGCTGCTTCCATCGGCAAAGATCCCGCCTTCCGGGTGCCGATTCCCGCCGAGATCCTGCGCCTTCAGCGGCGCGAATATTACCGCCTGGTCACTTCCGTGGTGAATCCGGTCAAGTGTCTGCTCAACACCGACTCCGGCCTCATGGAAACGGTCGTGGTGGACATCAGCATCGGTGGCGTGGGCGTGTTGGCCTATCAGGAGGAAGGTCGGCTGAAAGCGGGGGATGTCCACCATGGCTGCCGCATCGCGCTGCCCGGCACGGGAGAATTCGCCTTGAGCCTTTCCGTGCGCACCACCTTCGATATCACCCTGAAGAACGGGCGCCTCACCCACCGGGCCGGCTGCCAGTTCATCGACCTGCCCCCCAGCGTGGAAACCGCCATCCAGCGCTACATCATTCGCGTCGAGCGGGAGCGCCGGGCGCGCTACGTATGATCACTTCCCCGCCAACCAGCGGGCCGCGTCCAGGGCGAAGTAGGTCAGCACCGCGTCGGCGCCGGCCCTCTTGAAGCCCAGCAGGCTTTCCAGCACACAGGCCCTTTCGTCCAGCCAGCCATTCTGGGCGGCGGCCTTGAGCATGGCGTATTCGCCGCTCACCTGATAGACCATGGTGGGCGCCTGGTAGGCGTCCTTCACCCGTCGGACGATGTCCAGGTAGGGCATCCCTGGCTTGATCATGACCATATCGGCCCCCTCCTGGAGGTCCAGGCCCACTTCCCAGAGGGCCTCGTCGGAATTGGCCGGGTCCATCTGGTAAGTGTGCTTGTTGCCCTTGCCCAGGTTGGCGGCAGAGCCCACCGCGTCGCGAAAGGGACCGTAGAAGCTGGAAGCGTATTTGGCGGAATAGGCCAGGATGCGGGTGTGGATGAATCCGGCAGCATCCAGGGCCTCGCGCACCGCACGGATGCGGCCGTCCATCATGTCCGAGGGCGCCACCACATCGGCCCCGGCAGCGGCATGGCATTCGGCCTGGCGGGTAAGCACGGCGATGGTCTCGTCGTTCAGCACGTAGCCGGATTCGTCGATGAGGCCATCCTGACCGTGGCTGGTGTAGGGGTCCAGGGCGATGTCGGTGATGACGCCCAATTCCGGGAAGCGCGCCTTGAGCCCGGCCACCACCCGGGGCACCAGACCTTTGGGGTTATAGGCCTCAGACGCATCCAGACTCTTCAGGCCCATGTCCACCACGGGGAACAGGGCCAGGGCAGGCACACCCAGTCGCAGGCACGACTCCGCCAACCCATACAACTTATCCAGGCTGACCCTTTGCACGCCCGGCATGGAAACCACGTCCTCCACCCGGTTCTCCCCGTTCAGCACGAACACCGGCAGGATCAGGTCGGCGGCGGTCAGGGTGTTCTCCCGCATGAGACGGCGGGAGAACTCGTCCCGGCGCATGCGCCGCATGCGTTTCCTGGGGAAGCTGGACAGGTCGAACATGGGCACACTCCTGAAACGAAAATACCAATTCTAACGAGGGCAGGACGGGAACAAAGCGTGTTGGCAGCCCCTCTATGACCAAGACGAGTCGCTTCGTCTCCCGCTTCTCCTCCCTGAGCGGGTGCCTTAATGCAACATTAAGGCGACATTTGCCCGGCTCCCTCCCCTTGAGCCGGGTTTTTTTTGGGCACGCCCAACCAGTTCCGAAGCACATCCTCCGCCTCGTCCACCCCATCCCGCTTCAGGCTGGAGAACAACTGGACGCTGGCATCGAGCCCCAGATTGACGAGTTCATCCCTGACTCGTCGCAAGGTTTGCAAGGCCGGACCGCGCGACAGTTTGTCGGATTTGGAAAGCAGGACATGCACCGGTTTGCCTGCGGGCTTGAACCAGTCCAGCAGGGAACGGTCCAGTTCGGTCAGGGGATGGCGGCAGTCCATGATGAGCACCAGCCCGGCCAACGGGAGCCGGTTCGCCAGATAGCCACCTATCAGCGCCTGCCAGACCTGCTTCTGGTCCTTGGGCGCGCGGGCGAAGCCATAGCCCGGCAGGTCCACCAGGAAGCGCCCTTCCTCCACCCTGAAGAAATTCAAGTGTTGGGTCCGGCCCGGCATCTTGCTCACGAAAGCCAGGCGCTTGTGGTTGCACAGGGTGTTGATGGCGCTGGATTTCCCCGCGTTGGAGCGGCCGGCGAAGGCAACCTCGGCCCGACTGTCCCGGGGCAGATCCCCCACGCTGGCGACGGTAATGTGGAAACTGGCGTTGAGCATGGCTTGGCGAACACGGGGAACGGAGTCCCCGTGAAAGGCTGGCACTATAACAAACGGGCCGTTAGAATGCCGCGATTTCCCTTGCCGTCTTCCTGGATTTGAGGAGCTTCCCATGAAATCCTTCCTGTTGCTGACCGGCCTGCTGTTCGCCGCGACCTCCTGGGCCAACCCTGCGCCAGTCCCCGCCGCCAAGGGCGATGCGGCCAAGGCCCAGAAGATCGTCAACGATGTGTGCGCCGCCTGCCACGGCGCCGACGGCAACAGCGCCAATCCCATTTATCCCAGCTTGGCGGGGCAGCATCCGGAATACATCGCCAAGCAGCTTTCCGAATTCAAGTCCGGCGCCCGCAAGAACGCCACCATGGCGCCCAATGCCGCCAAGCTGTCCGACGAAGACATGCTCAACCTGGCCGCCTACTTCTCCGCTCAACAACCCAAGCCCAAACAGGCCAAGGACGCCGCCCTGGCCGCCGAAGGCATGAAGATCTACAAGGGTGGCAACCAGGGCAGCGGCGTGCCCGCCTGCGCCTCCTGCCACGGCCCCGCCGGCGCCGGCATCCCCGTCCAGTTCCCACGCCTGGCCAGCCAGCACAGCAAGTACGTGCTCACCCAGCTGAAGAACTTCCGCAGCGGCGACCGGGCCAACGATGGCGGCAAGATGATGCAGATCATCGCCCGCAAGATGACCGACCAGGAAATGAAGGCCGTGGCCGAGTACATCTCCGGCCTGCGCTGAAATACATCCGCGCCGAGACGGCCCGCCTCGCGCGGGCCGTTTTCTTTTGTCTCCCACCATGTCCCAGCTCGACGACCTCAATCCCCAGCAGCGTGCAGCCGTGAAGCATCTGGATGGCCCCCTGCTGGTGCTGGCGGGTGCCGGCTCCGGCAAGACCCGGGTCATCACCCGCAAGATCGCCTATCTGGTGACCGCCTGCGGCATCGAGGCCCGCCACATCGCCGCCATCACCTTCACCAACAAGGCGGC
>CAZYEY010000146.1:0-9384 GCA_964646585.1 uncultured Thiobacillus sp. | reverse complement strand
TTTTCAAGCAGAGGACGGGATACGAGCTCTAGTACGGTCTCGTGGGCTCGGAGATGTGGATAAGAGAAAGGTCATGATCATGCGGGCAACGGCCTGCGCTTCGCCGTGCTGAGCCAGGCGGCGGCGCGGCTGGCGGCGCCGGGCTCGCCCCTGGACTGGCGGCCCGACCTGCTCCACTGCAACGACTGGCAGACCGGCCTGGCGCCCGCCTACCTGCACTTCCTGGGCCGCCCGGCACCCAGCCTGATCACCGTGCACAACCTGGCCTATCAGGGCATCTTTCCGCCTGGGACCATGGCCCAGATGGCGCTGCCCCCCGAGAGCTTCTCCATCGAGGGCGTGGAGTATTACGGCAACCTGTCCTTCCTCAAGGCGGGGCTTTACTACGCCGACCGCATCACCACCGTCTCCCCCAGCTACGCGGAGGAAATCCAGCACGAACCCCTGGGCATGGGCATGCAGGGCCTGCTCGCGAGCCGAAAGTCCCAGCTGCGCGGCATCCTCAACGGCATCGACACGGGCTACTGGAACCCGTCCTCGGACCTGTTCCTGGATGGCGAGTACTCCTCCCGGGCCCCGGCGGGAAAGAAGCGCTGCAAGCAGAAGCTGCGGGAAGAGATGGGCCTGGAACAGGACACGGACGCTCCCCTGTTCGGTCTCATCGCCCGCATGACCTACCAGAAAGGTCTCGATCTGGTGCTGGCGGTGGTGGAAGGCATCGTGCACCGGGGCGGGCAACTGGTGATGCTGGGCACCGGCGACAAGGCCATCGAACAGGCCGTGCGGGACACCGCCGCCCGCCATCCCGGCCGGGTGGCCTGCTTCATCGGCTACGACGAAGGCCTGTCCCACCGCATCGAGGCCGGCGCCGACCTTTTCCTCATGCCCTCCCGCTTCGAGCCCTGCGGCCTGAATCAGATGTACAGCCTGCGTTATGGCACTCCGCCCATCGTCCATGCCACCGGCGGGTTGCGGGACACGGTGGAGGACGGCGTCACCGGCTTCGTCTTCCAGGAGCCTACCGCCCACGCCCTCTGGCTGGCGGTGGAACGGGCCATGGCCCTGTATGCCGACAAGACCGCCTGGAAGCGGATGATGCTGGCGGGCATGCACCAGGATTTCAGCTGGGAGAACAGCGCCCGGGCCTACGCCGCCCTCTACGCCGAAATCCTGGGCCGTTGAAGCCACACCACCCCTGCCGGACCGGTCACAAAGGTCGGGCTGATCCGGGACGCCCAACGGGTTCAGGGCGGAGTTGGGCCTGCCAGGCCAACCGACGATGCCGAGTCAAAAGACACTCGGGTCTGGTATTGAATATTTGCAGCTACTAATATTCCGCCCAATACCCGGGTGGAAATCCGCCATCCGGGTCAAACCAATCAGCAGGGGACGGAAATGGGATGGCGCAAAATCACAGCAAATAGCCTGGAACCCCCCGGCAGTCACCCGAGTGCCTGGCGTATCCTCACACCCCGGCGGCTGGCCTGGCTGTCCGCCCTGGCCTGGACCCTGGCGGTGGGCGCCTCCCTGCTCTGGAACCTGCATCTGGAAAAAAGCCAGGTCATGGAACTGGCCTATGCAGAAGCCAAGGCCAACTACAACAAGGACATCACTTTCCGCCGCTGGGCCACCAGCCATGGCGGCGTCTACGTGCCCATCACGCCCACCCAGCAATCCGTGCCCTGGCTCGCCCATGTGCCGGGTCGGGACGTGACCACCCAGGACGGGCAGCGTCTCACCCTGCTCAATCCCGCCTCCATGCTGCGCCAGATGATGGACCGCTACGCCCAGGAGTACGGCATCCGCGGCCGCATCACCGGGCTGAAGCAACTCAATCCGGCCAATGCGCCGGATGCCTGGGAGAAGGAGCAACTGCTGGCCTTCACCCGGGGGGACAAGTTCGAGGTCTGGGCGGTGGCCGACCTGGATGGCCAGCCCCACCTGCGCTACCTCCACGCCATGCACATGGAGCCCGGCTGCGACAAGTGCCACGGCATCCTGGGCTACAAGACCGGGGACATGCGCGGCGCCACCGGCGTGAACCTGCCCATGGCGCCCTACCTGGCCAGCCTGGAACGTTCGCAGGGGACCCTGCTGTTCAGCCATCTGGGCATCTGGTTGCTGGGGCTTACCGGCATCGGCTGGGCGGGCCTGCAACAGGACCGCCGGGCCCGGGAAAGGGAAAGCCTGCTCCATGCCCTGCGCGCCAGCGAGGAGCGCTTCGATCTGGCCGTCGCCGGCGCCAACGACGGCATCTGGGACATGGATCTGGTTTCGGGCGATGTCTATCAATCCCCGCGCATGGCGGAAATGCTGGGCCACGCCCCCGGCGACCTGCCCGCTGGCCTGCCCGCCTGGCACGGCATCATCCATCCCGACGACATCGGGTCCGTGCTGGACGCCTTCCAGGCCCATCTGGACGGCGCCACGCCCCGCTTCGAGGCGGCCTTCCGCGCCCTCCACAAGAACGGGAGCTGGCATTGGATCATGAGCCGGGGCCGGGCCGTGCGCGACGAGGCCGGCCGGGCCACCCGCTTCGTCGGCGTGCACACCGACGTGAGCGAACAGAAGAACATGGAGGCCCAGCTCTTCGAGGAAAAGGAGCGGGCCCAGGTCACCCTGGCCTCCATTGGCGACGCCGTGCTGACCACTGACGCCGAGGGCATGATCACCTTCATGAACGGCGTGGCCGAGCGCCTGAGCGGCTGGCGGGCGGAGGAGGCAATGGGCATGCCGGTGGAGAGCGTCATCGTGCTCATCAACGAGGAAACCCGCGAGCCCGCCCCCAACCCGGTGGCGCGCTGCCGAAACCAGGGGCAGGTGGTGGGATTGGCCAACCACACCCTGCTCATCAGCCGAGAGGGCCGGGAGATCGCCATCGACGATTCGGCGGCCCCCATCCACGACCGTGAAGGCCACCTCATCGGCGTGGTCATGGTGTTCCACGACGTCACCGCGAACCGGGAACTGACCCGGCAGATGAGCTGGCAGGTGGCCCACGACACGCTCACCGGCCTGGCCTCGCGGCAGGAATTCGAGCGCCGTCTGGACAACCTGGTGGCGGAGGCCCACGACTCCGGCAGCCAGCATGCCCTGCTGTTCATGGACCTGGACAACTTCAAGATCGTCAACGACACCTGCGGCCACCTGGCGGGTGACGAACTATTGAAGCAACTCGCTTTTCTGCTGGCCGAACACATGCGTCGCAGCGACACCCTGGGCCGACTGGGGGGGGACGAATTCGGCGCCCTGCTGGAGAACTGTCCCCAGGACAAAGCCCTGGCCATTGCCGACAAGCTGCGCCGGACGGTGAGTGAATTCCGCTTCACCTGGGGGGGCAAGAGCTTCGAGGTGGGGGTCTCCATCGGGCTCGCCATGGTGGGGCCCGAGACCGAATCCACCGCCGAGGCCATGACCGCCGCCGACGTAGCCTGCTACGCCGCCAAGGACGGCGGCCGCAACCAGGTCCACGTCTATGCCCGGGAAAACCGGGAGAGCGCTTCCCGGCACCGGGAGATGCACCTGGCGGCGGACATCCGCGCCGCCCTGGAAAGCAACCGGTTCGCCCTCTACGGCCAGGAACTCCGCCCCCTGGTGCCCAGCCGTCATCCCGGCCGCCACTATGAAGTGCTGGTGCGCATGCTGGACGCCCACGGGGAGTTGGTGCCCCCCGGTGTCTTCATCCCTGCCGCCGAGCGCTATGGCCTCATGCCGGCGGTGGACCGCTGGGTGGTGGAACACGCCCTGGCCCTGCTGGCCGGCACCGCCGCCGCCCGAGACGTCCACCTGTCCCTCAACCTGTCCGGCCTCTGCTTCCGGGACGAGCACACCGCCGACTGCCTGCGCGCCATCTTGAAGGAAACCGGCGTGGATCCCCGCCGCCTGACCTTCGAGATCACCGAGACGGCTGCCATCGCCCAGTTGTCCCGGGCAGTGGCGTTCATGCGGGGCCTGAAGGAAATGGGCTGCAAGTTCGCTTTGGACGACTTCGGCAGCGGCATGTCCTCCTTCGCCTACCTGAAGGCCATGCCGGTGGACATCCTCAAGATCGACGGCGCCTTCGTCCGGGACATGCTGGAGGACCCCGCCGACCTGGCCTTCGTGGAAGCCATCCACCGGGTGGCCCACACCCTGGGCAAGGCAACGGTGGCCGAGTTCGTGGAATCCGAGGCCGCGCTGGACGCCCTGGCCCGGATCGGGGTGGATTTCGCCCAGGGCTACGCCATCGCCAAGCCCCGGCCCCTGGACGCGCTGCTGCGGGGGGACTGACCCCGTCCGGCTCATCCACCTGACACGATCAGCGCAACGCCCGCCACCATGATGACGCCGGCGGCCAGATGCCGGCGGAGATCCGCCTCCCGGAACACCCAGGCCCCAAGCAGGATGCCGAACAGGATGGAAGTCCGCTTCACCGCGATCATGTAGGCGGTCTCCGCCTGGGCCAGGGCCAGGAAGTGGGACAGGATCATGAGGGTCATCAGGGCGGCCACTCCCCAGGCCCGGGCGCCACCACCCAGCGCGGCCCGGGCCTGGGCGGGCTGGCTCAGGCCGAACACCAGCCAGGCAAGCCCCCCCAGCAAGGAGAAATACAGGGTGCCGAAAGCCAGCGCCTGGCCCGGCACCAGGTTCAGCGCGCCTTTGCCCAGCACGGCGGTTACGCTGTAGATGGCGGCCACCAGCAACACGAGGCGGGAGCCGCGCTCGCGGACCACGGCCAGAAAGGGCAGCAGCCAGGTGCGCGGATGCCGGCCGGCCCGATCCAGGTTCAGCCCCCAGGCCCCGGCCACCACCAGAAGGATGCCCGCCAGGCCCTGGCCGGAGACGGTCTCCCCCAAGAGCAGTCGGCCGGTCAACAGCGTGAACACCGGCGTGAACGCCATGTAGGGCAGGGTGGCGGCAAGCGCGTTGTCGCGGATGGCCCGGACGTAGAGCCACATGGCCACCACCTCCAGGGGCAGGGCCGCGCCCAGCCAGCCCCAGAAGGCCGGTGGCGGCGGCGACGGTGCCAGGATCACCAGCAGGGGGAACAGCAGCAGCGCCGGCAGGCCGAAGCGGATCAGGGTGATCTCGGCGACGCCGCGGTGGGCCAGCCATTTCTTGGTGGCCGTGTCGGCCAGGGCCAGGCTCAGGGCGCAGAAGAGGGCAAGGGGGAACCAGTGCATGGTTCCAGCCGCCTCAGGCCAGGTCGGGCAGTTTCTTGCCGGGGTTCAGGATCCCGTTGGGATCGAACAGCCTTTTCAGGTCGCCCATGAACGCCAGGGTGTCCGGATCCAGTTCCCGGCTCACGAAATGGCGCTTCTCGGAACCGATACCATGTTCTCCGGACAGGCTGCCCCCCAGATCCAGAACGGTGCCGATGAGGGCCTCCCGGCAGGCGCGGGCCCGGGCCATCTCGTCGGCGTCGTCCGGGTGGACCATGATGTTCACGTGCAGGTTGCCGTTGCCGGCGTGGCCGAAGCTGACGATGGGCACCCGGTGGCGGGTGCCCAGGTCGTCGATGGCGGCCACCAGCCGGGCCAGGTGGGCCACTGGCACCACCACGTCCTCGTTGATCTTGAGGGGAGCGATGTTCTTCACCGCCAGGGACAGGGACTTGCGCGCCGTCCACAGACGCTTGATGTCGGTGGCGGCGAAGCCGCTCTGGATCTCCAACAGGCCCTCACCGGACAGGGATTTCTCCAGTTCGGCGATCTGGCGCGGCACGTCCTCGGCGCCACCATCCGCCTCCACCATGAGCACGGCCCGGGTGCCTTCGGGCAGGCCCTCGGCGCCGCCGTACTCGCGAATGGCGGCCAGGGAGCGGCTGTCCATGAATTCCAGGGCGCAGGGCACCACCGGCCGGGCCATGACCCGCACCACGGCGGCGCAGGCAGCAGCGGTGTCGGCGTAGCAGACCCGCAGGGTGGCCACGGTCTCCGGCGCCGGCAGCAGCCTCAGAGTGGCCTCGGTGATGAGGGCCAGGGTGCCCTCCGAGCCCACCAGCAGGCGGGACAGGTCGAAGGCGGTGGCGTACTTGCTGGTGCGGCTGCCCACCCGCAGTTCCCGGCCGTCACCGGCCACGGCGCGCAGGCCCAGCACGTGATCCCGGGTGGCGCCGTACTTGACGCAGCGGGGGCCGGCGGCGTTGGTGGCCAGGTTGCCGCCGATGCGGCTGTAGGCGCCGGAACCCGGGTCCGGGGCATACATGAGGCCGGCAGTGGCGGCCAGGGCGTCGATGTCGTCGGTGACCACGCCGGGCTCCACCACCATGAGGCGGTTGGCCGCGTCGAACGCCAGGATGCGGCTCATGCATTCGAAGCTCACCACCACCGAGCCGGGCACCGGCAGGGCGCCGCCCAGGTTGCCGGAGCCAGCACCCCGGGCCACCAGGGGAATCCGGTATTGATTGGCCAGCCCCACGATGGCCGCCACCTCCTCGTGGCTGGACGGGAACAGCACCGCCTCGGGGAGACAGGCGCGGGGGGTCTCGTCGCTCTCGTACAGGGCCCGGGTCCCGGCATCGAAGAAGGCCCGGTTCGGTCCGAGCAGGGCGAGCAGCGCAGCCTGGGCGGCAGAAGACAGGGGCATGGACATCAACCCAGGGCCGGCTCCACCACCTCCGCCACGGCCACCAGGGCGTCGCCGTCGGCATAGCGGCCGAACACCTCCTGCACGGCGGCGTCATAGACGAGGCGGTTGAAGGGGCGGGCGAGCTGTTCATGCATGGCGTGCTTGAGGGCCTGGGTCATGACCTTGTCGAGAGAGACGATGCGCCTGGCCTGTACCACGCCGTCCTCCGCGTCCACCAGGATCATGCGCAGGCGGCCCCGGTCGCCCGGTTCCTCCCGGGGCATTTCCCGCTCCGCCTCGGGCACCAGGTGGACATTGAAGGCCACCTCGGACCATTCGCACACGTTGAGAATCTTGTAGAGCAGGAAGGCGGCGGGTCCGTGGCTGAACAGACCCACCTCCACCGGCTGGAGGCGGAATCCGTCCACCTCGGCCGGCGTCGGGCCGCGCCAGAACAGCACCAGTTCGTGGCCCTCGCCGGCGTAGACGTAGCGGGCGCCCTCGTCATAACGCGTATAGGCCGGATCGAAGACCTCGCCCACCTGGCGCGTCATGCGCATCACTGACGCTCCTCGGGCAGCACGGAAGCCAGCATGGCTACCATGTCGGGATCGAAGTCGTAGCCCAGTTCCTCGCCGGGGTTGATGGACAGCCCCATGTTCTCGCCCATGCGGCGCAGGATCCAGGACATTTCGGTGAGCAGGCCGCCGCTGAAGCCGGGATAGCCGGCGACGAAGGACTTGGCCCGCTCCGGCGAACTGAAGGTGATCAGCACCCGGTTGCCCTCCTCGTCCTCCACCACCAGGGGCTGGGCCTTGGTGCTGAGCTGAAAGCCGGCGATCTGGTGCTTCTCGTCCTTCACCGGCATGAAGACTTCCACGTCCATCAGGCGGCGGGCGAAATTTTCCGGGTCCAGCTGGCCTTGCAGCATTTCCAGAAGCAGGCGTTCGACGTCGGTGCGGGGGGCTGAGGAATCCATCTCGGGTTCGTTGCAGTGCGGAAGACCAAGCAGGATACCACCGGCCCCCACCCCCCGAAAGCCAATAGAATCCATCGCGCGCACGACGGAGACCAATATGTTGAGACTGGGCATCGACTTGGGCGGCACCAAGATCGAAATCGTCGCCCTCGACGGCGACGGCCGGGAGCGCCTGCGCCGCCGGGTGGCCACGCCCCAGGGCGACTACCGAGCCACGGTGGGCGCGGTGGCGGCCCTGGTGGCGGAGGTGGAACGCGAACTGCATCAGCGCGGCACGGTGGGCATCGGCATGCCCGGGGCCGAATCCCGGGTCACCGGTCTCATCAAGAACGCCAACTCCACCTGCCTCATCGGCCAGCCCCTGAAGCGGGATCTGCAAACCCTGCTGCAACGGGAGGTGCGCCTGGCCAACGATGCCAACTGCTTCGCCCTGTCGGAGGCGGTGGACGGCGCCGCGGCAGGGGCGGAGGTCGTCTTTGGCGTCATCCTCGGCACCGGCTGCGGCGCCGGGGTGGTGGTGAATGGCAGAGTCCTCACGGGCGCCAACGCCATCGCCGGCGAGTGGGGCCACAACCCCCTGCCCTGGCCGGATGACCACGAGCGCCCTGGTCCCGCCTGCTACTGTGGACGGCACGGCTGCCTGGAGACCTGGCTGTCGGGGCCGGGCCTGGCCCGGGATTTTCTTGCCGCCACCGGCAAGAATCTGCCGGCCCAGGCCATTGCCGCAGGGGCGCTGCAAGGTGACGCGGATTGCCAGGCGGCCCTGGCCCGCCACCAGGAACGCCTGGCCCGGGGTCTGGCCCAGGTCATCAACATTCTGGACCCGGACGTCATCGTCCTGGGCGGCGGTCTCTCCAACATTCCCAGCCTCTATGAAAACGTGCCCCGGCTCTGGGGCCGCTACGTGTTCTCGGACCACGTGGCCACCCGCCTGGCGGCGCCCGTCCATGGCGACTCCAGTGGCGTGCGCGGCGCCGCCTGGCTTTGGGATGCGGACTGAAGCCCCGCCTCCATCCCGCCGGAGGCGACGGAATCTCGGCACCCCCGTCCGACCAGGCACCAATCCAGTGCATATCCCGAGGCCATGAACCGGCAAGGGTCATGAAGGATCGGTCGACGGCACCAATCGAGGTCGATCCGGTCATATGCAATGCCATTCTTCCATGGCATGAGCATTGCTAAGTCTGGATACATGCCACGCGTTCACCAAGAGGAGACGGCCATGAGCTTGTTCAACCAGTACATCGAGCGTTACCGCCGGGTGGAGGAGGAATATTCCCTGGAGGAGTTCCTGGACATCTGCCGGAAGGACCGCATGGCCTATGCCAGCGCCGCCGAGCGTATGCTGGCCGCCATCGGCGAGCCGGAAATGGTGGACACCCGCCAGGATGCGCGTCTGTCCCGCATCTTCTCCAACAAGGTCATCAAGGTCTACCCGGCCTTCAAGGACTTCTACGGCATGGAGGACACCATCGAGCAGATCGTCTCCTACTTCCGCCATGCGGCCCAGGGCCTGGAGGAAAAGAAGCAGATCCTCTATCTCTTGGGCCCGGTGGGGGGTGGCAAGTCCTCTCTGGCGGAGAAGCTCAAGCACCTCATGGAAAAGGCGCCCTTCTACGCCATCAAGGGCTCGCCGGTGAACGATTCGCCCCTGGCTCTGTTTTCCGCCGACGAGGACGGCGAGATCCTGGAACAGGAATACGGCATCCCCCGACGCTACCTGGGCAAGGTGCTCTCCCCCTGGGCGGTGAAGCGGCTCCACGAGTTCAACGGCGACATCACCAAGTTCCGCGTGGTGAAGCGCTGGCCCTCGGTGCTGGGCCAGGTGGGCATCGCCAAGACCGAGCCGGGCGACG
>CAZYEY010000145.1:0-27123 GCA_964646585.1 uncultured Thiobacillus sp. | reverse complement strand
GGGGCGCGGCCCGCAGCCACGCTGCGCGCGACTCCCTTCGTCTCCGATGCCGGAAGCCCAAACGCAGCCGCCCAGGCCGCCACCGCTGGGGACCGCGTTCTGCTCGCCGCCCCCGCCGATTTACTTCTCGGCGGCGGTGGCACCCATGGAGCTCAGCTATTAGGTGTCCTTGAGGCCCCGGACCCAGTCCAGCTTGAAGGTCTCGTCCCGCTGTTTGCCGGAAGCGCCGTGGAAGTAGAGGTTCAGGCTCTGGGCCTGGTCGATCCACTTCTGGCGGCGGGCGCCGGCTTCGATGAGCCAGGCCGGATCGATCTCGAAGGCGGTGGCGTAGAGGGCGCGCAGCTCGGCCGGGATGCGGTCGATCTTGGCGAGGGATCCGTCGAAGTACTTGATGTCGCCCACCATGACCTCGTCCCACAGGTTCATGGCCTTCAGGTCCCGCACCAGGTATTGGTTCACCACGGTGAATTCGCCGGACAGGTTCGATTTGACGAACAGGTTCTGGTAGGTGGGCTCGATGCTGGCGGACACGCCGACGATGTTGGCGATGGTGGCGGTGGGGGCGATGGCCAGGCAGTTGGAGTTGCGCATGCCCACCGACAGGATGCGTTGGCGCAGGGCGTTCCAGTCCAGGGTCTCGGAGAAGTCGGCTTCAAGATAGCCGCCCCGCTCCTCGGCCAGCTTCTTGAGGGAGTCTTGCGGCAGGATGCCCTGGCTCCACAGGGAACCGTTGAAGGTGCTGTAGCGGCCCCGCTCCTCGGCCAGCTCGGTGGAGGCCCAGTAGGCGTAGTAGGCCACGGCTTCCATGGCCCGGTCGGCGAACTCCACGGCCTCCGGCGAGGCATAAGGGATGCGCAGCAGGTGCAGGGCGTCCTGGAAGGCCATGGTGCCCAGGCCCACGGGACGGTGCTTCAGGTTGGAATTGCGGGCCTTGCCCACGTTGTAGAAGTTGATGTCGATGACGTTATCCAGCATGCGCATGGCGGTGCGGATGGTCTTCTTCAGCTTGTCGTGGTCCAGGCCGCCGTTCTTGAGGTGGTTGGCCAGATTCACCGAACCCAGGTTGCACACGGCGATTTCGTGGTCGTTGGTGTGCAAGGTGATCTCGGTGCAGAGGTTGGAACTGTGCACCACGCCCACGTGCTGGTTGGTATAGCGCACATTGCAGGCATCCTTGAAGGTGATCCAGGGGTGCCCCGTCTCGAACAGCATGGACAACATCTTGCGCCACAGGGTGACGGCCTGAATCTTCTTGAACACCTTGATCTCGCCCCGGGCCGCCTTTTCCTCATAGCGCAGGTAGGCGGCCTCGAAGGCGCGCCCGGTGAGATCGTGGAGGTCCGGACAGTCGGAGGGGGAGAACAGGGTCCACTCGGCGTTTTCCATGACCCGCTTCATGAACAGGTCGGGCACCCAGTTGGCGGTGTTCATGTCGTGGGTGCGGCGGCGGTCGTCGCCAGTGTTCTTCCGCAGTTCCAGGAACTCCTCGATGTCCAGGTGCCAGGTCTCCAGGTAGGCGCACACCGCCCCCTTGCGCTTGCCGCCCTGGTTCACTGCCACGGCGGTGTCATTGGCCACCTTGAGGAAGGGCACCACCCCCTGGCTCTTGCCGTTGGTGCCCTTGATGTAGGCGCCCAGGGCCCGCACCCGGGTCCAGTCGTTACCCAGGCCGCCGGCGTATTTCTGCAAGAGGGCGTTTTCCTTGATGCCCTGGTAGATGCCGTCCAGGTCGTCTGGGATGGTGGTGAGGTAGCAGGAGGAGAGCTGGCTGTGGCGGGTGCCGGCGTTGAACAGGGTGGGGGTGCTGCTCATGTAGTCGAACTTCGACAGCACCTCGTAGAACTCGATGGCCCGGGCTTCCCGGTCGATCTCGTTGAGGCTCAATCCCATGGCGACGCGCATGAAGAAGGCCTGGGGCAGTTCGATGCGGCGCTCGTCGATGTGCAGGAAATAGCGGTCGTACAGGGTCTGCAGGCCCAGGTACTGGAATTGCAGATCCCGCTTGGCATCCAGTACGGCAGCCAGACGGTCCAGGTCGAATTGCAGCAGGCGCTCGTCCAGCAGTTCGGCTTCCACGCCCCGCCTCACGTAGGCGGGGAAGTAGTCGGCGTAGCGGGCGGCCATGTCGGCCTGGTCCACTTCCTCGCCCAACACTTCCCGGCGGATGGAATGCATGAGCAGCCGGGAGGTGACGTAGGTGTAGTCCGGATCCTTCTCGATCAGGGAGCGGGCGGACAGGATCAGGGACTTGCGCACCTCGTCCATGGGCACGCCATCGTAGATGTCACGCAGGGTGGCCTGGAGAATGGCCTGGGGGTTGGTTTCCGGCAGGCCCTCGCAGGCAGCGGCGACGATGGCGGCGAGATGGTCCAGGTTCAGGGGCCGGCGATCGCCGTTCTCAGTGCAGTAGAGGGCGGGGGCTTGCGCACCCTCCTGGGCCTGCTGGCGTTTCTGCCTGGCCCGCTCCTCGTTGCGTTTCTCCCGGTAGAGCACGTAGGCCCGCGCCACCTCGTGCTCGCCGGAGCGCATCAGGGCCAGTTCCACCTGGTCCTGGATGTCCTCGATGTGGAAAGTGCCGCCCTCGGGCTGGCGACGGATCAGGGCATTCACCACGTTGCCGGTCAGGTTCTCCACCAGGTCGCGGATGCGGGCGCTGGCGGCGGCCTGGCCACCGTTCACGGCAATGAAGGCCTTGGTCAGGGCGATGGAGATCTTGGACGGCTCGAAGGCCACCACGGCGCCATTGCGGCGGATGATCTTGTGGCTGGCGTAGGGTGAGGCGGCGGGGGCTTCTTCCAGGGACAGCGGGGGGACGGAGGTGAGGCCGGAAACCGGCTGGAAATCGGTAGTGGATTGCATCGGTGCGTCTCCTTTGACATGGATGCCGGCTGGGAAACCGGCATCCGTTCGTTTATTAGAACACACTAAATCTAGTGTTGGACCGCGCTATAGGCACTAATTCTAGTGTCCGGACTGCCTCCGTCAACCGTTTTTTTATGCACAGTTTTTCCACCGGTTTATCGACAGGGACAGGGGGAAGGAAGTCCTCGATTTCATTACTCAAACCGGGCTTATCCACAGAGTCCACAGGCGGCCTCGGGTATCATTGCGGGCGTTTTTGCCACGCACCGCCAGGAACACTCCATGCGCAACACCGCCGTCCTGCTCATCGCCTGTCCCGACAAAAAAGGGCTGGTGGCCGCCATCGCCAATTTCCTGCTCAAGCACAACGCCAACATCCTGCATGCCGACCAGCACCAGGATAGCGAGGCGGGCCTCTTCCTCATGCGGGTGGAGTGGGCCCTGGAAGGTTTCGACCTGGGCCTGCACAAGTTCGACGAGGCCTTTGGCCCCATCGCCGCCGAACACCAGATGCAGTGGCGGTTGTCGCTTTCGAGCGTGAAGCCGCGCATGGCCATCTTCGTGAGCAAGTTTGACCACTGTCTGGCCGATCTGCTCTACCGTCACCATGCCGGCGAACTGTATTGCGACATCCCGCTGATCATCAGCAACCATCCGGATACCCACTGGCTGGCCGATGCCTACAAGATCCCCTTCCAGCACATCCAGGTCACCAAGGAGAACAAGCCGGAAGCGGAAGCCCAGCAGCGGGCATTGCTGGAAGCCCACCATGTGGACTTCTTCGTCCTGGCCCGTTACATGCAGGTGCTGTCCCGGGACTTCATCGGCCATTACCCCAACCGCATCATCAACATCCACCATTCCTTCCTGCCCGCCTTCCACGGCGCCAAGCCTTACCAGCGGGCCTTCGAGCGGGGCGTGAAGCTGATCGGCGCCACCAGCCACTACGTCACCGAGGTGCTGGACGACGGGCCCATCATCGAGCAGGACGTGACACGCATCAGCCACCGGGACGACCTGGAAGACCTGGTGCAAAAAGGCGCGGATCTGGAGAAGGTGGTGCTCTCCCGGGCGGTGAAGTGGCACATCGACAACCGCATCCTGGTCTATGGCAACAAGACGGTGGTGTTCGACTGAGGGTCATCCACGATTCAAGACGACACGAAATAATCCGCCACCCAGAAGAATTCCGGAGCCTTCATGAAGACCATCCTCGTCACCGGCGGCGCCGGCTATATCGGAACCCACGCCTGTGTGGAATTTCTCGATTCCGGCTATGACATCGTCGTGCTGGACAACCTCTCCAACAGCAGCCCGAAATCCCTGGACCGGGTGCGGGAAATCACCGGTCGGGATTTCCCCTTCATACGGGGAGACATCAGGGACCGCGCATGTCTGGACCAGTTGTTCCGGGATCACGACATCGGCGCGGTAATCCATTTCGCCGGGCTCAAGGCCGTGGGGGAGTCGGTGGAGAAGCCCCTCCTCTATTACGAGAACAACATCGCCGGCAGCGTGACCTTGTTCCAGGCCATGCAGGCAGCCGGGGTCAAGACCATCGTCTTCAGTTCCTCCGCCACGGTTTATGGCGACCCCCACGCGGTGCCCATCCGCGAAGACTTTCCCGTGGGCGGCACCACCAACCCCTACGGCACCAGCAAGCTGTTCATCGAGAAGATCCTCCAGGACCAGGCCATCGCCGACCCGGCCTGGTCCATCGCCCTGCTGCGCTACTTCAACCCCGTGGGCGCCCACAGGAGCGGCCGCATCGGCGAGGATCCACGGGGCATCCCCAACAACCTGATGCCCTATATCTCCCAGGTGGCGGTGGGCAGGCGTTCCCACCTCAATGTGTTCGGCAACGACTACCCCACGCCGGACGGCACAGGCGTTCGCGACTACATCCATGTCGTGGACCTGGCCCAAGGCCACGTCAAGGCGGTGGAGCGGCTCGCCCATGGACCGGGAGTCGGCGTCTGGAATCTGGGCACCGGCCAGGGCTACAGCGTGCTGGACATGGCCAAGGCCTTCGAGAAGGCATCCGGGCGGCCGGTACCCTACCGGTTCGCTCCACGCCGCGCAGGCGACGTGGCCCAGTGCTGGGCGGACCCCGCCAAGGCCCAACGGGAACTGGGCTGGAAGGCGCAACGGGGCTTGCAGGAAATGTGCGAGGACACCTGGCGTTGGCAGTCGGCGAATCCCAACGGTTTCGAAGGAGATCAAGCGTGATCCTGGTGACTGGCGGCGCCGGCTTCATCGGCGCGAATTTCGTGCTCGACTGGCTCCAGGCAGGGGACGAGCCCGTGCTCAACCTGGACAAGCTCACCTACGCTGGCAACCTGGAGAACCTGGCGAACCTCCGGGGGGATGCGCGCCACGTCTTCGTCCAGGGCGACATCGGCGACCGCGCCCTGGTGGGCAAACTCCTGGCCGAATACCGGCCCCGGGCCATCGTCAACTTCGCCGCCGAAAGCCACGTGGACCGCTCCATCCACGGCCCGGAGGATTTCATCCAGACCAACATCGTGGGTACCTTCCACCTGCTGGAGGAGGCGCGCGGCTACTGGATGAACCTGCCTGCGGAGGAAAAGGCCGCCTTCCGCTTCCTGCACGTGTCCACCGACGAGGTGTACGGCTCGCTCGGGCCCGAAGACCCGCCGTTCACCGAGGCCACGCCCTTCGCCCCCAACAGCCCCTACTCCGCCAGCAAGGCCAGTTCCGACCACCTGGTGCGGGCCTACCACCACACCTACGGCCTGCCCACCCTCACCACCAACTGTTCCAACAATTATGGCCCCTACCAGTTCCCGGAGAAGCTCATCCCCCTGATGATCCTCAACGCCACCCGGGGCCAGAACCTGCCCGTCTATGGCGATGGCATGAACGTGCGGGACTGGCTCTATGTCACCGACCACTGCTCCGCCATCCGCACCGTGCTGGAGAAGGGCGCGTTGGGCGAGACCTACAACGTGGGGGGCTGGAACGAGATGCCCAATATCGAGATCGTCAAAACGGTCTGCGCCCTGCTGGACGAAATGAAACCCGACCCCGCCGGCCCTCACGAACAGCTCATCACCTATGTGAAGGACCGCCCCGGCCACGACCGCCGCTATGCCATCGACGCCGGCAAGATCCACCGGGAACTGGGCTGGAAGCCCGCCGAGACCTTCGCCACCGGCATCCGCAAGACGGTGAAGTGGTACCTGGACCATATGCCATGGGTGGAAAACGTGACCAGCGGCGAATACCGCAAGTGGCTCGACACCAACTACGCCGGGAGGAACTGACCATGACGCGCAAGGGCATCATCCTGGCCGGAGGCTCCGGAACCCGGCTCTACCCCGCCACCCTGGCAGTGTCCAAGCAGCTCCTGCCCATCTACGACAAGCCCCTGATCTACCACCCGCTGACCACCCTCATGCTGGCGGGCATCCGGGACATCCTCATCATCTCCACCCCCCAGGACACGCCCCGTTTCGAGCAATTGCTGGGGGATGGCAGCCAGTGGGGCATCCATTTGCGCTACGCCGTCCAACCCAGCCCGGACGGACTGGCCCAGGCTTTCATCATCGGCGCGGATTTCGTCGGTGGTGGGCCAAGCGCCCTGGTTCTGGGCGACAACATCTTCCATGGCACCGATCTCGCGCCCAAATTGCGCACAGCGAACGCCACGGAGACGGGTGCCACGATTTTCGCCTACCGGGTCCACGACCCGGAACGCTATGGCGTGGTGGAGTTCGATGCCCGGGGCCGAGCCATCAGCCTGGAGGAGAAGCCCCGGCAACCCAAATCCAACTACGCGGTCACTGGCTTGTACTTCTATGACAGCCGGGTGGTGGACGTGGCCCGGGACCTGAAGCCCTCGCCCCGAGGGGAGCTCGAGATCACCGACGTCAACCGGCAATACCTGGAATGGGACGCCCTCCACGTTTCCATCATGGGCCGGGGCCATGCCTGGCTGGACACGGGCACCCACGAATCCCTGCTGCAGGCCGGGCTGTTCATCGAGACCATGGAGAAACGCCAGGGACTGAAGATCGCCTGCCCGGAGGAGATCGCCTATCGCCAGGGCTACATCGGCGCCGAACAGGTGGCGCGGCTCGCCGAGCCCCTCAAGAAGAACGCCTACGGCCAGTACCTGCTGGCCATGCTGAACGAGAGGGTGTTTTGATGAACGTCATCGAAACCGCCCTTCCTGGCGTGCTGCTCCTGGAACCCAGGGTTTTCGGGGATGCCCGGGGCTTCTTCATGGAAAGCTGGAACAAAAAGACCCTGGCTGGCCTGGGGCTGGACGTGGACTTCGTCCAGGACAATCATTCGCGATCCGCAAAAGGAGTGCTGCGCGGCATCCATTACCAATTGAACGAGCCCCAGGGCAAGCTGGTACGGGTCGCCAGCGGCGCCGTGTTCGATGTCGCGGTGGATCTGCGCAAATCCTCCCCCAATTTCGGCAAGTGGGTGGGCCACGAGATCTCCGCCATGAATAAGCGCATGCTGTGGATCCCCCCCGGATTCGGGCATGGTTTTCTGGTGTTGTCCGAAACCGCCGATTTTCTCTACAAGGCCACAGCTTATTACGCGCCCCAGTGGGACCGGGGCGTACGCTGGAACGACCCGGACATGGGCATCGAATGGCCACTGGATGGCGAACCACAACTGTCCGCCAAGGATGCCGTGGCCCCCCTGCTCAAGGACGCGGAGGTCTACCCATGAGAATCCTGCTGACGGGCAGCCGGGGCCAGGTGGGCTGGGAACTGGCCCGGACCCTTTCCACCCTGGGCAACGTGGTGGCTCTGGACAGGGATGGCCTCGATCTGACCGACACCGACGCGATCCGCCGGGTCGTGGCTGAAGTCCGGCCCAGAATCATCGTCAACCCGGCAGCCCACACCGCCGTGGACAAGGCGGAAAGCGAGCCGGATCTGGCCCGGGCCATCAACGCGACGGCGCCGGGCATCCTGGCCGAGGAGGCGGAAAAGCTGGGCGCCCTGCTGGTCCATTACTCCACCGACTATGTGTTCGACGGCAGCGGTGAACCCCCCCGCCGGGAGGACGACCCCACCGGCCCCCAGAACGTATATGGCGCCACCAAGCTGGAGGGCGAGAACGCCATCCGCGCGGCTTGCCGCCGCCATCTCATCATCCGCACCTCCTGGGTCTACGGCGCCCGGGGCGCCAACTTCCTGCTCACCATGCGCCGACTCATGGGCGAACGGCCCGAGCTGAAGATCGTCGATGACCAGATCGGCGCCCCCACCTGGTGCCGCCACCTGGCCGAAGCCACCGCCCAGATCCTCGTCCAGGTCGGCTCCCCCGCCCGGGGCGCGGACAAGCCGGAACCCTGGGGTGTCTACCACATGACCAATGGGGGCGAGACCTCCTGGCATGGCTTCGCCACCGCCATCCAGACACTGGACACACCGGAGAAACCGGCCCGGCTGGTGGCCATTCCCAGCAGCGAATACCCCACGCCGGCCCGACGGCCCCTCAACTCCCGCCTGGACAACGGCAAGCTGGAACGGGTGTTCGGCATTCGCCTGCCCGACTGGCGGGATGCGCTCCGGTTGTGCTTGGACAGATGAACAAGCGCGCATCCGGCGCGCCCCGCCGCCCCCGCGACCCGGTAGCCAAGGCGGTGCGCACGTCCGCCTTCAAGCAGCGCGTGGTGCCGGACAAGCGCTGGAAAACCAAATTGGAGGATGTGGAGAAAGCCTCCCGGAAAGCACCGCCCGGAGATGCGCAGCGGGAAGACTAGACGGCCCCGGGAATCAGCGTCCCAGGATCACTTCCAGCACGAACTTCACCCCCACATAGGCCAGCATGAGGCTCATGAAACCCGCCAGGGTCCAGGAGATGGCAGTGCGCCCACGCCAGCCATAAATTCGCCGGCCCAGCAGCAGGGCGGCGAAGATGAGCCAGGAGGTCACCCCGAATACGGTCTTGTGGTTGAAGGGCAGGGGTTTACCGAAGATCTCCTCGGCGAAGAACACGCCGGTGAGCAGCGTCAGGCTCAGCAGGATGAAGCCAGCCTGGATCATGCGGAACAGCAACTTCTCCAAGGTCAACAGCGGCGGCAGTCCAGCCACAATGGTGGGCGGCACCGCCTTGTGCAGGTGCTTTTCCGCCAGCGCGATGAGCACCGCATGCAGGGCCGCGATGGTGAACAGGCTGTAGGCGGAGAAAGCCATGGCCAAATGGATCATGAACGTCAGCGAGCCACTGTGGGCGGCCGCCTGGGGGATCGGCGACACCGCCTCGACGGCCACCGCAGCGCCGGCGAAGGCCATGACGAAAGCCTGCAAGCCTCCCAGGTGGTAGCGCCAGGCCGCCACCGCGTAGACCAGCACAGTCAGGGCCGCGACCGCGGAAAGCGAGGTGGAGAAACCGATATGCATGCCATCGCTGCCATGTACGGCGGAATACAGCAGGTAGAGGTGAAGCGCCAAGGGAATCAGGGGCAGCAGGCGCGGCACCCAATCGGTGCGACAGCAACCCGGCCTGCCCGGCCAATACCAGGCGGCCAGGCCCAGGTAGGCCAGCGTGCAGATCAGGAACAGCAGGGAGTCCGGCATGAGCGGTCAGGACTGTTAGACTTGTGGCCGAAGTCTAGCGCATCCCATTGAATCCCCTAAATCATGTTCGACAATCTCACCGACCGGCTCTCGAAAGTCGTCAAGAACCTGCGCGGCCAGGGCCGCCTCACCGAGTCCAACATCCAGGACGCCCTGCGCGAGGTGCGCGTGGCCCTGCTGGAAGCCGACGTGGCCCTGCCCGTGGTGCGGGACTTCATCGCCAGGGTAAAGGAAAAGGCCATGGGCCAGGAGGTGCTCTCCAGCCTCACCCCCGGCCAGCAGCTCATCGGCGTCGTGCACAAGGAACTCACCGCCCTCATGGGCGAGCAGGCGGCGCCGCTGAATTTCGCCACCCAGCCGCCGGCGGTGTTCCTCATGGCCGGTCTCCAGGGCGCAGGCAAAACCACCTCCACGGGCAAGCTCTGCCGTGTCATCCGTGAGGCGGGCAGGAAGAAGATCCTGGTGGTGAGTTGCGACGTCTATCGCCCCGCCGCCATCGAGCAGTTGAAGACCGTGGCGGCTCAGGCCGAAGTGGATTTCTTCCCCTCCTCCGGCGACCAGAAGCCCGCCGAGATCGCCGCCGCCGCCCTCGACCACGCACGGAGGCATCTCTACGACGTGCTCATCGTCGATACCGCCGGCCGCCTCCACGTGGATGCGGCGATGATGGACGAGATCAAGGCCCTGCATGCCCTGCTCAAGCCCATCGAGACCCTGTTCGTGGTGGACGCCATGCAGGGCCAGGACGCGGTCAACACCGCCAAGGCTTTCAACGACGCCCTGCCGCTCACCGGCGTCATCCTCACCAAGCTGGACGGCGACGCCCGGGGCGGGGCGGCCCTGTCGGTGCGCCACATCACCGGCAAGCCCATCAAGCTGGTGGGCGTGGGGGAGAAACTCTCCGGCATCGAGGTCTTCCACCCGGAGCGTATGGCCAGCCGGGTGTTGGGCATGGGCGACGTGCTCTCCCTGATCGAGGAGGCCCAGCGCTCGGTGGACCACGCCGAGGCCATGAAGACGGTGCAGAAGCTGAAAAGCGGCAAGGGCTTCGACCTGGAGGACTTCAAGGCCCAGATGCAGCAGATGAAGAAGCTGGGCGGGCTATCCTCCCTGGTGGACAAGCTGCCGGGGGCGGGCAAGATCGGCGCCGGGGAACTGGCCCAGGGGGAAAAGCAGATGGCCCGCATCGAGGGCATCATCAACTCCATGACCCCGGAAGAACGACGCAAGCCGGAAATCCTGAAAGCCAGCCGCAAGCGGCGCATCGCCGCCGGCGCCGGCGTGCAGGTCCAGGACGTGAACCGGCTGCTCAACCAGTTCGAGCAGGCCCAGAAGATGATGAAGTCCATGGGCAAGGGCGGGTTGGCAAAAATGATGCGGGGAATGAAGAGCATGATTCCGGGCATGTAGCCCTGTCTTTTCCACGCAAACGGGATTGGCTAATCTGGAACGCCCATTCCCGCTACAAGGAGATCACCATGCACAAGACCGCTTCCTTTCTGGCGCTTTCCCTGCTGGCTGCCTTCGCCGCCCCCTCCTGGGCCGCAGGCGACGCCCAGGCCGGACAGGTCAAGGCCGCAGCCTGCATGATCTGCCACGGCAGCAAGGACTTCCCCGGCATGTTCTATACCCTGCAACTGGCCGGCCGCAACGCCGACAAGCTCACCATCAAGACCAACAAATACCGTACCGGCAAGCTCCTGCATCCCATCATGAACGTCTTTACCGTCACCCTGAAGGATCAGGACGTGGAGGATATCTCGGCCTACTACCAGGCCCTGGGTAAACCTGCCCTGACCTCGCCCCTGTTCGTCATCAAGGGCGACGACTGACATCCAGGGGGCGCCCGCCCCCCTGACCGGGGAGGTTGCCGGCCCGGTGCCTGCCGAATACATTTCACCCGACTACCATTCGAACAACCCAGGAGAACTCCCGTGCACAAGTCCCTATCCGCCCTCATGCTGGGCCTTTTCCTCACCCAGTCCGTCGCTCCCGCCCATGCCTTCCTGGGCATCAAGCTGGGCGGTGACGACGACGAGAAGAACACCGTGAAGGGTTCGGCAGGGCCGGACGGTGCCAAGAACGCCTCGCCCCAGCTGGAAAAGTGCGACAAGCCCTATGGCACCCTGGCCGTGACGGAACCCCAGGACTACGTGGGCCAGGCCCTGCTGCAATACGGACTGCCGTCCCCCGTGGGCCTCATCCGCATGATGATCCAGCAGTCCAACTGCTTCGTGGTGGTGGAGCGGGGCCGGGCCATGAAGAACCTCATGCAGGAGCGGGAACTGGCCAAGAGCGGCGAACTGCGCAGCGGCTCCAACATGGGCGGCGGCCAGATGGTCACCGCCGATTACGTCCTCACCCCGGACGTGGTGTTCTCCAACAAGGACGCGGGCGGCCTGGGCGCCGCCCTGGGCGGCCTGTTCGGCGTGGGGGGCGCCATCATCGCCGGCGGCCTGAAGTTCAAGGAGGCCCAGACCAGCATGCTGCTGGCGGATGCCCGCACCAGCCTGCAGGTAGCCTCCGCCACCGGCATGGCCAAGTCCACGGATTTCAGCCTGGGGGGCATCGGCTTCGGTGGCGGCGCCGTGGGCGCCCTGGGGGCTTATGAGAACACCGCCGAAGGCAAGGTGGTGGCCTCCGGCTTCCTGGACAACTGTAACAACATCGTCCGCGCCATTCGTGACAACCCCGACATGCAGCGCCAGCAGATCAGCCTCAAGGGTCCGTCCGGCAAGCCCACCCAGGCCGGCGCCGGCTTCCAGAGCGGCGACGTCGTCACCGGCAAGATCGGCGGTCTGAAACTCTACGCAGCCCCCGACAAATCCGCCAAGGTGGTGGCCAACCTCAAGAAGGGCGACGAGCTGGTGTTCACCGGCGAAATCAAGAATGGCTTCCTCTCGGTGGAAGGCAACGAGGGCGCCGGCTGGGTAGACCAGAATCTGGTCAAGCGGCCCTGATTCCGGGGCGGAGGCAGGGCTGCCTCCGCCCTCCCGGGCGTCCTCAGATCCGCGAGCCGCGCTCGACGATGATGCCCAACTCCTTCACCCCGCGCAGGATGGCGAGCTTGCGCACCGCCACCCGTACCCAGGGAGCGCCGAATTCGTTGCGAACGATGTCGGCGATGATCTCGCCCAGGGTTTCCACCAAATGGATCTCCCGGGTCGCCACCACTTCCCGGATACGCTCCGCCACTTCGCCGTAGTGGATGGTGTCGCCGATCTGGTCGGTATGACCCGC
The DNA here is from genome assembly GCA_964646585.1 of uncultured Thiobacillus sp. Taxonomy (GTDB): domain Bacteria; phylum Pseudomonadota; class Gammaproteobacteria; order Burkholderiales; family Thiobacillaceae; genus PFJX01. The sequence goes on along the minus strand of CAZYEY010000145.1, from coordinate 14,449 downwards.
TTTGTGATCGTAGAGGCCGATCTCCAGGTCGATCATCACCGGCTGGGGCGCTTTGCGCTCCCATTCATAGAGCCCGATAATCATCTCCAGGCGAAAATCCCGCAGAAACAAGACATCCATCGCAGTACTTCCGAACCGACCGTGAAAGGGTCGGGATTGTACGCAAACGAAGCGCGCAAATGATTGAAATCACCCTGATACTGGGCGTCGCCTACCTGCTGGGCTCGGTGGCCTTCGCCATCCTCGTCGCCAAGCTCTACGGCCTGCCCGATCCCCGCAGCCACGGTTCCGGCAACCCCGGCGCCACCAACATGCTGCGCACCGGCCGGAAGTCCGCTGCCGCGCTCACCCTCATCGGCGACGCCCTCAAGGGTTCCGTGGCGGTGTTGCTGGCCCAGTGGGCCACGCATACTTACGGCTTGCCGGTCTACACCCCCTATCTCGCCGCCCTGGCGGCTTTCCTGGGCCATCTGTTTCCGGTCTTCCACGGCTTCAAGGGTGGCAAGGGCGTGGCCACCGCCCTGGGCGTGCTGCTGGCCCTGGATCCCCGCCTGGGCGGTCTGGCGGTGCTCACCTGGATCGTGGTCTTCGCCCTGACCCGGGTCTCCTCCCTCTCTGCCCTGGCCGCCGCCGCCCTGGCGCCGGTCTATGGCTACTACTTATTGGATCAAGGTCCGGAGGCCAAATACCTGGCCGGCATTCTGGCCCTGCTCTCCCTGCTGGTGTTGGCCCGCCACCACAGCAACATCCGCAAGCTGCTGTCCGGCGAGGAAAAAACTTTCAAGAAGCGCTGAATGTTCGAAAAAACCATCGACTACGCCCGTGAAAGCCTGATCGCCGCCTCCGAGGCGGCGGTGGACCGGGCCGGTGACCGGCTCTCCCAAGTGGTGGACAACGCCAGCCAGGCCATCGACGAGAAGTTGGAGAAGATTTCCCAGGAACTGCACAGCCAGCGCAGCATGACCAAGGACGACGTGCGGGAGATGGTGGACTACGCCGCCGAGCGCCTCACCGTGGTCCTGGACGACCGTATCGCCGCCATGCGCCGGGAAATCGCCGGCCTGGTGGAGGAAAAGACCGAGTACTTCAAGGCCGAAATCGACGCCTTCTTCATCAAGCGCCAGCAGGATCTGGCCCGGGAGCGCCGGCGCCTGCTGATCAACATCGTCCTGGCCAGCGGCGCCGCCCTGGCGGTGGGTGCCATATCCCTGTTCTACAAGGGAATCCGGGAATGGGATCTGCTCACCGTGTTCCGGGTGGTGATGGCATCCCTGGCCGGAGGCTATGGCGTCTGGCTGATGCTCTCCCTGCTGCGCGGATGGCTGCGCATGACCGAGCACAAGAAGGATCTGGTGTTCGTCGCCGCCCGCTACTGGGGCTGGCTGCGCCCCGCCAGCGTGTTTTCCTCCCTGGTGGTGCTGGCCATCCTGCTCATCCTGTCCCTGGTACTGATGTTTCCCAGCGAAGCGCTGGAACTCATCGGCAAGCCCATCCTCAAGCCGGGCGGCTGAGTTCGGACAGTTCCCAGCGGGGTCGCACCGCGAAGCGGCCGTCCGCCGCAGACAAGCCTTTTGCCAGCCGCAGGCCGCCGGCAAAGGCGATCATGGCACCGTTGTCGGTGCACAAGTCCAGAGGCGGGTAGTACACAGTGAGCTGGCGTTGCGCCGTCTCGGCATCGAGCCGGGCGCGCAGGGCCCGGTTGGCCCCCACGCCCCCCGCCACCACCAGCCGCTTCAGGCCGGTCCGCTTCAGTGCCGCCAGGCACTTGCCCGCGAGCACGTCCACAACGGCGGCCTGGAAACCTGCGGCGATGTCCGCCCTGTTCTCCAGGCCCTCCTTTCTCACCAGCGTCAGCACCGCTGTCTTCAGTCCGGAAAAACTGAACTCCAGATCGCCGGAGGTGAGCATGGGCCGGGGCAGTTTGTAGCGGTAGGCGTCTCCCGTGTCCGCCAGCTTCGACAAAGCGGGACCACCGGGATAGCCCAGCCCCAGCAGTTGGGCGGTCTTGTCGAAAGCCTCGCCAGCGGCGTCGTCCACCGTCTCCCCCAGGAGTTCGTAGCGCCCCACCCCATCCACCCGCATGAGCTGGGTATGTCCTCCGGACACCAGCAGGGCAACGAAGGGAAATGCCGGCCGGGGATCGGCCAGCAGCGGAGACAGCAAATGGCCTTCCAGGTGGTGGATGGCCAGGGCGGGAATGCCCAGGGCCGCCGCCAGGGCGTTGGCAAAGGACGCCCCCACCAGCAGTGCACCGGCCAGGCCCGGCCCCTGGGTATAGGCGACGGCGTCGAGATCGTCCAGGGCCAGCCCCGCCTGCGCCAGCACCGTCCGGGTGAGAGGAACGACGCGTCGGATATGGTCTCGGGAGGCCAACTCCGGCACCACGCCGCCATACTCCGCGTGCATGGCCACCTGGGAGTGGACCCCATGGGCCAACAGGCCCGCCTCGGTGTCGAACACAGCCAGGCCGGTTTCATCACAGGAAGACTCGACACCGAGGATTTTCATGGTCTTGCGCGCCCCATTAACTCGGGATTGCGGATAAAGGTGTGGATTGTATTGAAACACTCCCCCTTCCCGGTATAGAATCCGCCACCTTTTTTCAGTCCAACCCCAATCACAGGTAGCAGGAACGAGACATGCCCAGCGTTCGAGTCAAGGAAAACGAGCCCTTTGAAGTCGCCATGCGCCGCTTCAAGCGCACCATCGAGAAAACCGGTCTGCTGACCGAACTGCGCGCCCGCGAGTTCTATGAGAAGCCGACCCAGGAACGCAAGCGCAAGCTGGCCGCCGCCGTGAAGCGTCATCACAAGCGTCTGCGCAGCCAGACCCTGCCTCCCAAGATGTACTGATCGGCCCCCGCGCCGGTGACGCCACGGGCCTGTCCAACAGGCCCGTTTGCATTTGAGACATCCGATTCAGAACCGCCATGACGCTCAAGGAACGCATCAACGAGGACATGAAGGCCGCCCTGCGGGCCCGGGAAACCGAGCGCCTGTCCGCCATCCGCCTGCTCGTGGCGGCCATGAAGCAAAAGGAAGTGGACGAACGCATTGAATTGGACGACACCGCCATCATTGCCGTCATCGAGAAGCTTCTGAAGCAGCGCAAGGATTCGGCCGCCCAGTACGAGGCGGCAAACCGCATGGACCTCGCCGACAAGGAGAAATTCGAGATCGGCGTGCTCTCCACCTATATGCCCCAACCCCTCACCGCCGAGGAAGTGGCCACCCTGGTCAAAGAGGCAGTGGCCGAGACCGGTGCATCTTCCGCCAAGGACATGGGCAAGGTCATGGCCTGGCTGAAACCCCGGCTTGCCGGCCGCGCCGACATGACTGCCGTGTCGGCCCAGGTCAAGGCCGCCCTGGGCTGATCCACCGACTAGAATCCTGGGCATGATCCCCCAGGATTTCATCCAGCAGCTCCTCGACCGCACCGACATTGTCGCGGTCATCGAGCGCTACGTCCCCCTGAAGAAGGCCGGCGCCAATTTCCAGGCCCGCTGCCCCTTCCACAACGAGAAGTCGCCCTCTTTCTCGGTGAGTCCCACCAAGCAGTTCTATCACTGCTTCGGCTGCGGTGCCCACGGCACCGCCATCACCTTTCTCATGGAGCACGCCGGCTACAGCTTCGTGGAAGCAGTCAAGGAACTGGCGGCACAGGCGGGTTTGCAGGTGCCCGATGACGGCAGCCGGCAGGCCCCCGAGGAAGAGACCCGGCGCGACAGGCTCTTCGAGCGCATGGAGGTGGCCGGCCGCCATTACCGCCAGGCCCTGAAATCCGCCGAACCCGCCATCGCCTACCTCAAGAAACGGGGTGTCACCGGCGAGACCGCCGCCCGCTTCGCCCTGGGCTACGCCGCCGACGACTGGCAACCCCTGTCCGCCGCCTTCGCCGACTACCAGGATCCGCTGCTGGTGGAAGCTGGGCTCGTCATCGCCAACCAGGGCAAGCGCTACGACCGCTTCCGCAACCGGATCATGTTCCCCATCCGCAACGAGCGGGGCCGGATCATCGCCTTCGGCGGCCGGGTCATGGGCGCGGGGGAGCCCAAATACCTCAACTCGCCGGAAACCCCCCTGTTCCACAAAGGTCGGGAGCTCTATGGCTTGCACGAGCACCGCCGCGCCATCCAGGGAGAGAACCGGGTGGTGGTGGTTGAAGGTTACATGGATGTGGTGATGCTGGACCAATATGGCGTCCAGAATGCCGTCGCCACCTTGGGCACTGCCATCACTCCGGACCACCTCACCAGGCTCCTGCGCCTGGTGGACGAGATCGTTTTCGCCTTCGATGGCGACAACGCCGGCCGCAAGGCGGCCTGGCGCGCCCTGGAGAACAGCCTGCCCCAGGCCCGGGATGGCAAGTTGCTCACCTTCCTGTTTCTCCCGGAAGGGGAAGATCCGGACAGCTTCGTCCAGGCCCAGGGCGCGGATGCCTTCCGCAAACTGTGCGACAAGGCCACGCCCCTGTCGGATTTTCTGTTCAGCGAGCTCATCGCCCAAACCGACCTGTCCTCCCAGGAAGGCAAGGTACGCCTCGCCACCCTGGCCCAACCCCATCTCGACAAGCTCACCCAAGCGCCGCTGCTGGCCCGGGCACTGAGGCGGAGACTGGGGGAACTGACGGGTATCCCCTCCCCCCGTCCGCCCCGGGGTGAGCCCATGTGGCGGACGCCGCGCAAGCAGCCAATCGGCCAGGGACGCGGCACGGTCCAGCCCACGGCCTGGCGCATCCTGCTCCAGGCCGTGCTGCATGATCCCCGACGGGCCGGGCAACTCGCCGAACTGCCGGATTCCACCCAGATCGAGGCCCAGACTTTCCATGCCGTTGTCAGCGTAGCCCGGGAACATCCGGAAATGCAGGCACGGGATCTCGTCGAGCACTTCAGGGGTCGGCCCGAGCACGAGTTCCTCGTGCCCGCCGCCGCCGCCCTGCTGACCTGGGGCGAAAACTACGACGTGGAGGCGGACTTCCGGGGTGCTCTGGAAAGCATCATGGCCCAGGCCGGCCGCGCTCAGGTCAGGGATCTGTCCGCTCGCAAGCCCAGCGATCTCTCCCCCGAAGAAAAAGCCCGCCTGCTGGCCAGCATCAAGGCCCGGAAACCAGGCTAGATGGGGGCTGTCGAACCCATTGGGCGAAAGCCCGAGGCAAGCACCCAAGTTCATGTATAATATCGCGTTTTTCCGCAGCTATCTCACGGAGATACTCGAGTAATGGCGACCAAGAACCCCAAGCAGAGCGCCCCCGCCGAAAAAGAAGCGCCCAAGTCTCCCGGCCGGCCGGCCGGCAAGAAAAAGGACGCCGCGAACAAGGCGGCCCTGCTGGCCCAGGCGGCCCATCCCCAAGACTCCAAGGCTGACGTGGAGGCCCGCCGCACGCGCCTGAAGAACCTCATCATGCTCGGCAAGGAGCGGGGCTACCTGACCTATGCCGAGGTGAACGATCACCTGCCGGACGAAATGCTGGACGCGGAGCAGATCGAGAGCGTCATCAGCATGATCAACGACATGGGCATCCAGGTGTTCGATCAGGCGCCCGCTGCCGAAGACCTGCTCATGTCCGAGACCCCGGCCCCGGTGGCCGACGAGGACGCCGCCGAGGAGGCCGAGGCCGCCCTGTCCAGCGTGGACGCCGAATTCGGGCGCACCACTGACCCGGTGCGCATGTACATGCGCGAGATGGGCACCAAGGATCTGCTCACCCGGGAGGGCGAGATCGAGATCGCAAAACGCATCGAGGATGGTCTCAAGCACATGGTGCAAGCCATCTCCGCCTGCCCCCTGACCATCGTCCAGATCCTGGAACTGGTGGACAAGGTGGAGAAGGACGAGCTCAAGATCGACGATCTGGTGGACGGCCTCATGGACAGTTCCGGCGAGGACATCGTCATGGAGAACGCCGTGGAGGAAATGGAGGCCAGCGACGAGGCCGAGGAAGAGGACGAGGATGCCAGCGCCGCCATCAGCGCTGCCAACCTGGCCCAGCTCAAGGCCGACGCCCTGGAACGCTTCGCCGCCATCCGCAAGACCCACGCCAAGATGCAAACGGCCCTTGCCAAGCACGGCTTCGCCAGCAAGCAGTATCAGAAGCTGCTGGAAGACATTTCCACCATGTTGCTGGGCATCCGCTTCACGGCCCGCCAGGTGGATTCCCTGTGCGACACGGTGCGCGACATCGTGGAGGAAGTGCGCAGCCACGAGCGCGCCATCATGGATCTGGCCGTCAACAAGTCCGGCATGCCCCGGCCCCACTTCATCAAGACCTTCCCCGGCCTGGAGGGGAATCCCGAGTGGCTGGCCACCGAGCTGGCCGCCAAGGCCCCCTACTCCGAACAACTGGCCCGTCACCAGTACACCATCATGGAGCGCCAGGAAAAGCTGAGGGTGCTCCAGGAGAAAGCCGGCATTCCGGTGAAGGAACTCAAGGACATCAACAAGAAGATGTCCACGGGCGAGGCCAAGGCCCGCCGCGCCAAGCGGGAGATGATCGAGGCCAACCTGCGCCTGGTGATCTCCATCGCCAAGAAGTACACCAACCGGGGCCTGCAATTCCTGGACCTGATCCAAGAGGGCAACATCGGCCTGATGAAGGCAGTGGACAAATTCGAATACCGGCGGGGCTACAAGTTCTCCACCTACGCCACCTGGTGGATCCGCCAGGCCATCACCCGTTCCATTGCCGATCAGGCCCGCACCATCCGCATTCCGGTACACATGATCGAGACCATCAACAAGATGAACCGTATCTCCCGCCAGATCCTGCAGGAGACCGGCATGGAGCCCGATCCCGCCACCCTGGCCGAGAAGATGGAGATGCCCGAGGACAAGATCCGCAAGATCATGAAGATCTCCAAGGAGCCCATCTCCATGGAAACCCCCATCGGCGACGACGAGGACTCCCACCTGGGCGACTTCATCGAGGACCAATCCACCCTCTCCCCGGCCGAATCCGCCCTCTACTCCAGCCTTCAGACGGTAACCCAGGAAATCCTCGACAGCCTGACGCCCCGCGAGGCCAAGGTGCTGCGTATGCGGTTCGGCATCGAGATGAACACCGACCATACCCTGGAAGAAGTGGGCAAGCAGTTCGACGTCACCCGGGAACGGATCCGCCAGATCGAGGCCAAGGCCCTGCGCAAGCTGCGCCACCCCTCCCGCTCCGAACGCCTGCGCAGCTTCCTGGATTGACACGCTTTACCCGGGGCGGCCAGCCCGCCCCGCCGGGCCTGTAGCTCAGTTGGTTAGAGCAGAGGACTCATAATCCTTTGGTCCAGGGTTCAAGTCCCTGCGGGCCCACCAATTCTAAAACCCAACCCTTACCGGTTGGGTTTTTTTCTGCCAGCAGCGCCAGCACTGGCGGGGCTTTTGGCGGGGTCTGGTGTTTCGCCATCGCGCCAGCAGTGCATTCTCCTGCCCATCCGGCCCCAGACGCCTCTCTTTTCTCCATTTGACCTGTGGCTGAACAAGGCTCGCCCCCTCGATTTCATGCGGGTTTCGGGGCGATGGTTGGGCGTCAACCGCCCTGACCAGAATCCTTGCAAACCCACTTTACGCGTCGAATCCATCGAACAGCCGATGCTGATCATCCCAATCCGACGGCGGCAAATTGTTCTTCAACCAGAGCAAGCTCAGGGTCTTCGGCTGCTGTCCATCGAGGATGCTGCGCACCAGCGTCGGCGAGAGCAGCGTCAGCCGCAGCAACTCATTCACGGTCGTCTGGTGCAGCCCCTCGCGCCGCGCAATGTCCGATCCGCTGCTGACGATGCCCTCGTCGATCAGTCGCTGCCAGTGAAACGCCCTCGATAGCGCGGTCAGGATCGGCGCGTCGTGCTCTGGCAATTTGTCTCCGGCCGCTGCCGGGATCACCACCTTGCGCCCACCGTGGCGCTTGATGCGCACCGGGATGAAGGTCGTCAATTTCGCCCCCGGTCGATTGATCGCCGCGCCCGTCTGAATGATTCGTGTCATACCACTGCCTCCTCTTGCTCCAGTTCCAGCAATTCCGCCCCAATCGTGTTCGGCCGCATTTCACTGGCCAGGGCATGCCAGCCGGACTCTCGCCAGGTGATCTCGATGCCTTCCTCCCGGAGCGTCACGCGCTCGATCAGCAACTGGACGATGCGCTGGCGCTCGGCGGGAAACAGCTGCGTCCAGACCTCGCCCATTTGCCGGAGCGGTAGCACCACCTCCGGTTCGGTCAATGCCGGGTATTTCTCCCGGGCCACATCCCACACCGACTGCACCATCTCCGGCGACATCAGCGCCGCGTGGATTTGCGCCAGTACCATCTGCTCAATGGGTTCCGCCGGCACCCGGCCTGCGGGGCTGGCGTCGGCCCCGAAGCGCACCTTGCGATTGGGCACGTAGTAACGGTAGCGCTTGCCGTTGGCCTTCTTCGTGAAGGCCGGCTGGTACTTCTCGCCGTCGGCGGTGTAGAACAGGCCGAGCAGCAAGGCCTCTGGCTGACGACGCTGCCAGGTCTCCGAAGTGCGCTGGCGATTATTCTGGGCGAGGATGGCGTGGGCGGCATCCCACAATCCCTGATCGATGATCGGCTCGTGCGCGCCCGGGTGGAATTGTCCCTTGTGGGGAATCTCGCCTCGATAGACGCGGTTGTGCAGCAGCTTGTAGAGCATCTGCTTGCTGAAGGGTTTGCCCTGCTTGTTGGTCTTGCCGTCGGCGGCCAGTTGCCGCACCAGATCGGTGGTCGACCGGCAGGTTACGAAATCGGTGAAGATGCGCCTGACCAATTGGGCCTCGACATCGACCACGACCAGCCGCCGATCCTCGACTCGATACCCCAGCGGCGGATGACCGCCCATCCACATCCCCTTGGCCTTGGATGCGGCGATCTTGTCGCGGATACGCTCGCCGGTGACCTCCCGCTCGAATTGGGCGAAGGACAGCAAGACGTTGAGCATCAGCCGTCCCATCGATGTCGTGGTGTTGAACTGCTGCGTGACTGACACGAACGACACGCGATGCCGCTCGAAGACCTCGATCAGCCGCGAGAAATCGCCAAGACTGCGCGTCAGCCGGTCGATCTTGTACACCACCACGATGTCCACCTTGCCGGCCTCGATGTCTGCCATCAGCCGCTTGAGGCCGGGGCGTTCCATATTGCCGCCGGAGAAGCCGGGATCGATGTAATCGTCGGACACCGGAATCCAGCCCTCGGCACGCTGGCTGGCGACGTAGGCCAATCCCGCATCCTTCTGCGCATCAAGGGAATTGAAGGACTGGTCGAGTCGCTCGTCACTCGATACCCGGCAATAGACGGCACAGCGCTTAGGGGCGACGACGTTCATTTCCGCCCTCCCTTCACGCCGAAGAAGGCTGGCCCTGACCAATGGGTGCCGGTGATGGCGCGTGCCGCCGCCGACAGACTTTTGTAGCGCTGGCCATCCAGTTCGTAATACCCATCGGGCAGGACGGTGACGCGGTACTCGCGCTGATCCCATTCGCGGATCAGCGTGGTGCCCGGCATCATCCGCACTTCGGGGCCGCGTCCGACCTTGATCTTGGAATGCTGCTCGCCGCAGTCGGCCAGATACGCCCTGACCGCCGGCGGCAAACCGCCGAGGGCGATCTCCTGCAGGCGGTAGGCGAGCCTGGCTTCGAGGTATCGACGATGCACGCGCTTGGGCCGGCGCGGGAAATGTTCATCCCACAACGCCCACAGGCGATCCTGCGGGAGTTGGGGCAAGGCCGCCAGTTGTGCGGCGAGGGTGGGTGCCGGGTTGGGTGGATTTCTCATCGGAAACTCCTGGTGTTGAGGGAGTTGTATGAAGGAGCTGTGGCGGGCAGAAGCCAAGTCAAACCGCGCTCTGTTGGTCAGCATCGGTCGCAGCATCGGCACGCTCGCCCTCCACCTCACCCAGCAAGGTCTGCTTCCTGCCGGTGCGCTTGTCCTGCACGCCCAAGATGTAGACCTCTCCGTTCCAGACGCCGCAGGCTACGTCGGTATCGTCGGCATCGGCAGGCAGCAACCAGCCGGTGATGCCATCGGGCAAGCCCAGCAAGTCCTCCGGCCGGTGGATGGGCCAGCGCATCGCTTCCTGATACTGATCGGCGAACTGCAGGATTTGCGGCGGCACGTCCGGGAAGTTCTCCTGACTGAGAATGGGAATCCAGGCCAGCAACTGCCCGCCGGCAAGCCACTGTTGGACACGCTGGTGGACTTCCGGATCGAAGTGGCTCAGCCGCTCAATGGGCAGGTGGCCGGTGGCGGTGCTGTTGATCATCGTGGTGTTCATTTCCTTGAATGGGTGATTGAGTGGGGTGGTAACCAGGGTGGTAACTGGTAACCCTGGTAACCTCATTTCGTCGTCTGTCGGTAGCGGATCAGCGGGCTCGCGCCCCCCGCATGGCATTGCGGCGAGGAAGGACCCGTCGAATCATCTGGCGCTGCAGCTTGTTGAACTGCTTCATCTGCTGCTTGGCCGACCTGCGCACGATCCGGGTCAGACGGATGCCGGCGACGATCCACCGCCATTGCCACGGGGTGGGGCGGGCGATGCGCCGGGGTCGGAGGACAGCGGTGGGATAGCGTTGCTGCACCACCGGCCCGCCATCCCATTCCTCGACCTTGACGGTCACCATTGTCACGGCTTGCTCGATGGCTGGCGCTGGCCGGTGCATTGGCATCGGTGGCTGCAGTACGGCCAGTAGCTGCTCACGTTGTGCCGGTGGCATCTGCCGCAGCACGGTTTCCGCCCGCTTCATTTGCAGCTTGGCCTGTGCAAAAGGATCGGTCATATCGAATCGGGTGCTGTGGATTTCCATCACCATTCCCCTCACGCCACATCCACGCGAACCACGGCCGCCATCTCGCTGTAGGATTCGAGACGTTTCTTCGGCGGATTGGGATCGGGGGCATAGACGCGGCGCCCGTCGTTCTTGCCCTTGGGGTGATAGACCTTGAGTCCCCAGGCATCGAAGCCGATAGCACACAGGGCGTTGTCCAGCGCCGTCGCGAACTCGCTGTCGTGTTGGGTGAACTGGTTGTTCAGATCGCGCAACTCGTCGTAGGTCAGCCCTTCGATCAACGTTGGCAGCAGTTCGCCATCGCGCCGCCGTCCAATCAGTTCGTGCTCGTAGCGGGTGCGGTGATCCCCGGTCACGCTGTAATGGAACAGGTTCACCCGCCTGAGCAGCACCGATTCCACGCTCTGCATCTCGCGCCAGGCCTGCACGAAGGTCTTGGCGGCGTCCAGCATCCGCTGCGCACTCGGGCGGAAGATGCGGCGGATTTCATGGTCGATCCGGGATTCATCGAGACCAGCCACCATCTGGCCGGCAAGATCGTTGATGTATTGCTCCAGCGCCTTGACGCGGGTGGGCGCCTCAAGCACCTGCTGTGTGGCTTTGGCGCGAGCGGCCTGCTCCTGCGCCAGTTCCTGCTGGTGCTCCTGATCGAACTTGGCCAGCGCTTCTGTATCGCCCAGGCCCACCAGCACTTCGCGTTGAATGGTCAGCGACATCTCCGGCTCGGCAGGTTTGTCCCAGCCGTCCTTGATGCGGTTGGCGGCCACCAAGGCGGTAATGGCCTGGTCGTACTGGGCGTTCTGCTGGCGTAGCCGCTGGAACATTTCTGTCACGGCACTGACGTCCCCGATGTCGTTCAGGGGCGATACGCCCTTGACGGGTTTGACAACGGACGCAGACTTCTTGCTGAAAGGATTGACGTTCATTTGGATTCTCCAGAGTGATTGCCGCCCACGGAATGGGAAACGCCGGGCGGCGTGGCGTTTGATGAATGGAAAGCAGCCAGACCCGGCCAGCGCTCGAAGCCACGGCGCTGATCGGGGTTGTCGGCATAGGGAGCGAAGCCCTCGCAGCGGCGCGGCAGATCGCGCACGGGCTGGTAGCCGCGATTGGCAACCACGGGTTTGTGCTTCGGGGCGGCAGCCCGACAGACGCCGCTCATCGAGAGCCAGCTACAGTCGGTGCAACGGATACGGTCGTCGTCATCGCTGGTGTTCGCACATTGCGCATCGATGTGCACAGCCGCAGATTCAGGCGTGACAGCTACTTTCGCGGGATTCGCGAGATTCGCAGCGACGGGGCGAGAGAATTGGAAACCCATCACACGGCCACCAGTTCGAAGGCTTCGCGGGCCGTGGGATGCTCGGCGGCCACTACCCAACCGTGATGGGTGAGGAGTTGCATCACGCGCCGCGCGGTACCGGCACTGCGGATCGCTGCCGGCCCGTTGCGGTAGATGTCGGCCAACGGGATGGCCCGCCCCGGCCCCATCTTGTCGCGCAGCCAGTTCAGTACCTCTTGGGCGAGCTTCAATTCCGCCGATACCTGGCCGGTGCCCCACAGTCGCAAGGCCTCACCAAGGTAGTGCTGCATCAGCGCCGCCGCCCGGTCGACGTGGTTCTCGCTGACGTTGGCCTCCCCCTCGAATACGGCGAAGGTGCCGGCCAGCCGGGAGATGTGTTCCGGCGCCTTGGAGGCCAGTGCCCGCACCGGGGCCAGTTCTCTATCCTTGCCCAAGGCGTGCTCGATGTCGTTATAGAGCGCCACCCAGGTGCGCTTGGCGGCCGGCGTCAGGCTGATCTCGGGGGAATCAAGTTCGTGGTCGTCCTCCAACAGGGGCCAGGGGCGTTCCAGCAGCTCGGTCAGCCGGTCGGCGTAGCGCCGGTACTCCGGGGTGTGGCCGAGGTCAGCTTCCACATAGCGGCGGGTGCCGGCAGTGGATTGCGGGAAACTCACCAAGCAGCGTGCCAAGAAGCCCTGCTCACGGGCCAATGGATCAGCGAGCAGCATCGAGGCGACAATCGGCTGTGCCATCAGATGCAGGGTGAGTCGGCGGCCGTAATAGCTACCGGAACCATCGCCGACGCGCACCCGGTCGAATTCGCCACGATCCCACAGTCGTGACAGCGTGGTCAGTGTGCCGAGCTTCTTCTCGCTGCTCATGGCAAAGCCGCCGAGCAGTTGGCCGGCCTCGTCATTGATCAGGCCGATGGACGGCAGGCCGTGGGCCAGCTGCCGCTGCAATGCCTCGGAGGTCGGTTCCGAGACGATGAGCATCGGCATGATCGGTGCCATGGGCTTGTCGAGTTCGGCCAGCTTTGCCTGGCGGGCCTCGGCCGAGAGCTTTTTTTCCCCAAGGATGCGCTTGGCCTGTGCCTCAAAGAGCTGGGCGGCCATTTCGTACTGTTCGCGTTCAGTGGCGTATTGCTGCATCAGCAGACGCTGCCGGGCACGTACCGGGGCCAGGGCCTAACTGTCGCCGGCCGATTTGCGCTCACCGGATTCGCCCAGGGTGAGGAAGAATTCGGACAGGGGCGAGACGCGGCCATCGACCACCACGTTGGCGTGGGGCTGCGCCACCTGATTCATCGCGGCGAGGATGGTCTGGCCGAGCAGCGCCACGGGGGCCTGGATGACCGTCTGCATCGCCTTGACGACATCGGCACCGATGGGACCAAGGGCATCCACCGGGAAGGGTGTGGGCGGATCGATCTCGCGCGACAGCGGCAGGGGCGCGTCGCCGGTCACCGGCTTAGGCTTGGCCCAGTCGGGACGCCCGACGGACACCAAGGGGGCGGATTTCATGCGCGCCCCTGGCCGGTGTGGCTGGCGAGGTGGCCTTCGATGAAGGCGAGGATGTCCTGCCGGCGGTAGCGCACGCAGCGGCCGACACGGACGAAGGGCAGGTTCGGCCGGCCCCGCGTGCGCCAGGTGGCGAGCGTGGCCGGTTGAATCTTGAGGAGGTGTGCCGCTTCGTCCTCGGTGAGGAGGACGGGGTCCGCTACCGTGGGGGTGCGGCGAATTTGGTGGGTGCCCATCTGTCTGCGCTGCCTTTCATCGTGTGACGCCGATCAGCGTCGATGAGAGGCAGGGTACGGATGGGGGACGGATGGATAGCGCTAAACGTCCGGAAGGTCTCGCAGCCTGCGTTTCAGGCTATCGATGGCGATGGAGTCGACGCGATTTTTTGTCAGGTCGGTGTATTCGAGACGGCCATCGTATTGGCCGAAGCCGTCGAAGCGAATGCGCCCCTGGATATCCTCGCCCATGTATTCGTTAATCTTGGCCAGGACGGCGTCAATTTCCTTGCTGCGCGCGTCACGGACGATTTCCTGGAGTGCCCGTGTGAGATTATTGACTGCACCTTTCTGGCGCCCTTGGCGATAAGGGGCGATTTCTGCTCTGGCAGCGCGCGCCTTGCGTTCCAGGGTGGCCACCTGCGACTCGGCTTTCTTAATGGCTGACGAATCTGACGCAGTCGCAGCAAAGCTGGCCATGAGCAGAAACCGCTCGGCGCTGCCGACTTGCTGCGCGGCGTAGTGCCAGTGCCAGCGTTCCCATCCGGCGATGTCGCAGCGCAGGTCGACGATACCGTCTTCATCGTCGTGGCCAACGCCGGCCTGCGCCATTTCTTCCTCGATGCCAGCGGCGATCTCGCAATAGGCTTCTGCCGCGATGCG
>CAZYEY010000144.1:0-5027 GCA_964646585.1 uncultured Thiobacillus sp. | reverse complement strand
GAGCATAAGCTCTGCCGAGTGACCAAGCAGATAGTAAGTTGCCGACGAGTAACCAGTGCGAACGGGAGGGGTTGCCTGCAACACCCGTGCGGCCTCTAAGAACTCCACTGATAGAGAAAATAGGGTGACATCGTCTTGGCTTCCATCGCCTTCGGCATCGAATATCTGCTGGCAGCACATAGGCAATTTACTTTTGCGAGCCGCTACCGCCAAACAGCTTTTTGAAAATTGCGGCGACCATCGCAAAGCCAACTACAGCCAACAACCCGATGGGAATAACACCGAGACTGTAAAGAAGTATGCCGACACCGGCTGCAATAGCAAGTGAGATACCTGGCTTCAACTCCATTGCAGCGCAAAAGCCAAAAGTAATGACAGCCGAAACTACCGAGGTAATTGCAACCGTGGAACTACCAACGGGAAGTGGGACCATGGGCATAGCGTGAGCTCCTTATGAAAAACCTAACGTAGAGCTGACCGGCGCTGCGCGGCTTCATCGCGCAGCGTCCAGCGACCGAAGGGAGCGAGGTCGAGCGCCGGGTTGGACGGCGATCGGCTAAGGGAAGAAGCGCTTGAAGATTGCATACCCGGCCCCTATCAGGCCTCCAAAGATTGCTATGGCAATTGTGTCAGCCCACCACTTCCCAGCTTGGGAGAGTGCGGGCGCTTTTGCTCCGCAACTTGGGCAAGATTCAGCCTCCGTAGAAACATCCTTCCCACATTCGCGGCATTTCATCAGGGCCATTACGCAAAATCCTCTGGAATTGTTGCCCGAGGGCCGGTTATGGAAGCACGGTGAAATGCCACCTCACGGTCGATCCTTGCCTCGGTCCCGTTCGGCTGCTCAACTCAACGCGAAACTCTCTGGCGAACTTCTGAGTATCGAGCGCGGAACAAACGGCAGGAAATCGGTCCTTTAGCTTCAAGTCGGCGTGAATGTCACTCGCGGAGACTACGACATAGGATTTACCCGAGCGTCTCGCTGGCTCAACGAAAGCGCGATTGACGTACGCGCGTATTTGATCTGCTGTGACAGTGTTCACGTAACCACTCCTTGTGTTGCCGTCCAACGTAAATTGAACATCTCAAACGCCATGTATCACGAGAATACTTGCCGTATATCGCGTTCGATGGCACTGTATCTCTATGATTTTTCTATATAGGGGAGCGTTATGACGGCGCTGGGCGACGATCAACATGGCATTTCTCCCAAACCTCGGCTGATGGATGTGGTCCGCGATCGAATCCGAGTCAAGCACTACAGCCGAAGGACGGAGGAATCCTACACCCATTGGATCAAGCGTTTCATCCTCTTCCATCAGAAGCGCCATCCCTCGGAAATGGGTGCGCCGGAAGTGGAGGCCTTTCTGACTTCCCTGGCGGTGGAACGCAACGTATCCGCTTCCACCCAGAAACAGGCCCTGGCGGCCATTCTTTTTCTCTACAAGGAAGTCCTGGCAATCGACTTGCCCTGGCTCGATGGCATCACCCGCGCCAAGCAGCGGGTTCGGGTTCCCGTGGTGCTGTCCAGGCTGGAAGTGGAACGGCTTCTCGCTTTGATGGAAGGCACCCATGGCCTCATGGCCAAACTGCTTTACGGGACGGGGATGCGCCTCATGGAATGCGTGCGCCTGCGGGTGAAGGATCTGGATTTTGATCGCCATGAGGTCACGGTGCGGGAAGGCAAAGGCGGGAAGGATCGGGTGACCATGCTGCCCCTGTCCCTCACCGCACCCTTGTCACAACATCTCGAGCGGATGCGCGCCCTTTACGAGGGGGACCGCGCGGCCGATTTGCCGGGTGTATTCATGCCCGATGCGCTGGAGCGGAAATACCCCAACGCGGGGAAGACCTGGCCATGGTTTTGGGTTTTTCCTTCCGCCTCGATCTCCATTGACTCGGCCACCGGTATCCGGCGCCGCCATCATGCCCACGAGCAATCCTTGCAACGGGCCCTCAAGCGAGCGGTATCCATGGCCGGCATCAGCAAGCCGGCCACCTCCCACACCCTGCGCCATTCCTTCGCCACCCATCTGCTGGAAAGCGGCTACGACATCCGCACCGTACAGGAACTCCTGGGCCATTCCGACGTGTCCACCACCATGATCTATACGCATGTGCTGAACAAGGGGGGGCGCGGCGTGGTCAGCCCGCTGGATCGCTGAACGATGACCTGGGACATCTTCTGCACCGTCATCGACAACTTCGGGGACATCGGCGTCACCTGGCGGCTGGCCCGCCAGTTGGCCGTGGAGCATGGGGTGCGGGTGCGGTTGTGGGTGGACGATCTGGCGGCATTCCAGCGGATTTGGCCAGTGGTGGACCCCACACTGGCGGTCCAGTGGGTGCCTGCCGGCCCGGTTCCCTGCCTCATCTCAAGGGAAAGCGCCCACTCGGAGATCAAGGGGAGCGAGGGGGATTCACCGACAGGCGGGCCAGGATGCGATGGGCAAATCCCCCCCAGCCCCCCTTTTTCAAAGGGGGGGGAACGCTGGGAGACGACGGTTGAGGTCCGCCGCTGGACCACGCCCCTGCCCGAGCTGGAGCCCGGCGAGGTGGTCATCGAGGCCCTGGCCTGCAACCTGCCGGAGGGCTTCGTCGCGCGCATGGCGGCCCGGGAGCCCAGGCCGGTGTGGCTGAACCTGGAGTACCTCACCGCCGAGGACTGGGCAAAGGGCGTGCATGGTCTGCCCTCGCCCCATCCCTGCCTGCCGCTGACCAAGTATTTCTTCATGCCGGGCTACGGGCCGGAGAGCGGCGGTCTGACCCGGGAGGCGGGACTGGGGGAAGTCCGGGATGCCTTCCAGGCGGATCCGGCGGCGCGGGCGGCTTTCTGGGCCGGCCTGGGCCTGCCGGCGGAGGCGCCGGGGGAGACGCGGGTTTCCTTGTTCAGCTACGAGAACGGGGCGATTCCCGGCCTGCTCTCGGCCTGGGCGGCGGGTGCGGCGCCAGTGCGGGCCTGCGTGCCGGTGGGCAGGGCGCTGCCGGACATTGCCGCCTGGTTCGGACAGATCGATTCACCGCCCCCGGGCGCCACCCTGGTCCGGGGCAATCTGACCCTCCACGTGCTGCCCATGCTCGGCCAGGACGCCTACGACCGGCTGCTGTGGGCCTGCGACCTGAACTTCGTGCGCGGGGAGGATTCCTTCGTGCGTGCCCAGTTCGCCGCCAAGCCCCTGGTCTGGCAGGCCTACCGGCAGGAGGAGGGGGCCCATTTCGCCAAATTGGAGGCATTCCTGGATCTCTATTGCGCCAGCATGGACCCGGCCCTGGCGGAATCGACCCGGAACACCTGGCGGGGCTGGAACCGGGAAGCAGAGGTGGGGGCCGGCTGGCCGGCCCTGCTTGAGGCCCTTCCGGCCCTGGGCCGGCATGCGCGGTGGTGGTGGAGATATCTCGAGGATCAACCCGATACCGCATCCAACCTGCTGATTTTTTGCAAAAAAAAGCTAGAATAGCGGGCTTTTCATATCTCCACCCAGGAACTCCCCGATGAAAACCGCTCAAGAACTCCGCGCCGGCAACGTGATCATGGTCGGCAAAGACCCGCTGGTAGTGCAGAAGGCCGAATTCTCCAAGTCCGGCCGCAACGCCTCCGTGGTCAAGATGAAGCTGAAGAACCTGCTCACCGGCGCCGCCTCCGAAACCGTTTACAAGGCCGACGAGAAATTCGACACCGTGACCCTGGAGCGCAAGGAGTGCACCTACTCCTACTTTGCCGACCCCATGTACGTGTTCATGGACGCCGAGTACAACCAGTACGAGGTGGAAGCCGACAACATGAGCGACGCCCTGCCCTACCTGGACGACGGTCTCGCGGTGGAGGTGGTGTTCTACGAAGGCAAGGCCATCTCCATCGAAATGCCCAACACCGTGGTGCGCGAAGTGGAATACACCGAGCCCGCCGTCAAGGGGGACACTTCCGGCAAGGTCATGAAACCCTGCCGCATCAAGCCCACCGGCCATACCATCCAGGTGCCTGCCTTCGTGGAAATCGGCGACAAGATCGAAATCGACACGCGCACCGGCGAGTACAAGAACCGGGTGAAATAACCCACCCGGCACTTGGGCCGACCTCCATTCCCTCCGTGTTCCTGGGCCTCGACTTCGGCACCTCTGGCGCCCGCGCCTGCGTCATGGCCCCGGAGGGCCAGATCGAGGAGATGGACCGCATCGATTTCGGCGACCTGCCGGAACACGAGGCGGCCGCCACCTGGCGGGAAGCCCTGCTCACCCTCGTCGCCCGCCTGCCGGCGGGGTTGCGCAAGCGTCTGGCGGCCCTGGCCGTGGACGGCACCTCGGCCACCGTGCTGGCCTGCGACGAGGCGCTGAACCCCGTCTTCCCCCCCCTGATGTACGACGACGCCCGGGCGGTGGTGGAAGCCGGTCTGGTGGCCCGGGCTGCCGGGACCGGGCAGCATCCCGCCGCCACGGCCACCTCGGGCCTGGCCAAGGTGCTGTGGCTCAAGCGACATCTGGGCATCAGCCGCGCCCGCCTCTATCTCAACCAGGCTGACTGGCTCTCCGCCCAGCTCTCCGACCGGCCGGTGAGCGACTATCACAACGCCCTGAAGATGGGTGTCGACCCGGAGACTGGCCAATGGCCCGCCTGGGTGGATTTCCTGGCCGACGTGGACTTCCTGCCCGAGCTGGCCAAACCCGGCGCCACCCTGGGCCTGCTGGCCCGGCCCCGGGCCCGGCAACTGGGGGTGAACGCCGATTGCCTGGTGCGGGCCGGCACCACCGACAGCATCGCCGCCTTCCTGGCCGCCGGCGTGGACCGGCCCGGGGATGCGGTGACCTCCCTGGGCACCACCCTGGTGCTGAAGCTGCTCTCGGAAACCCGGGTGGACGATGGCCGCCACGGTGTCTATTCCCATTGGTTCGGCAGGCTTTGGCTTGCCGGCGGCGCCTCCAACGCGGGTGGCGGGGTGCTGCGCCAGCATTTCTCCGATGCCGAACTGGAAACGCTTTCCGCCCGGATCGATCCGGCCCGTTCCTCCGGCCTGGACTACTATCCCCTGCCC
>CAZYEY010000143.1:0-7475 GCA_964646585.1 uncultured Thiobacillus sp. | reverse complement strand
ACCCCCGAACAGGAGGTGGTGCTGCGCCGTGCCGCCGAGGTGGCCCACAAGTCGTTGACCGACTTCATCCTCGACAGCGCGTGCCTGGCCGCCGAGCAGACGCTGCTGGACCAACGATTGTTCATGGTCTCGGGCAGCCAGTACCAGGCCCTGATGGATCTGCTGGATCGCCCCGAACAGGCCAATGAGGGTTTGCGTGATCTGTTTGCCCGCAAGGCGCCCTGGGACACGAAGTGACGTTGCGCGCACCGGAGCCTTTGGCTGCGCAGCATCGGCTGGAGGGTTTTGATTGCGGCAAGCCCGCGCTGAATGACTGGCTGTTGCGCCACGCCCGCCAGGCTCAGGGCAGTGGCTCGGCCAAGACCTTTGTCGTTGCCGAGGACGATGGCCGCGTGGCGGGCTACTTCAGCCTGACCGTGGGCCAGGTCGACACGCTGGAGGCGCCGGAGCGCAGTCGCAAAGGGATGGGGCAATACCCGTTGCCGGTGGTGATTCTGGCGAGGCTCGCTGTCTCGGTGGTGGACCAGGGGCGAGGGATCGGCTTTGGCCTGCTGCAGGATGCGATTCGTCGCACGATGCTGATTGCCGAGCAGGCCGGCATCCGTGCCATGCTGACCCATCCGATCGATGAAGAAGCGGCGAGGTTCTACACCCGGTTCGGGTTCATCGCGTCACCGCTGCGCGAACAGCAATTGTTGCTGCTCTTGAAGGACGCCCGTCGCTGGGTCCGCTGAACCATGACCATCGAATCACTGCCCACTTTTACCAAGCCGGCCCGTCAGCGCTGGGAGTCCATCCCTGCCGACATCCGCCAGCGGCTGCTATCCAACGTCTGGTGCGGGCGCTGCCGTCACGAAGTGACGATCACCAATTTCAGCGGCACCATCAAGGGGCGCGACTTGCTGCTGGTGGGCAAGTGCGCCGAATGCCGCAGTGATGTGGCACGGGTGATCGAGGGCTCGTAACTCGGTCAGGCGTCGAACCCCGCCACCACCTCCCGCTGCGCCACCCAGTCGGTCGGCAGCGGATTGCGCTGGAACCACAGCAGGCTCATGCACTTGGGCTGCTGCCCGACCAGGATGCTCTGGATGATGGCCGGCTCCAGCAGGGTTAGGCGCAGCAGCTCGTTGACCGTCGAGTGGTGCAGGCCTTCGCGCTGGGCGATTTCGCTGCCGCTGCCGACCACACCGTCGTCGAGCAGTTGCTGCCAGTAGAAGGCCCGCGTCAGCGCCACCAGCAACGGTTGGTCAATCTGACTGGCGATCTTGCCCGGCGACTCGACCGCCCCATCGGGTCGCACCACCACCTTGCTGGCGCCGCGTTTGCGGATCTTCAGCGGGATGAAGGTGGACAGTTTCACCTGGCCGCCGTCCCGGCGTTCGCGCGCAACGGGGCTGCCCAAAGCCTGCACTTTCGGCTTCATGCCTCCACCTCCTGCTGTTCCCATTCCTGCAATTCCGCGCCGATGGTGCCGGGCAGCAGTTCCCCGGCCAATTCCTGCCAGCCCTGATCGCGCCAGATGATTTCCAACCCGCCATCGGCAATCACAACGCGCTCGATCAGCAACTGCGCCAGTCGACGCTGTTCAGCGGGGAACAACTGTTGCCACAGGCCAGCCAGATTTCGCATCGGCAAGACCACCTCCGGCTCCGACAGGTCTGGGCGGGCTGTCCGAATCCGATCCCACACCGACTGCACGATATGCGGCGCTGGCAGCGCCGCTACGATCTGCTGGGTCACCAATTCCTCAATAGGCGCTGCCGGTAGTGGCCCGTGCTGGCTGGCCCACGCGCCAAAGCGCCGGTGCTTGATTGGGCTGTAGTAGCGGTAGGTCTTGCCATTCTTGACGGTGTAACTGGGCACCAGCCGTTCACCGTCGGCTGTGAACAGCAGGCCACGCAGCAGAACCGGTTCACGCTGGCGGCCCTTGGTCTCGCGCCGCCGCTCGATGCCATCGGTGGCGATCAGTGCGTGCACGGCATCCCACTGCGCCTGCGTCACGATGGCCTGATGCTGGCCGGGGAAGCTTTGGCCCTTGTGGACGATCTCGCCCAGGTACATCCGGTTGTGCAGCATCTTGTAGATGGTCTGCTTGGTGAAGGGCTTGCCACCCTTGGTGACCACGCCTTGCGCGCCGTAGGTCTTGGCCATCAGCGTGGCCGAGCGCACGGTGACGAAGTCGGCGAAGATGCGGCGCACCAGCGTGGCTTCTGTTTCATTCACCATGAGCAGCCGATCCCGAACGTCGTACCCCAGCGGCAGCGGCCCACCCATCCACATCCCCTTGGCCTTGCTGGCGGCGATCTTGTCGCGGATGCGCTCGCCAGTCACTTCCCGTTCGAACTGTGCGAAGGACAGCAGGACGTTGAGCATCAGCCGCCCCATCGAGGTGGCTGAGTTGATCTGCTGCGTGACGGCGCTGAAGCTGACCCGGTGGCGGTCGAACACATCGACCATCCGCGCAAAATCGGCCAGCGAGCGTGACAGCCGGTCGATTTTATAGACGACCACGATGTCGACCTTGCCCATCTGGATGTCCGCCATCAGGCGTTTGAGAGCTGGCCGTTCCATATTGCCGCCGGAGAACCCGCCATCGTCGTAGTCGTCGGCCACGGCGATCCAGCCCTCGTGGCTCTGGCTCTTGATGAAGGCGTGCCCGGCTTCCTTCTGGGCATCGATGGAATTGAAGGACTGATCCAGCCGTTCGTCGCTGGAGACGCGGCAGTACACCGCGCAGCGCCGCAAGGGTGCGGTCTGTGGCACCAGCAGGGGCGCGTTCATTGACCATCTCCCTTGCCGCCGCGCAGACCAAAGAACTTCGGCCCATTCCACTGCGTGCCCGTGATGTGGCGCGCCGCCGCCGACAAGCTCTTGAACACCTGGCCATCCAGGGCATACAGACCATCGGGCGTGACCGTTACGCGGTACTCGCGCTCATCCCATTCCCGGATCAGCGTGGTGCCGGGCATCAGCAGGGTTTGCGCGCTGCGCCCGGCGGCGGACTTGATCTTGGAATGCTTGGCCCCGGCCTCGACCAGCATCTTGCGGATGTTGGTGGGCAGCGCCCCGTAGGCCAATTCCTGGATGCGGTAGGCCAGACGCGATTCGACGTAATTGCGGTTGCGATGGCTGGGCCGCCGGGGAAAGTGCTGATCCCATAGCGCCCAGAGCTCGGCCATGGGCAGGGACGGCAGCGCGGCCAGTTGGGCCGAGATGCTGCCGTTGGGGGTGTTCGTCATTTCAAATGCTCCTGTGGTTGAGACAGGTCCATGAACGCGCTGTGGCGACCAGAAGCCAAGTCAAACCGCGCTCCGTTCAACGTCATCGACCTGACCTGTCGCCACATCGAAACGCTCGCCCAGCAGGGTCTGCGCACGCCCGGTGCGTTGGTCCTTGACGCCCAGGATGTAGACCTCGCCATTCCAGACGCCGCAGGCCACATCGGTGTCGTCAGCATCGGCGGGCAGCAACCAGCCGGTGATGCCATTGGGCAACTGCAGGAGTTCATCTACATGCTGAATGGGCCAGCGCATTGCCTCCTGGTAGTTGTCGGCAAACTCCAGGAGTTGCTGGGGCACGTCCGGGAAGTTTTCCTGTCTGAGGATGGGAATCCAGACCAACGGCTGGCCGCTGGCAAACCAGCCTTGCACGCGCTGCTCGACTTCGGGGTTGTAGTGCTGCAGGCGTTCAACGGGCACGTGACGTGTGCCGTCGCTGGCTTGGGGTTCTGTCGTGTGGTTCATCAAAAGCTCCTTGAGTGGTAACCCGGCGCGGTGCCGGGCGGTAACCGAGGTGGTAACTGGTAACCCCGTTTCGGGGTCTGTCGGTAGCGGGGCAGCGCGCTCGCGCCCCCCGTATGGCGTTTTGGCGAGGAAGGACCCAATTCGCCTGGGGTGCAGTGCTTCAGGTCTGGATCGTGACCACGGTGGCACCGCCGAAGGGCGACTCCGCAGGGCGCTTGCGCGGCGGGTTCGGATCGGGGGCGTAGATCGGACGGTCGTCGCTGGAAGCGCCGGGGTGATACACACGCAGGGTCCCTGCAGGAATTCCGGCTTTAGTCAGTTGCTGATTGATCTGACGCGACAGCACATCGTCACCACGGCGGAACTGGCGATTCAGGTCCACCAGATCGTCATAAGCAACGCCTTCGATCAGGTTGGGCAGCAGGTCGCCATCGTTGGCCTTGCCGATCAAGGACATCTCGTAACCGCTGCGGCGATCACCCTGGACGCTGTAGTGGGTCAGCTGAAACGTGCTCTTCAGTCTGGACTCGACCGTCCTCATCTCCCGCCAGGCCTGCACGAAGGCACGCGCAGCCGTCAGCATCCGCTGTGCACTGGGCTCGAACAGCCGTTTCATTTCCTTGTGGATGAAGCCTTCATCCACATCGCCCGCCATTTCAGCAGCGAGGTCCTTGATGTACTGCTCCAGGGCCTTGACCCGTGCCGGTGCCTCCAGCGCTTGCTGGGTGGCCGCGTGGCGGGCAGCCTGCTCGGCCGCCAGGTCTTGCGCGTGGTCGCGGTCAAAGCGCGCCAGGGCATCCTGGTCATCCATCGCCACCAGCACTTCGCGGCGCACCGACCAGATCAATTCGGGTTCGGGCTGCGGGTCCCAGCCGTTGACGATACGGCGTGCGGCCACCAAGGCATCAATGGCGCGCTGGTATTGCTGATTGCGGGTCTGCAGTTGCTGAAGCATCCCGGCCAGGGACTCCAGATCGCAGATATCGTCGGCAGGACGGCTGGGTACAGATTCCGAGGTCGCGGGGGTCGGGGGCTCAATGGCCGGAACGGTGGGCTTGGCAGATGACTTCTTGACAGTGGTTTTGAGTTGAGAAAGCAGGCTCATGGTGGCTCCAATGGGTTGAGGTTTCAGACATGCAGGGCGGATGGGTAGCGCGGGTCGCCGGGATGCACGGTCGTGCTGATCCACAGGTGTGGACCGACCTGCTTTTTGATGCCGACCGGTGCGCCGGGACGTGGATTGACGGCAGCAACGACTTGCCAGCCGTCTGTCGCTTCAGATGCCGTGACCGAGGCGTTTGCTGGCTTGGGCGGCAACACTGTCGGTGACGGCGCAGGAACGCCAAGGGCCCTGGCCCAGACGGGGTGCAAGGGATGCTGGTTGGAATGACTCATGGTGAGCTCCATATCGAGTGCCGCCCACAGGGACTGGGTTGACGCTGGGCGGCGTGGCGTCGAACGTTCGGGATTCGCACGACTCGCCCGGCTTCGAAGGTGCGCAAAGCCAATGCAGTCGGGGGTTTTCGCGGGATTCGCAGAATTCGCACGGGGGGATGGCCAAATGCGTTGTTTCATCGGGCCTCCACCAGCTCGAAGGCTTCTTTGGCCTTGGGATGGACCCGGGGGATCAGCCAGCCGTGGTCCATCTGGATGCGCACCACAGCGCGTGCCACGGCAGCACTGCGAATGGCACTGGGACCATTGCGATAGACATCGGTGAGCGTGACGACCCGGCCGGGGCCCACCTTGGTTCGCCACCACTGCAGCAGCTCTTGGGCCAAGCGCAACTCGGGCTTGATCTGACCTGCGCCCACTGCCGTTGGGCCTCGTCGAGGTAATGCAGCATCAGGTGCAGGGCGCGATCCACCTGCTCCTCATGAACTTCGTCGTCCCCCTCAAAGACGGCAAAGGTGCCAGCCAATCGCGCAATGTGCTCAGGGGCTTTGGATACCAGCGCCCGGACGCTCACGAAAGGGCCCCCGGGTGCCAAACCCGCTTCCAGATCGTTGTAGAGGGCAATCCAGGTCCGTTTGGCCCGCGGACTCAGGAACAAGTTGGGTGGGTCGAGTTCATGATCGTTGGCTTTCGGCCATTGCCCGGCCAGGAGTTTGCTCAGGCGGGCGTTGTAAGCCTGGTACGCCGGTGCGGTGCTGAGGTCGGTTTCCACATAGGTGCGTGTTCCAGCGGTGGATGCGAGGTAGCTCACCAGACAGCGGGCCAGGAAGCCTTGCTCCCGGGCCAGCGGGTCCGCCAGCAGGCTGGCAGCGACCGCCGGTTGCACCATCAGGTGTAGGCACAGACGACGGCCGTAGTAGCTGCCCGAGCCATCACCGACCCGCACCCGGTCAAATTCACCGCGATCCCACAGGCGCGACAGGGTGGTCAAGGTGCCCAGGCGTTTTTCGGGGGACATCGCAAACCCACCGAGGAATTGCCCACCCTCGTCGTTGACCAGGCCAATGGAGGGTTCACCGATGATCAACTGCCGTTGAATGGCCTCCGAACTGGGTTCGGAGACGATGAGCAAGGGCATCACCGGCGCCTGGGGCTTGGTCAGTGCCTGCAATTGGGCTTGCTTGGCTTCGGGACTGAGTTTCTTGTCCGCGAGGATGCGCTTGCTCGTGGTCTCGTACACCTCCAGGGCTTTGTCGAAGACATCACGGTCCTGCTCGTACTGCGCCATCAGTTGTTTTTGCTGCTGGCGCACACTGGCCAGTGCCCAGCCATCGGCCGCCGATTTGCGCTCGCCAGACTCGCCCAGGGTGAGGAAGTACTCCGACAGCGGCGACACCCGCCCATCGATGCAAACATTGGCATACGGCTGGCTGGCCTGGTTCATGGCCGCCAGAATGGTTTGCCCGACGAGCGCGACCGGGGCCTGGATGACCCGGTGCATCAGCGTCACGACGCTGCTGCCGATGGTGCCCAGGGCTTCGTGCGGAAAGGCAGATGCCGGTGGCAATTCACGCGTCAGCGGCATGGGGGCTTGACCCATGGCCCACTCGGGACGCGGCACGCTGGGAACCCCTTTCATCAGCAGGCCCCCAACTGGAAATTCGCGATTTCGGGGATGCGCTGTGCGAATCCTGCGAATCTTGCGAATCCCTCGATAGACGCTGGGTTTGCACTCACGCGAGGCGGTGCGAGGCGTGCGAATGGTCGCAGCGTCGTGGCAAAGACAGGCCCCATCGTCACAGCCCCTTGACGCCCGACGAGATGGCGCGCTGCGCGATCCAGCGCTCAATATCGTGCTCAAGCCAGCCCACGGTGTTGGCTGTGAGGCGGATCGGCGCAGGAAACTGGCCGCTGGCGATCAGCGCGTAGAGCGAACTGCGCGAAAGCCCTGTCCGGCTTTCAACTTGGGGACGGCGCAGCACGGTCAGAGCGGGCTGGCTCTGGCAGGAATGCATCGGTACCTCCGGGAATGCAATGGAATGCGCCGAAGGTTCGCAAGCCGACCCCAGCCGCAGCAAAGGCTACGGTTGGCAAGTCTCTGTGCGATAAGGACTTACGAGATCAACTGCGGTCGGGGAGGTGTCGCCCAGGCCCTACCGTATGCGGGTGGGGGACGAGATTTTGACCAGGCCGCCGGGTGAGCTTCCCTCGATTTTTCGCCTTCCAACCCGACGGCATTATGCTGCCAATTCGCATTCATGCTGACGCCTGATCCACTCGTTCAGAAACTGCTGTGGCGAGGCGTAGCCGAGCGTGGAATGCCTGCGCCTGGGGTTG
>CAZYEY010000142.1:0-2879 GCA_964646585.1 uncultured Thiobacillus sp. | reverse complement strand
GCGAAGTGCAACACCGCATCGGCCAGGCCAGAGAGGCGTTTCAGGCCGGCGCGGCTGTCCAGGTCGCCGGCGATGGGGATCACGCCGGCGGCGCGCAATTCATGGAAACGCTCCGGCGAGTGGCTGAGGGCGTAAAGTCGTGCCCGGCCACCCAGCAGGCGGGCGACGCGCAGGCCCACATCGCCGCAGCCGACAATTAAAATTCGCATGTTCATTCGAGAGGAAGAGTCATCGTGTCATACCAGGTCACCATCCAGCCCAGCGGTCATCAGTTTAGCGTCAAGCCCGGAGAAACCCTGCTGGGCGCCGCCCTCAATGCCGGTTTTTCCCTGCCCTACGGTTGCCGCAACGGCGCCTGTGGCGCCTGCAAGGGCAAGGTACTGGCAGGGGCCGTGGACTATGGCGTATTCCAGGAAGGGGCCCTCACCCATGAGGACAAGCTCCAGGGCCTGGCCCTGTTCTGCTGCGCCAAGGCCGAGAGCGACCTCACCATCGAGGTCAAGGAAGTGGGCGCGGCCAAGGACATTCCCATCAAGACCCTGCCCTGCCGCATCGAGAAGATGGAGAAGCTGGCCGACGACGTCATGGCCCTGTGGCTCAAGCTGCCCTCCAACGAACGCCTCCAGTTCCTGCCCGGCCAGTACATCGACTTCCTGCTCAAGGACGGCAAGCGGCGAAGCTTCTCCCTGGCCAACGCGCCGGAGGAGGACGCCCTGCTGGAACTGCACGTCCGCCATGTGCCCGGCGGCCACTTCACCGACCACGTGTTCGGCGCCATGAAGGTGAAGGACATCATGCGCATTTCCGGTCCCTTCGGCAGCTTTTTCCTGCGCGAGTCGGACAAGCCCGCCATCTTCGTGGCCGGTGGCACCGGTTTCGCTCCCATCAAGAGCATTCTGACCCATGCCTTCCACCAACAGCTGGACCGCCAGATGGTGCTCTACTGGGGCGCCAAGGATCTGGCCGGGCTCTACCAGCCGGCGGTACCGGCCGAATGGCAGCAGGCTCACGGGAACTTCAGCTTTATTCCCGTGCTGTCCGAGCCCGCCGCCTCGGACAACTGGCCCGGCCGGAGAGGCTTCGTGCATGAGGCTGTGCTGGCGGACTTCACCGACCTGTCCGGCTACGAGGTCTACGCCTGCGGCGCCCCGGTCATGGTGGCCGCAGCCAAGCGGGATTTCACCGCCAGAGGCTTGCCGGAGGACGCTTTCTTCTCCGATTCCTTCGAGTTTCAGATGGGGGGCTGAGGGGGCTCGGGCGGCTGCGCCAGCCGTTTCGCCAGGTCCGGCGCGAGCTGGCTGTCCCGGGCTTTTTCCGCCAGCTGCCGGGCCCGCTGCTGGTCCCCATCCAGGTGGGCGCGCAGAGCGTCCAGCAGGGCCTGGTCGGCCTTGTCCCGGCGCCGCTTCTCCCGCCAGTGCCGCATGTCTCCTGAGAGGTTGAGGGCGATGCCCGCCATGCGCAACGCCGCGTGGACCAGCAGCATGGCCCCCGCCAGGAAGAGCAGGGCCAGCATGAAGGACAACTCCAGCCGCCAGGGTGGATAGACCACGATGACGTAGCCCTGGTCCAACCGGGCGGCCAGGGTGAAGGCCACCGCCAGGGCGAACAGGGCCAGGGTCCACAGGGCGGCGCGCATCATGGTCCCTTTCTGAGGGCCCGGGCCGCCTTCAGGCTGGCGTCGACGCGGGCCTCTTTCAGGGCCACGGGCGCCTTCAGCAAATCGTCCAGGCTGGCGATGAAGGATTTGCTGCCCGCTTCCAGCCGGTTGAAATAACGTCCCGTCCAGTCCCGGGCTGCAGCCAGATCGGCGCGGAAGGCCGCTTCGTCCCGTTGCAGCAGGGCCAGGCGGGCGGAAAGCAGGCGCAGCTTCAGGTTCTGGCGCAGGAAATAGGTCTGGGATGGCGTCAGCAGGGGCAGTTCCGGGTGGTCCAGGCGGCGGATGCGCACCAGGGTCTTGAATTCGTTCCACATTTCCCGGGACAGCCGGGCCAGGGTGTCGGCGGTGCCCGTCGTGGCGGGCACCGGCGCCGCCGGGGGCGGCTCCGCTTCCGATTCCGGCTTGAGCCCGTCCACGGCCTGGATCAGGGCTTCCAGACGGGCGTTGAGGCCCCCGGCGTCGGCGGCGGGCATCAGCTTCAGCCTTTCCATGTCCTTGGCAATGGCGGCGCGCAGGTCCGCGAACTGGGGCTTTCCCAGGTGAGCCAGGCGGGTCTCGGCAGCTTCCAGCCCCAGGATGGCGGCGTGCACGTTGCCGGCCAGCTGGAGTTGCTGTTGAGCCAGAAGCAGGGTTTGCTCGATGTCGGCCACCACCCGCTCGTCCTGGCTGCGGGCCAGATCCTGGTACATGGCGGTAAGGGCCAGTTGCTGGCTCTGGGCCTCCTGGGCGCGGGTCTCCAGAGCCCCCAGGCGATTCCCCAGGTCGGACAGGGCATCGTTGGCAGCCTTGGCGGCGGCCCGGGCCTCCCGGCTGGCGGCGTCGAATTCGCCCATGCGCCGGGCCAGTTGCGCTTCCAACTGACTCATGCGGTCGTAGGTATTCCAGGCGAAGCCCAGGCCGGCGATCAGGGCGGCCACGGCCAGTGCCAGGGCGGCCACGGCCACGGCGGAGGAAGAGCGGCGGGGGGGGAAATCAGGCGGCGTGTCGGACATGGACGAAGTATTCCACAAGGCCGGCGATCAGGCCAGCTTCGCCGGGCTCGGTGGTCCGGATGTGGGCGAAGCCCAGGCGGCAGGCGTGGGCGGCGATGCGGGGGTGGGGTACTGGCCCTTATACACATCTCCGAGCCCACGAGACCGTACTAGATCGCGTATGCCGTCTTCTGCTTGAAAAAAAAAAAAGAAGAGAAAGACAACACGGAGGGAATATGCGCGAGAGGACG
>CAZYEY010000141.1:0-13929 GCA_964646585.1 uncultured Thiobacillus sp. | reverse complement strand
GGGTCCCCCGAACCCGATAGAGCGCAACACGAAGGCGCCCGCCGCGCCGACGACTTCGTATTGCCCTCTGCATCAGGAGAACCGCCATGCTGGACGCCAACATCAAGGCCCAACTCAAGGCCTACCTGGAAAAGCTCGTGGCCCCCATCGAACTGGTGGCCTCCCTGGACGACAGTCCCAAATCCGCCGAGATGCGGGCTTTGCTGGAGGACATCGCCGGGCTGTCGGACAAGGTCTTTCTGCTGGAGAACGGGATGGATGCCCGCCGGCCTTCCTTCACTGTCGGCAAGGTCGGCGAGCCCGCCCGCATCCGCTTCGCCGGCCTGCCCATGGGCCACGAGTTCACCTCCCTGATCCTGGCCCTGCTGCAAGCCAGCGGCTACGCGCCCAAGATCCCTGACGAGACCGCGGCGGCCATCCGTGCCCTGAAGGGGCCCCTGCGCTTCGAGACCTATATCTCACTGTCCTGCCACAACTGCCCGGACGTGGTGCAGGCCCTCAACGCCATGGCGGCGCTCAACCCCGACATCCACAACGTCATGATCGACGGCGCGATGTTCCAGGACGAGGTGAATGCCCGCCAGATCATGGCCGTGCCCAGCGTGTACCTGAACGGCGAGCTGTTCGAGAACGGCCGCATGAGCGTGGAAGAGATCGTCGCCCGCCTGGATACGGGCGCGGCCGAGCGGGATGCGGCGCGGCTGGCCGCGCAGGCCCCCTTCGACGTGCTGGTGGTGGGCGGCGGCCCGGCCGGCGCGGCGGCAGCCATTTACGCCGCCCGCAAGGGCATCCGCACCGGCGTGTTGAGCGAACGTTTCGGCGGTCAGGTGATGGACACCCTGGCCATCGAGAACCTCATCTCCGTGCCCCATACCGATGGCCCCAAGCTGGGCCGCGCCCTGGAGGAGCATGTGAAGGAATACGCCGTGGACATCATGAACCTGCAGAAGGCCGAGGCCCTGATCCCCGGCGAGGCAGGTGGATTCCATGAAGTACGCCTGGCCAATGGGGCCGTGCTCAAGGCCAAGGCGGTCATCCTGGCCACCGGCGCCCGCTGGCGCGAGCTCGCCGTGCCCGGGGAGCAGGAATACCGGGGCCGCGGCGTGGCCTATTGCCCCCACTGCGACGGCCCCCTGTTCAAGGGCAAGCACGTGGCGGTGATCGGCGGCGGCAACTCCGGCGTCGAGGCGGCCATCGACCTGGCGGGCATCGTCGGCCATGTGACCCTGCTGGAATTCGGCGATGCCCTGCGGGCCGACGCGGTGCTGCAGAACAAGCTCCACAGCCTGCCCAACGTCACCGTCATCAAGAGCGCCCAGACCACTGAGGTGACCGGCGACGGCCAGAAAGTGAACGGGCTGACCTACACCGACCGCACCACGGGCCAGAGCCAGCACATCGCCCTGGAAGGGGTGTTCGTGCAGATCGGCCTGTTGCCCAACACCGACTGGCTGAAGGGCACTGTCAACCTGTCACGCTTCGGCGAGATCGAGGTGGATGCGAGGGGCGCGACCAATGTGCCCGGCGTGTTCGCCGCCGGCGACTGCACCACCGTGCCCTACAAGCAGATCATCATCGCCATGGGCGAGGGCGCCAAGGCCAGCCTCTCGGCTTTCGATCATTTGATCCGAGCCTCGGCACCGGCCTGAGGGCGAACCAGCCACCCGGGCGAGGGATGTTTTCCAGAGGCGACGGCACTTCGATGCAGTCACCGCAGGCACGATGGTTGGTTTGGGCGTTTCTGGCGTTTTTCGGCCTGGGCGCCCTGGCCGACTTCATCCTGGACACCAAGGATGGGCGCGCCCTCAGCCCCTCCGACCCGCCCAGCCTGCTGCCCGGGGTGGATATCCTGTTGCTGGATGAAATCCATGACAACCCTGCCCACCAGCAGGCCCGGGGCAGATTGTTGGCTGCCCTGCCGGCAGGCTTCCATGGTCTCGTCACAGGGTGAACGTTGCGGGAGATCGTAGAATCTCCATCCATGGATACGCTTTTGACCTAGCACCCTGAGCTCCCATGCCCGGCCACGACCTCCGCCTTTGGCAACATGCCCACGACTTCGCCACCGGGGCGGAGCGCCACGCCGAACGCCGCACCCGCTGGGTGGTGGCGCTCACCTTCCTCACCATGCTGGTGGAACTGGTTGCCGGCTGGCTCACCGGCTCCATGGCCCTGATGGCCGACGCCTGGCACATGGCGAGCCACGTGGCCGCCCTGGGCCTCGCTGCCTTCGCCTATGCCTTCGCCCGCCGCCATGCCGGGAATGCCCGCTTCACCTTCGGCACCGGCAAGGTGTCCGCCCTGGCCGGCTACACCAGCGCCCTGCTGCTGGGCATGGTGGCCATCTGGATGGTCTGGGAATCGGCGCTGCGCCTGCTCCAGCCCGTATCCATCCACTACGCCGAGGCCATGGCCGTGGCTGCCCTGGGGCTGGTGGTAAACCTGGCGAGCGCCTGGCTGCTGGGGGATGAGCACCACCACCATGACCATCACCATCACCACGACCACCACCAGGTGGACCACAACCTGCGGGCCGCCTATCTGCACGTGGTGGCCGATGCCCTCACTTCGGTGCTGGCCATCGTCGCCCTGGCGGGCGGCATGATCTTCGGATGGCGATTCCTTGACCCGCTGATGGGCCTGGCGGGTGCTGCCCTGGTGGGCCGCTGGGCCTGGGGCCTGGCCCGGGACAGCGCCGAGGTTCTGCTGGACGCGGAAGATCACGACCAGGTGTCCAGCGAGGTGCGCCGCCTCATCCAGGCCATTCCCGACCACGAGGTGGCCGACCTTCACCTATGGCGGGTAGGCCCCGCCAGCCGCGCCTGCATCCTCTCCCTGGTGACCCATCAGCCCCGGCCCGCCGAGTATTACCGCCAGGTCCTCACCGGGATCCCGGGCCTGGACCACATCACCGTGGAAATCAACCACTGCCGGGACAGCCGCTGCCAGACGGCCGACCAAGCCTGAGCGTCCGGACGATGTCAGCTCTGCCCGGGTGACCCCCGGACGTAGCTACGGGCTTCCATGCCGATATCGAACCTGCCCTCCGCCAGCCGGCTCAAACCGTCGGCGAAGCTGGCCAGGCCGGAACCGCGCAGCAGCACACAAGGTTTGCCGGCCTGCTTGCAGTGGCGCTTCAACTGGTAATAGGCAGGGTGGCCCACGCAGTCGGCGGGGCAGATTACCGCGTCGGCCTGGCCCAGGAGTTCGGGCAGGCGCGAGAGGGCTTCCTCCTTGCCGCCGTCGTGGTACATGAACTGGCCACCGGCTTTTTCCACCAGTGAGCGGTACTGGGGTTGAAGGTTGGTGCGGCCACCCACGCAGAGCAGACGGCGGCCGCCGAACTCGGGGCGGGCCGGACAGGCCGGGTCCAGACCGCAGTCCGTACAGTCCGGCGCATCGTCCAGCAAACATTCCAGGGCATCCCGCTCCTCGCTGGCCAGACGCAGGCTTTCGGACAGCTTCTGGTTGTCGGCCTTGAGGGCGGCAAGGCGCGCCTCCAAGGCTTCGACCCGGCCAGCATGGCGGGTGAGGGCCTCGGTCCGGGCTTGGGCTTCTTCCAGACGGCGCTCCAGCTCGACCAGGCGCTGGCCGGATTCGATTTCCCCCAGGCGCCGCCGCAGGTCTTCACTCTCCTGAGCGCGGGCCTCGGCGTTTGCCAGAGCCTTTTCCAAATAGCGGATTCGGGCTGCGCGTTGGGCCAGATCGGCCTCCGAGCGCTGGGCGGCGCGCTTCAACCGACCCTGGAGCTGATTCAGCTCGGCCTCCAGAGTGGCGATCCTGGCCAGATCGGCGCGCACCCCCGCCCCCACCTGATGGGAGAGCATGTGGATGTCCTCGTAGAGGCGCTGGCCCAGTTCCTCACCCGTGGCCCGGCAAGTGACGGCGCCCCACAGGGCGCCGGCGGCTTCGCCCCGGTCCAGGGCGGCACGCCACATCTCGGCTGCCGCGCCTTCGCTCCTGACTTTGGCAAAACGACCCAGCCATAGGGCGTGGCGGCGATCCAGGGTCTGCTGCACCGCTTCGGATACCGGGTTGCGGCTCTTGCAGTGGGACACCACGGCGACGTGGGCCTCATAGTCCGAGGCGCCGGTGTGGACGATGCCATGTTTACGGGCCATCTTGCGTACCTCGTCCATGGGCAGGCAGGTACCCACCACGGGGCACAGCAGCTTGTGTTCCAGCTCCCAGATGCGGGTAGGCAGGCGGCTGGCCCGGCGTTTCACGGCCGGGTCAGCGCTGGCTTCTGGCTCTGTTCCGAGAAAGCGGGCCGTCCACTTCTTGAACAAATCTGCCGAGCGGGCTTCGAAACAGTCGGGCGCGTTCATGGGGTCACTCCCAGGCATTCCCTGATCAGCCGACGGGAGGAAACGTACCGGGCCTGGGACGCCTCGCCCTGCTCTTCCAGGACTTCCCGCAACTGCTGGCAGCGTTCCCGCAGGATGTCGCTGTCGGTCTCGGCTGCCAGCCGGTCCAGTAGCAGCCGGGCCAGGTGGGCGGAGCGTGGACGTCCGGTTTGCAGGTGGCAGGCCAGGTGTTCCAGGAGGCCGGCGATGAGATCGATGTCGTTGGATTGCGTGTCCATGGCCACCTCAACCCGCGTCTGCCTGGACGACCCGTTCCGCTGGATCGGATTCCAGCGGCACCAGGGCGTACACCGCCACCACCAGCATGATGAACAGCGCGAATCCAGCCGCGCCGCCCCGGATCACCCAAAGGAAGGTCTTACCCCATTCCATGTCCGTCTCCCGTATCGGGTTGTCGAGATCGGCTGGCTGGGTTTCCCTTGGCTGGCTGCCACGTCATCCGACAAATATCGGGTGACATTGATTTTATATTAGATGAGAGCTATTCTCATCTGCAAGGCTTTTGCCTTCATTTTTTTTCGCCCGGGGTCGACAAAAAAAGCGGGCCATGGCCCGCTTTTCCTGGGAGCTTAAGGCGCTTCAGGATCCGATCTCGCCCATGGCGCTTTGCAGGTAGTTCTGCAAACCCACCTTCTCCACCAGTTGCAGTTGGGTCTCCAGGTAATCGATGTGCTCCTCGGTCTCTTCCAGGATGTCGTCCAGAACCTGTCGGGAGACGTAGTCCCTGATGGATTCGCAGTAGGCGATGGCTTCCACGTAGAGCTCTCGGCCGCCGAGTTCCAGCTTGAGGTCGCCGGCCAGACATTCGGGTACGTTCTCGCCGATATTGAGCTTGTTGAGGGTTTGCAGATTGGGTAGCCCTTCAAGGAACAGGATGCGTTCGATGAGCTTGTCGGCGTGCTTCATCTCCTCGATGGACTCCTCGTACTCGTGCTTGCCCAGGGCGTTGAGGCCCCAGTTCTTGTACATGCGGGCATGGAGGAAATACTGGTTGATGGCGGTGAGTTCCACTGCCAGGGCCTTGTTGAGCAGTTGAATGACCTTCTTGTCGCCTTTCATGGGGACTCCTGTCGTTAAGTTCCGGTTGCGCGCGCAACCCGGGAATCTCGGCGAGCCGTTGGCTGGAGGAATTGGCTAATGGGCGATCCGCCGCCTACCGGTTGGATACCGGTTGGGCGGATTATAGGCAGGATCGTCGGCCTCAGCCGGCGCAGGAAGCCCCTTCGGGGGCACTGGGGCAGTTCCGGCATTCCTGGATGATGCCGTGGGCGCAACGGGCGCACTTGCCGCATTCGGATGCCACGCCCAGATGTTCCCGCAGGGCGCTGAGGGAATGGGCTCCCTGCCCCACGGCATCACGAACCTGTTTTTCGGTCACGGCCTGGCAGATACAAACATACATGACGGTCTCCTGAATAAGGACGCCACCATCTTATGCAAATGAGAACGGTTGTCAACAAGCACTATCATCCGGCCACTGCCCGGGTGAAATCCTCCAGCAGCTTCTGCACGAATTCCGGTTCCAGGTCGGCAGTGATGAAGACGAAGCGGCTGCGGCGCTCGCCCTCGGGCCATTCCGCGAGTTCGGCGGGGGGGTAGAGCAGGTGCTGGACGCCGTGCAGAACCACCGGGTTGGCCTTGCCTTCCACCTGGACGATGGCCTTCATGCGCAAGAGGTGCTTGGGCCGGAAGGCCATGAGCATCTCCAGGGCCGAAATGAGGGCGGTCCAGTCCAGGGGGGCATCGAAACTCAGACCGAAGGCACGGATTCGCCCCTCGTCCTGGTGGGTGGCCGCCGGTCGCGACGGGCCGCCCAGCAAGCCAGCCCGAACGACGGGTCTATAACGCTGGTGGGCAAGCCACTTGGCCACGTCCGGGCGCTTGTCCCGGGCGTTGAACAGGCCCGCGTCCAGGATCAGGGCGGGGTCGATGACGCCATTGAGCACCTGGTATCGGGGCGCGGCGGGGTTGAGTTCATCCAGCCGGGCTTCCAGCTTCGCCAGGGTATCCACATCGGCCAGATCGGTCTTGCTGAGCAGGATCCGGTCCGCCACCGCCACCTGGC
Organism: uncultured Thiobacillus sp.; assembly: GCA_964646585.1. Classification (GTDB taxonomy): domain Bacteria; phylum Pseudomonadota; class Gammaproteobacteria; order Burkholderiales; family Thiobacillaceae; genus PFJX01. The sequence goes on along the minus strand of CAZYEY010000141.1, from coordinate 7,497 downwards.
GGCGGGCTTCGGGGTAATCATCCAGTTGCCCTTCACCCAGCACCGTGTCCACCAGGGTGACGACGCCGTCCATGCGATGGCGGGCGGCGATCCAGCGCTCGTTCAGCAGGGTATCCAGGATGGGGACCGGGTCGGCAATGCCGGTGGTTTCGATGACGATGCGTTGGTAGGGCGGCAGCTTGCCCGCGTCCCGGGCCATCCACAGGTTTTTCAGGGTGGGCGCCAGGGTGCCCTGGATCTGACAGCAGACGCAGCCTCCGGAAAGCAGGGCCAAGGGCCCCCGGGATTCCTCCAAAAGCTGGTGGTCCAGGCCGATCTCGCCGAACTCGTTCATCACCACGGCGGTCAGGGGCTGATGCCGCAACAGGTGGTTGAGCAGGGTGGTCTTGCCGCTGCCCAGGAAACCAGTGAGCAGGGTGACGGGGAGAGTGCTTGCGGGGGGAGTCATGGGGGCATGCCGAGGCGCAATGCCCCCATTCTAGCGGCTCCCGCCCCTCGCCCTGGGAGGACGGAGGCTCACTTCCCGGCGCGCTTGCCCTTCCTGGCCGGCGCCACGGCCTGGCCACCGTCCTCCAGCAGCACCCGCAGCATCCAGGCGTTCTTCTCGTGGACTTCCATGCGTTGGGTGAGCAGGTCGGCGGTGGGCTGGTCATCGGCGGCGTCGGCCACCTTGAAGGCGGCGCGGGCGGTGCGGGCCACTGCCTCCTGGCCGGCCACCAGCTGCCGGATCATGTCGTGGGCGGAGGGCACCCCATCCTCCTCCGGGATGCTGGAGAGCTCCACGTAGCGCTTGTAGGAGCCTGGCGCCGGATGGCCCAGGGCGCGAATGCGCTCGGCGATGAGGTCCAGAGCGTTCCAAAGTTCCGTGTACTGCATCATGAACATGCTGTGCAGGGTCTGGAACATGGGACCGGTGACGTTCCAGTGGAAGTTGTGGGTCTTGAGATAGAGGATGTAGCTGTCCGCGAGCATTTTGGAGAGTGCCTCCGCGATGCGGGCGCGGTCCTTGTCGCCAATGCCGATATCAATGGCCATGATTCGCTCCTTTTCCGTTCAGTCAAGCCCTCAGCCGAGGGTAGTGTCCAACAACATCATGATGGCGAAACCGCTCATCAGGCCCAGGGTGGCCGGGGTCTGATGGCCGTTCCGATGGGTTTCCGGGATGACCTCGTGGGAGACCACGAAAATCATGGCGCCGGCCGCCAGGCCGAGACCGATGGGATAGGTTATCGCCAAGCCGCTGGAAAGGCCCACCCCCAACAGGGCGCCCAGGGGCTCCATGAATCCGGTGGCGGCGGCGATGAGCACCGCTCGCGCCGGCTTCAGTCCGGCGGCACGCAGGGCCACGGCCACCGCCAAGCCTTCCGGGATGTCCTGAAGGGCGATGGCGCTGGTGAGCGGCAGGCCCACCGAAAGGTCGCCCCGGGCGAAGCTTACGCCAATGGCCATGCCTTCCGGCAGATTGTGCAGGGCAATGGCCAGCACGAACAGCCACACCCGGTTCACCCGCTCGCAGCCCGGGCCGCAGGGGCCACCATGGATGTGCTCGTGGGGGGTGAACTGATCCAGGCCCAGCATGAGGAGGACGCCCAGGGCCAGCCCCGCCACCACGGCGAGGCCGCCCATCAGCGGGCTGCCGGCGATCTCCCTGCCCGCCTCCAGACCCGGCAGCAGCAGGGAGAAGGAACTCGCCGCCAGCATCATCCCGGCCGCCAGGCCCAGCAGGGTGTCCTCCGCCTTGTGGGAAATGCCACGCAGGAACAGGCCCGGGACGGCGCCCAGGGCCGTCGCCGCGAAGCCCGCCAGGCCGCCCAGCAAGCCATAGCGCAGCGCCACGCTGGCGTCGCCGGCGAGGACGTGGGCGGCACTGTTGAGGAACAGCCAGGTCATGCCCAGGACCGCCAACCCCAGTCCTGCGGCTGTATAGGGGTGGGCCTGGGCGTGGTTCAGCCAGTCGGCGCGAAAGGTGGGCGTTTGGCGGGCGGCTTCCATGATCCCTCAACGTCGCCGGGTAGAAGCGATGTCGCCGCCGCAGGAAATACCAGCCAGCCCGGTGCCGAGACGGGCGATGGCCTCATAGATGGGAGAGGTGGCCTGCTTGCCGGCGGCGGCCTTTTCGGCCTGGAGATCCCGCCGCCAGGCACGGAGGGTGGAGTAAAGGCTCAAGGTCATGACGGGCTCCTTCTTCAACTGGTGTTGCGTTCATTAAAGCCCAAGTCATCGCCACCGGTAAGTAGATTGTTTTGAACGAATTCATCTAACATGTAGATCATTCACAGTCATCTGATGGCTTGGGACATCTTGGCGCCATATCCCCAGAACCCGGACGATTCGCCTGGCATCCTCCCCTCCAACCCGACCTGGGATCACCCATGACTCTTCAGGAATTGCGCTATCTGGTGGCCCTGGCGGACACGGGTCACTTCGGCCAGGCCGCCGAGGCCTGCTACGTCAGCCAGTCCACCCTGTCCACCGGCTTGAAGAAGCTGGAGGACTACCTGGGCATCATCCTTTTCGACCGCTCCCTGAAGCGGGTGGTACCCACCCCCATCGGCCGGGAGATCGTGGAGTCGGCCCGGCGCATCGTCGAAGAGGCGGCGCGTATCCGGGAGGTGGCCAGCTACGCCAGGGACCCCATGGACCGCACCGTGAACCTGGGCGTCATTCCCACCCTGGGCCCCTATTACCTGCCCCACGTCCTGACCCGGGTACGGGAAGCCCACCCCAAACTGCGCCTGCTGCTGCGGGAAGAAATGACGCCCCACATGCTCACCCACCTGGCGGAGGGAAAGCTGGACGCGGGCCTGCTGGCCCTGCCCATCCTGGACCCCGCCCTGGAGGTGAAGCCCCTGTTCGTGGAACCCTTCCTGGCCGCCCTGCCCGCCGGCCACGCCCTGGCCAGGTCCAGGTCGGTGGACATCGACGCCCTGGCCAAGGCCGGCCTGCTGCTGCTGGAGGAAGGCCACTGTCTGCGGGATCAGGCCCTGGATGCCTGCCACCTGCAAGGACTGAAGAGCGAGGAGATCCGCGCCACCAGCCTGGAGACCCTGCGCCAGATGGTGGCCATGGGTCTGGGCGTGACCCTGATCCCGGCTCTGGCCGGTGGCGAGGATTCCGGGAAGGGCAAGGCGGTGGTGCTCAGACCCCTGGCCAAGCCCGGCGCGTCCCGCACCATCGGTCTGGTATGGCGTCGCCGCTCGCCCCTGGCCGGAACCCTGGCCGCCCTGGCCGGAACCCTGGCCGCCAGCCTGCCGCCGGGCACAAAAGCTGCAAGGGGATAGTCCGGGACGGCGACCGCTGGCGCCGATGGGCCGGGAACCTCCAGGGCAGGCCATCCGTCACGAAGCTCGCGCCCTGGCCATGGGCCAGGCGTCGCCTTCCCCCCACGGGAATGGAAGACTGGACTATTTCCTGGCGGGGCGGTGTTCCAGCGCGATGGCCTCGGCGATGACCGGAAAACGCTCCGGCGTGACGGCCTGGACGAAACTCGATCCGAAACTCTCGTCCCGGCGGTAAACCTGCGCGCCGGCGGCGCGGCCGCTCTCCAGGGAACGGGGGTCGCGCACGGTAAAGGTGAGCTTTTCCTCCCCGGTGGCGCCCGAGAACATGAAGTACTCCTTTTCGCCCAGGGGCAGCAGCACCTCCTTGCCGGCGGGGATGGAGACCGCCAAGCCGCCCTTGTCCGGATAGATCTGTCTGCTCACGCCCAAGGGATTGATGTTGCCCAGCACCACGAGCGCATCGAAGGTGGACAGCACCCGCAGCTTGAAGCGCTCGCCGGCATCGAAACCACTTCCCAAGGGCCGGAAGCCCAGGGGCTTGCCATTTGCGTCCACACTCACCAGGGCCACGTTGACACCCTGGTAGTTCTCGCCCTGGCCATCCACCCTCAAGGGAAGCTGCGGCGTGCCTTCCGTGGCGTTGGGCGCCACCCCGGCGAGCACGATGTCCTTGCCGGTCTTGTAGCTGGCCAGGCTGACGATGGCGGCCAGGGCGGAATTCGCCGCCAGATACTCGAGCGAGTTCTGGTCATAGCGGGCCGCGATCTTCTTCTTCGCCCACTCGGTAAAAACGTCGAACACCACCGGCGCGATCAGTTTGAGCAGCACGCCCCAGACGATCTTCGCCTCGGCTTCCTGCTGCAGGGAAGGCAGGGGCGGGGGCGCCGTCTGGGCCAGGCTGGTCCCGCCGAAGCAAAGAATGGACAAGGCGGCGATGAGTTTCTGCTGGGTAGGCATGGCAACGCTCCTCTCATTCGATTTCTTCCAGGGTGATCAGGTCGGCGCCATAGGCGTCGGAACAAGCGGCGGCGACCTCCAGGGTGCGCCTTGCGCTGGTCATCGCGCAGGCGGGGGCGTCGGCCCGGGCCGACGTCTCCGACACCAGCAGGATATCCCGCGCCGCGGCGGGCGTGGCGGCGAGCACCGAGAAGGGCCCCGCCGCCCGGAGTCCGAGCCCGGAAAAGTCCCGAGGCGTTTCACTCACCAGGGCCAGCAGGTGGTTGCGTCCTGCCGGTCCGCCGGCGCGGATCGCCCAGCCGGCGCGCGGCAGGGTCAAGGACTCGCCCGCCCGTATGTGATTGCGCTCATCTTTTCGGTTGGGGAAGAGGAGATCGAAGGATCTGCCGTCGCTACCCACCATGAGCAGATAGACATAGCCTTCATGGCTGCTGTGGATGCTGATACCTACCTGGTCCCGATGGACCCGATAGGCCGGCTTGTCGACACTCAACCTGACCAGGCGCCGAGGGTCGCGGCCGGCGTGGATGTCCCGCAGGGTGGCGATGGGATCCGCGCGTTCGGCCATCTGGGCATCGGGGCGGGCGAGCACCATGCCGGCATTGCCGGTGAGGGTCAGGTGATGGGCTGAAAAGCGGCTATGGTCTCGCGCCAGGCGGTCGATCACGGGTTGGGCGCAGGCGGCCAGTTCGGCGGCTGAGATACCGGCGGAACCATCCCTGTCGCGCGCGCCGCCCGCCAGGCAGTCCAGCCAGGCTTGGGTGGCGAGGCCGCCGCGTTCGGCGTCGTCCAAGGCCACCTCGTTCTCCCGCGCGGCGGCGATATGGACGTAGTTCAGCTTGCCCTCCCCGGAGAGGGCCTCCCCGAGCCCACGGGTCAGGAGATTGGCGGGCCGCTCGCAGGTCTCGCCGCCCGTCTTGGCCCAGAACTTGGCGGTGAAGGCGTCCCCACCAGCGGCGCGGGTCGTGGCGCCGCCGGAATGGCAGGCATCCAGGAACACGACCATGCGACGCGCCTTGACCGCAAGCCGCTGGAGCCGGTCCTGGATCTCTCCATCCAACAGCGCCTGGCCATCCACCGTGACCAGCGCCTCGGCGCATCCCTTGCCGCGACCATCCGCCACCGGCAGGCGGGTGCCGTGGCCGGAGTAATAAAGGAAGACCTCGTCATTGGGCAGCACCCGCGCATCCAGCGCGTCTAGGGCCCCACGCATCCCGGACAGGGTCAGCTCGGCGTCCCGGACGACCGTGGTGTTCTCCGCCGGCACGCCCAGTGCGCGGGCCATGAGCAAGGCGCTCTCCATATCCCTGGCCACCCCGGCCAGTCGCGGAATGCCCTGGCCATACTCGGCGATGCCCAGGATCAGGGCGTGGGCGGAAGGTCTGGGCGGCGGCAGGCCTCGGAACCCGGCCACGGCGGTGACCCGGTTGCCGGCGCCGGGGTTGACGCGGAACAGGTCCACCACATTCTGGGCCGAAGGCAGCGACGGCAAGCCATCTCGCAAGGCGAGGATGCGCAGCCATCCCTCCATCCCGCCGGCCCGGACCCGGGTCCAGCCGCCCTGGCGCCCCAGGACTTCCACCTGCGTGTCGGCGGGCAACCGGGCCACCGCCGGCGCCATCAGGTCCGGATTGGCGCGCAAAGGCTGGGACAAAATCAGGCTGGCGGGCGCCGTGTGCGCACCGGTCGCCCAAAGGACCAACAGCAGGCTGGCCAAACCAGTGAAGACAGGATGCATGGGCACTCTCCCAAACGCGGCCCGGGGTTCGCGGCCATTTCAACGTATCGTCCGGCAAAGGGCGACGCACATGGCAGGAAGCCATCGTTCAATGTTTATATATAAAAGAATCGCATTTCGCGCAGCAGGTGATCTGCATGGGGAACATCAAGGCATTGCTCCCGTTTGATGGCTCGGGCATGGCCGGGACGCATGGATGCGCGCATTGCGCCGCGCCACACTCATGGCGGGTTCGGAAGGACAGGATCATGGCGAAGGTTCGCGCCGTGCTTGTGCTGCTGGTCTGCGCCTCATACACCGTATCGGCCTGGGGCAATGCTGAGCAGATCCGCACGCTGCTGGAAGAAGGCGGGCGGATGATCCAGGAAGGCCGCGGAGCCGAGGCCGAGACTCTGGCGCGCCAGGCGATCTTTCTGGCGGAGTCCCTTCCCAGTCAAGCCGCCGCGAAGATGCGCCTGCTCGCCAGCGCCCAGCACAGGCTGGGTGCCTCCCTGGGTTTGCAAGGCCGCCATGCCGAAGCCGAGGCGGTCTTGCGTGAGGCGCTGCGCCTGGCCGATCAGGCCCATGGCCATGGCGCTCGCCTGGCACCGAAGACCCGGATCCAACTGGGACTCGCCATCCTCGGGCAGGGCCGCTACGCGGAAGCCGATCGGGTTCTGCGGGAGGTCATGACGGACATACCCGAGTCCGGCGATGCCGGGATGCGGGACGCCTGGCTCGAGGTCCGTTGCCGCCTGGGACGCCTTCAGGTGCTTGCCGGTAACTATCAAGAGGCGGAAAACCTGCTCAAGCTCGTCCTGGACAAGACCACCGATGCCCGTGACGCACCCGCCCTCCGCTGGCGGCAGATCGCGATGTCGAGCCTGGCGATGCTGCGCCAGCGCCAGCAACGCCACGCGGAAGCCGAGCCGCTCGCCCGCGGCGCGGCGCAGATGGCGCCGGGCGTCTGGGGACCGCTTCACCGGGCCACGGCGGAAGCCCAGAGCGACCTGGGCAGCATCCTCCTGGCGCTGGGAAAAACCGATGAAGCCGAGGTCTGGCTGCGCAAGGCCATCGCGCTTGCGGACACTCAGGAAACTCTTCATGGCGGCACCGCCAAGCCCTATGCCCAACTCGGCAGACTGCTCGCCGGCAAGGGTGACATTCCCGAAGCGGAGGCGACGCTCGCGAAAGCCCTGGCCCTTGCCGAGCGCACTGCCTCCACCGAGACGCTGACCCACGTGCTATGGGCGAACGCCCGTTTCCTCCTCGAACAGGGCCAGCCGGAACGGGCCGCCCCACTGTTCGAGCGGGCGCTGAGCCAGGCCGACCGTCTCTTCGCCCTGTCCCGTGGCCTGGACCCTGCGGCCCGGGAAAACAGGTGGCCGCCTTGCGGCCGATCTATGCCGAAGCGGTCAGGAACCGCATCGCCCTGGATCGGAAACAGCCCGGCCAGGGCCACGACCAGGCGGCCTTGGCGGACGTCTCCCGCACCCAGAGCCGCCTGTTCACGGAAATGCTCCGGGCGGCGGACGTCTCCCG
>CAZYEY010000140.1:0-17410 GCA_964646585.1 uncultured Thiobacillus sp. | reverse complement strand
CTCCACCCCATGGCGCTCCTGGCGGGGGTGTTTCTGGCCATTGCCACCCTCACCCGCCTGGGGCTGACCCTCTACGCTGGCAGCGGGCAGGTGCCCCCGGGGCTGTGGCCGGGCATCTTCCTGCGCGGCCTGGGCTTCGATGTCGCCGTTCTGGCCTGGCTGCTGGCGCCGCTGCTGCTGCTCGAAGCCCTGCGCCGGCCACGGGACGTACTGCCGAAGTGGCGGCGAATCGCCCGCCTCTCCGCCTTTTTCGCGGCCACCGGCCTCCTGCTGTTCGGCGCCCTGGCGGAAGCCACCTTCTGGGAGGAATTCCCCACCCGCTTCAACTTCATCGCGGTGGATTACCTCATCTACACCCACGAGGTGATCGGCAATATCCAGGAGTCCTATCCCGTCGGCGCCCTGCTTTCCGGAGTGGCCCTGGCCGCCGGCCTAGTGACCTGGGCCCTGCGCCGCCGGATCCTGGCCCTGACCCCGGCGCCGACCGGCTGGCGGCGCCCGGCCGTCGCCCTCCTGGCCTTGGTCCTGCCCTGGGCGGCCTGGAAGCTGGCGGATATCGACCAGATGCGCTTCTCCGAGAACGCCTATGCCAACGAGTTGGCCGGCAACGGCTTGATGACCTTCGCCGCCGCCCTGCGCCGCAACGAGCTGGACTACGAGCGTTTCTACCAGACCCTGCCGGTGGCCGATGCCCATCGCATCCTGGCCGAGCAGGGCGTGGAACGGGAACCCCTGTCCAGGCTGCTGGGCACGAATCGCGACGAGGACGAGCATTTCGATCCCCGCCGCGTGCCCTTCAGCCGCCCGCCCCGCAACGTGGTGCTCATCTCCGTGGAGAGCCTGTCGGCGTCCTACCTGGGCGCTTTCGGCAACCTCCAGGGATTGACGCCGCGGCTGGATGCGCTGGCCAGTGAGGGCCTGTTGTTCACCCGGCTCTACGCCACCGGCACCCGTACCGTGCGCGGCCTGGAAGCCCTGTCCTTGGGCACGCCCCCCATTCCCGGCCAGGCCATCGTACGCCGGCCCGGCAACGAGCATCTGGCCACCCTGGGCGAGATCCTGCGCCGGCAGGGCTACGACACCTTTTTCATCTACGGCGGCTACGGCTATTTCGACAACATGAACGCCTTCTTCGCCGGCAACGACTACCAGGTGATCGACCGCACCGACTTCCCCAAGGGGTCTGTGGGTTTCGAGAACGTCTGGGGCGTGGCGGACGAGTATCTGTTCGACAACGCCCTCGCCCGCCTGGATGCCAGCCACGCGGCGGGCAAGCCCTTCCTGGCCCACATCATGACCACCTCCAACCACCGGCCCTACACCTATCCGGACGGCCGCATCGACATCCCCTCGCCGGGGGGGCGCAACGGCGCGGTGAAGTACACCGATTACGCCATCGGCCGCTTCATCGACCAGGCCAGGGCCAAGCCCTGGTTCGCCGACACCCTGTTCGTCATCGTCGCCGACCATTGCGCCTCCGCCGCCGGCAAGTCGAGGCTGCCGGTCGCCGGCTACCACATCCCCCTGATCCTCTATGCGCCCCGGCTCCTGCCGCCGGGCCGCAACGACCGGCTGGCGAGCCAGATCGACATTCCCCCCACCCTGCTGGATGTCATGGGCCGGCCGGGTGACGACCATTTCTTCGGCAAATCCCTGTTCGAGCAGAGTCATGACCCGCCCCGGGCCTTCATCAGCAACTACCAGGAACTGGGCTATTTGCAGGACGGCCGCCTGACGGTGTTGGGGCCGAAGAAGCGGGTGGAGGGCTTCCGCATCGACGGGGACGGCAACGCGACGCCGACCGCCGTGGACGCGGCCGCCCGAGACGTGGCGGTGGCCTACTACCAGACCGCCTTCAAGGCATTCAAGGACGGCGAATTGAAGCTGCGTTGACGGCTCAGCCTGCCGCGCCGGGCAGGCCGTCGTGCCACAGGCAGACCCGGTTGCCCCCTTCCGACTTGGCGATGAGCTGGGCCCGCTCCACCCGATCCAGGGTCTCGTCGATGAAGAAGATGGGCTCCAGGGCCACCACGCCGAAGGAGGCGGTGAGCCGGATGGTCGCCCCGTCCACCTCGAAGGGCGTCGCCGCCAGTTCCTCCCGCAGGCGGTTGAGCAGCACACCGGCCTGATCCAGGTCGGTGGTGGGCAGGCAGAGCAGGAATTCCTCGCCGCCCAGACGGTAGATGGTGTCGTAGCCGCGCAGATGGGCGGCGAAGAAGGCGGCCACCGCCTTGAGCGCCGCATCGCCGGCACGCTGGCCATGGGTTTCGTTGATCGTCGCGAAATCGTCCAGATCCACGTAGCACACGGCGCAGGGCTGGCGGGTGCGCTGGACCCGCTCGATCTCCTCGGCCAGGCGCAGGTGCACGGCCTGCCGGTTCCACACGCCGGTGAGCTTGTCCACGGCGCCCAGCTTTTCCATGAGTTCCTGTTCCATGCGCCTCAACAGTTGCCGGACCCGGCCGGCGACGGCCACCAGGGCGTCGTAGTCCTCCCCGGCGATGGGCTGGCCGGCCGCTTGGGCCAGGAGCAGATGGCGGGCGATGTCATGCATGGACCGGTGCGCCATTTCCACCGCCCCGTGGCCGGCGCCGCCCGCAGCCCTGCCGCTGCCATGGAGCCACTGGCCCAGGCCGCAACGCAGGTGGGCGTCCTCGGCCAGGTCGTCGCCGCTGGCCGGGCCACCGCAGATCAATTGCCGGTTGAGACGGGCCAGCCATTGGGCATGGTTGGCGATGGCCCGGTCCAATTCATGCAATTGGCCCAGGATGCTGGCGTGCGTGTCCTCATGGAGCGACATGGGGGGGCTCCTTCAGGGCGAGGGCAGGATGGTCGGCCCGGGGACGGTCCAGGTGGTACCCCTGGGCCTTGTCCACGCCCAGGTCGGCCAAGAGCTTCAGGGTGGCCTCGTCCTCCACGCATTCGGCCACGGTGGACTTGCCCAGGCCCCGGGCCACTTCCACCATGCCGCGCACGAAAACCTGGTTGTCGTGGTCGTGGGGCAGGTTGCGGATGAACATGCCGTCCAGCTTGATGGCATCCACCCGGATATGTTTCAGGTAGGCGAAGGAGGCGAAGCCGGCGCCGAAATCGTCCAGGCAGACGCCGCAACCAGTTTGCTTGATGGCCTCGATGAAACGCTCCGCGTCCGTCAGATCGGAGACGGCGGCGGTCTCGGTGATCTCGATGAGCAGGCGGGACGGGTCGGCCCGGTATTCCCGCAACAGTTCGCCGATGTAGGCCGGCAGCCCCGGGTCGTCGAAGGAGCGGCCGGAGATGTTGACGGCGATGGGGGGGGCATGGGGGCGCTCAGCCAGCAGCCGGACGGTTTGGCGCAACACCCAGCGGTCGATTTCCAGGATGCGATTGCTCTTTTCCGCCACCGGGATGAACAGGCCGGGGGGCACCAGCTCGCCGCTGTGTTCGTCGCGCAGCCGGATCAGGGCCTCCACGTGGACCAGGGCCCGGGACCTGGTGCCGTATACCCCCTGGAAATGCAGCTCGAACAGATCGTTCTCCAGGGCCCGGGCCAGCCGGTCGTTCCAGGACAGGCGGCTGACCATCTCCGGCGTGGTGTCCAGATCGGCGCGATAGGCGCGCCAGGCGTTCTTGCCGGCTCCCTTGGCCTGGTACATGGCGGCGTCGGCGCAGGCCACCAGTTGGTCCTGGTCGGCGGCATGCTCGGGGTAGAGGGCGATGCCCAGGCTGGAGGAGATGTGCAGGGTCTGGCCTTCGAAGCGGAAGGGGATCTGGGCGATGGCGCGCACGATGCGTTCCGCCAGGGCCTCGGCCTGGAGTCGGTCGGCGCCGGGCAGGAGCACGGCGAATTCGTCCCCCCCCAGGCGGAACAGCATCTCGTTGCGGCGGGTGAGGCCGGAAACCTCCCCCGCCACGCGGATGAGCAGGGCATCGCCCGCCTTGTGGCCGAAGTGGTCGTTGATGGCCTTGAACTCGTCCAGATCGAAATAGAGCAGGGCGGAGCTGGAGCGGTGCCGGCCGGATTCCGCCAGCATCCGCTCCAGCTCGATCTGGAAACGGTGGCGGTTGTAGAGGCCGGTGAGGGAATCCCGCTCGGCCAGGTAAAGCAGTTGCTCCGCGGTCTGACGTTCGCTGGTGACGTCCTCATAAATCCACAGGTGGCCCAGGAATCGGCTTTCCCGATCGCGCACGCCGTAGCTCAACTGGGTGACGACCCGGCCATCTTCCACGTTGATCTCCATGCTGTCCGCCTCCTCCCGATGGCTGAGGAGATACAGGACATGAGACAGGTAAGCCTCCCGGTTCGCCAGCTCGCAGCGGGAAGTGGTGAACACCTCAGACACCTCCAGGCCCACCAGCCCGGTGGACTCGGGAATCCGCCAGATGTGGTTGAAAGCGGGGTTGTGGTAGACCACGCGGCCATCCTCGCCCACGAAGAGGATGCCCAGATTCATGGCCGACAGCAGAGCCATGAGCCGGGCTCGCTCGGCCTCGGTTCCGGCCAGGTACTCCAGGGCCCTTTCCTCGGCGGCCTTCAGTTCGGAAATGTCGCGCACGCTGGCGCGGATGCCCAGGAACTGGTTTTCCCGGCTGTAGATGGGATGCCAGTTCACCGCCGCCCAGAAACTGGAGCCATCCTTGCGTCCCATGCGGAATTGATAGCCTTCGCCGGAGACGCCCCGCAGGGCTTCCCGGAAACGCTTCTCCGCCTCCGGCCGGTCATCGGCCTCGATGAGACCGAGGGGAAAGTCCGGCATGGCCAGGCATTCTTCCGGGGTGAATCCGGTCATGCGTTCCACCGAGGGATTGACCCAGATGGTGCGGCCGCCAGGTTCGATCCAAAGTTCCAGGTCGTAGGTGTAATGGGCGATGGCGAAGAAGCGCTGTTCGCTGTCCTGGAGTTCGGACAGGCGCGCCCGGAGTTGCCGGGCCATGCGTTGGAAAGCTTCCACCAGCTGCCCCACCTCATCCGTGCCCGGAGACGGCAGCAAGGCGTCGAAATCCTGGTCGGCCAGGGCGTGGCTGGCCACGGTGAGCTGGTCCAGGCGGCGGGTCAGCAGGTAGCCGATGGCGGCCAGGGTCACGAAGGTGAGACCGAAGCCGGCGAACCCGATGATCAGGTTTTGCCGCACCACCCTGTCCCTGGCCTGGACCAGGAATTCCGTGGAGATGCCGAATCGCAACTGGCCATAGGTGGTGCCCGCCAGGCCGATGGGGATCCAGGTGTCGTAGACCCGGTCCTTGCTGCTGGCGCCCATGGTCGCGTCCAGAGGGGGAAGGGGCGAGCGGGAGTCCAGTCCCGATGAGGCGATGCGGCGGCCGTCCTGATCCAACAGGACCAGATAGGCGAAGCTGTCCTCCCGCCGGGATTCGTCCAGGATCTCCCGGATGGCGCCGTAATCCCGCTGCATCAGGGGCCCGGCCAGCGCGGCATTGAGCAGGGGGATGCTGCCCTCCACCCGCTGATGGGCCTTCTGGATCAGCTCGGTCTCGTTGAGGCGGACGTTGCTCGCCACGAGAAACACCAGCGTGATGCTCTCCACCAGGATGCCAGCCAGGGTGAGCTTGATCCAGAGAGGGAAGCGGAACGGCGCCTTCTTCAACCTAAAAACCTCACTTGAACGCGCCCCCAAGCCCGAAGGCGGGAGCGGGGCGGACCCACCCGGCAGGTGAGTTCAAGCGGAGGCAAAGTCGCGTGCATCATCAATCGGTTACGCAGCCAGGGAAGTGGCAACTGAGGTTTTTGGGTTCAAGGCTTCAGTGCCTTGCGGGTTTCCTTGAGGTAGGCGTCCGCCCGCTTCATGGCGCTTTCGTTCACGGTGCGGATGCCGCTATAGCCGGAATAGCCCAGGAATTCCATGCCCTCGGCTTCCCGGGGGAATTCCAGCAGGAGGGCCCTGATGCGTTCGGCCTGGGGACGGGGCAGGTCGGGCTTGGCGAGAAATACGAAGGCCGGGATATCGGCGACGTGTTTCTGGATCACCAGCTTGCGGCGGAGATCCTCGGGAATCTGCAACATGCCCTGGCTGGTGGTGACCGCGGCGGCGGCGATGCCATTGATCAGGGAATGGGCCACGCTGGCGTGGGTGCGGTGCTCGAGGACCCGGTAATCCTGGCCCGATTCCAGGCCCTGATCTTCCAGGTACTGGATCGCCGCCATCACGGTGATGGCGAGCCGGTCGATGACGGCCAGATTTTTGCCCTTGAGATCCCGGGGCGTGGCCAGGGGGCGTTCGGCGCTGTATATCAGCAAGGAATCGTGATCGGGCAGGAACTGGGCAAGGGGCTGGAAGCCCAGGTCCTTCTGGGCGATCCGGGCGAAATGGGCGGCAGTGATGGTCAGGTCGAAATCGCCGTTCATGGTCCGGGCATGGAAGCGGGCGAAGTCGGGCGCGCTCTCGATGCGGACAGGCTGGCGCAGGGCCCTTTCCAGGTAGATCCGCATGGGTTCGTAGCGCTCCACCAGCACCCGGGAACTGTGAATGGGCAGGATGCCCAGGGTGAAGGCCCAGGCCGCTGGGGGCGTCAGCAGCCAGGCGAGAGACAGGAGAATCCAGGCCCGGACCATGTCATTTCTCCCGCAGGTCCTTGACCAGGACTTTCGAGCGCCGCTGCCAGTTGTAAAGGGCCTTGCGCGGTGCCGGCAGGTCGTCCGGCGTGGCCGGCAGGAAGCCCCGTTCGATGAACCAATGAGTGGTGCGGGTGGTGAGCACGAACAAACGCTCCAGGCCCGCTTCCAGGGCCGCCTCCTCCACGGCGGCGAGCAGGGCATCGCCCCGTCCCCCCCGGCGGAACTCGGGCGCCACCGCGAGGCAGGCCATTTCCCCGGCGGAGGTATCCGGGAAAGGATAGAGGGCCACGCAACCTACGATGCGACCGTCCAGCTCGTCCACGAAGAACTGGCCGATTTCCTGCTCCAGGCGCTCCCGGGAGCGCCGCACCAGCACGCCGTCGTTTTCCAGGGGTTCGATGACGGAAAGGATGCCACCCACGTCTTCAATGGTGGCCGGGCGCAGGTTCTCCACCGACTGGCGGGTGACCATGGTGCCCACGCCCTGGTGGGTGAACAGCTCCAGCAGCAGGGCGCCGTCCACCTCGGCGCTGACCAGGTGGACCTTGGCCACGCCCTTGTTGCAGGCCCGGATGGCATGGGGCAGGTAAAGCCTCATGTCCCCTTCGGGCAAGTCACGAAGCAGGCGCTGGGCCTGGCTTGCGGTGAGCCGGCTGACGGCCTTGCCCCGTCCATCCACGGTATCGCCGTGGTCCAGGATGAAGATGAGCTTGTCCGCTTCCAGGGAAATGGCCGCGTGGGTGGCGACCTCTTCCAGGGTCAGGTTGAACACCTCGCCGGTGGCGGAATAGCCGAGGGGGGAGAGCAACACGATCTCGCCGGCATCCAGGCGGGCGCGGATGGCGGTCACGGCAATCTTGCGCACCTCGCCGGTGAACAGCAGATCGACCCCGTCCACCACGCCGGCGGGCTGGGCAGTGACGTAATTGCCGGAGGCGACCCGGATTTCGGCGCCGGCCATCGGCGTGTTGGGCAGGCCGACGGAGAGCAGACTCTCGATGTCCACCCGCACCGAGCCGACCGCATCCTTCACATGTTCGAGCGCTTCCGCGTCGGTGACCCGGCGGCCGCGGACGTATTGGGCGACTCCGCTCAGGCGCTCCTCCACCTGGGGGCGCACGCCGTGCACGAGGACGAGACGCACGCCGAGGGCGTTGAGCAGGTTGATGTCATAGACCAGATCGACGAAATCCTCACGCAGCATGGCATCCCCTCCGAAGGCGAGGACGAAGGTCTTGCCGCGAAAGGCATGGATATAGGGCGCGGCCGCGCGGAACCACTGTACGAAGGCATCTGCTTCCGCTTCTCCCGGCTTGGCCATGTCTCCCGCTCCGCAAAAAAGATGGGTAGGTAACGGCCCCGCGCCGGGAAACTTAAGGATGGGTCTTCTCCATCCTTTCCAGCAAGGCCAGGAATTCCTCCGCTGGCATGGGCCGGCCGCAGTGCCAGCCCTGCAAGACGTCCACCCCCATCTCCGTGAGGGCGTCGGCGACTTCGGCGTCTTCCACCCCTTCGGCCACGGTGTCCAGACCGAGGCCCGCGGCCATGCCGACGATGGTCTGGATGAGGCGCGCCCCCTGGGGAGTACCGATGCGGCGCACGAAGGCGATGTCGATCTTCAGCTCATGCACCGGGAGCTCGTGCAGTTGCGAGAGTGACGAGTAGCCGGTGCCGAAGTCGTCGATGGACAGCCGAAAGCCCGCTTCGTGGAGTTCCTTCAGGCGGTCGGCGGAATACTCCACGTCCATGAGCGCCAGCGACTCGGTGATCTCCAGGGTGACCTCCCCCGGCGCCAGGCCGTGGGCCGCCACGTCCTCCAGAAGCTTTTCCGTGAAGAACGGCATGAACACCTGGCGTTTGGAGATATTCACCGACAGGCCGATCCCGCGGGCATGCCATTGCGCGGCATCCTCCAGGGCCTGGCGCCAGACTTGCTCGCCCAGCTCGCGAATGAGGCCCAGGTTCTCCGCCATGGGGATGAAGGTGGCGGGCGAGATCCAGCCCATGTCCGGCTCGTGCCAGCGCGCCAGGGTCTCCACCCCCACCACCCGCCGGCTGCCCGCGTCCACCAGGGGCTGGTAGTGATTGGTGATGCGCCGCTCCCGAATGGCGGCCACCAGCCGTTGCTGGATATAGACCTCCTTCTTGCCCAGCCCTTTCTGGGACATGTCGGCGAAGAACTGCAGAGTGTTGCGGCCTTGGGCCTTGGCGTAGAACATGGCCCGGTCCGCCTGGGCGAGGAGCACATCGCCGTTGTTCGCGTCGTCCGGGTAGAGGACGAAGCCGGCGCTGAAGGTAAGGTTGAATTCCGTGTCTTCCACCCGCAGCGGAGCTTCCACCGCCTCACGCAGCTTGGCAGCCACCTCCCGCGCCGCCTCGACGCCAGGCAGGTCGGGCAGCAGCACCACGAACTCGTCGCCGCCCCAGCGCGCCAGGGTGTCGCCGCTGCGCAGGTGGTGGCGCAGACGCTGGGCGAGGGCCACCAGCAGGGCGTCGCCCACCTTGTGGCCCAGGCTGTCGTTGACGTTCTTGAAGTGGTCCAGGTCGATGAAGCCCAAGGCCACCTTGTGCCCACTGCGCCCCGCCAGGCGCATGGCCACCTTGAGCCGGTCCTCCAGAAGGGCCCGGTTGGGCAGGCCCGTGAGGGCATCGTGCAGGGCCATGTGGGTGATGCGCCGCTCCTGGAGATAGCTTTGGGTGATGTCGCGCAGCACGCCACGCAGCCGGTCCCCGTCGGTGGCCCGCGTCAGGCGCACCTCCAGCCAGCGTTCTTCCGTTGCCGCGCCCTTCAGGCGCAGCCGGGCTCCGGCCTGGGGCTTTTCCCGCCGCGCCAGGCTGGCGACGAGTTCTTGCAGGGCGGGAACATCCTCCGGCTCCAGGTAATCCGCCAGCGCATGGCCGAGGACATCATCCGCGATGCCGGTGACGGTGGCCCAGGCCCGGCTCACCCGGGTGAGGCGGCCGTCCAGCCCCAGCTCCACCACCACCTCGTCGAGCATGTCCAGGGTCTGGGCGTAGGCGGTTTGCTCCGTCAGCCGTCGCTCGGCCTCCTCCATCAACTGGTTCAGGCTGCGGCCCAGTTGGCCGATCTCATCGGGGTGACTGGCCACCTGCTCCATCGTTTGCGACCAGGCGTCGTCCCGGGCGAAAGTCTCGTGGAAGATTTCGCTGCCCCGGTTGAGTTCGGAGAGCCGGGCCAGATGACGCCGCAGGGTGATGCCCAGGCCCAGCCAGATGAGACCGGTCAGCAGCAGGGCGGTCCCGGCCGCCGCCGCCAGGACGGCGGGAGTGGAAAGCAGCGGATCGAAGGGGCGCTGCACCACCAGCACCGGCCCGTCCATCGTCCGCTGGCTGTCCAGTGGCAACAGCACCTGCACAATGTCGCCATGACGGTGGGCCTGGGCCGGGTCGGCGGAAACGGGGTCGGCGAGATGGACACCACCGCTGGAGGCGGCCCGGATGCTGCCGTCGTAGAACAGGTAGAGGCGATCCGCGCCACGGGCCAGACGGGTCAGGAAGGCATTGTCCAGCGCGGTGGCGAACAGGGCGATGCCTTTCCCCGCCTCCCCCAGCCACAGAGGCGCGCGGGTGATCGAGTGGACGGACCGGTCGTCGGTGCAATAGCTCTGGGCATACACATCGTCGTTGTCCATCATCCGCATGATGTCCAGCGCTTCTTGCAGCGTCACCTGGCAGCCCAGACTGAACAGTGGCAGGCCCTCGGCGTCGGCGATGAGCACCCCGGCGAATTCCCTGCTCTCCCCCTGGGCGGTGAAAAACCCCCGCAGTCGGGCGCGGCGGGTCTCGGCATCGACCTCGCCGATGCGCAGGAATTCGATCTGCGCCCGCTGGCGTTGGGCGGCATGCCGCCAGGCGCTGCGGTAGTCCACCATCTTGGCGGCGTAGTGCTCGCGGGCGTCCCGGGCGAGGCGCTCGGCGTGGGCATCGAGCAGCGCCTCCCAGCCCAGCCAGGCCAGCAGCATGAGCACTGCCGATGTGCCCAGGCTCACCAAAGCCAGCCGGCGGAAGGCCAGGGTGCGCAGGCTGACGAATTGGCCGGGGCTCACTTGGTCCTCAGGCCCGCGTAGCGGGGCTCGATCAGGCTCATGAAATCGAAGTGGGCGCCCGGGCTGCCGGGCGGCTGATTGACGCGGAAGAGGGCTTCGGCGGTGCGGATCTGCTCCTGGGTGTAGGCCCCGTCCGGGCTGTAGATCGCCTTGAGACGCTTGAGGGTGGCCAGCAGGGCGCGCCCGGCGGCCGGATCCTCCGGCGCCAGGGCGGCGACGATGTCCTCGGCCGTGTGGGCCGCCATCCAGCGCAGGGTGCGGACCAGCACGCGCACCATGCGCGCGGCCTTGTCCGGGTGCTTTTGCAGAATGTCGCGCCGGGTGGCCAATTGCGCGTTGAGGAATAGCCCGCCCATGGCCTGCCGGCTGGCCTCGATATCGTGCAAATCCAGCAGCCGGAACACCTTGCCCTGGGCCTCGAGTTGCGAGGCGAAGGGCTCATCACCCATGAGGGCATCCACCGCGCCGGAATCGAGGGCCGCCTGCTGTTCCTCCAGGCTCTGGCCGGCGGGCACGAAATTGAGCTGCCGGTCCGGGTCCAACCCGGCGCGGCGCAGGATGAACTCGGCCACCTGCTGGGAGGTGGACTTGGTGGTGGCGCTGGAGGTGTTCACGCCAATGACCCGGCCCTTGAGGTCGGCCACGCCCTTCACCTTTCCCTTGAGGTCGTGGCGCACCATGAGCGCGAAGGTGGGCACCCGGTTCACTGTGGCCAGCGACACCACCGGCTCGCCCTTCACCGCCAGTCCCGCCAGGGCGGGGGCCCCGGCCACTGCGAAGTCGCTGTTGCCCGCCAGCATGTCCTTGTAGGCCAGCGGTCCGCCGCCAAAGTAGCGCACCGTGAGGTCCACGCCCTCGGCCGCATCGGCGCCGATCTTCTTGATGAGATCCACCGGCAGGTGGGAAAGGTTGCCGGGGCCGGCGGTGGCCAGGGTGATGCTCAGGGGGGCAGCCTGGGGCATCCCCCAGGTCAGGACCAGCAGCAGCCCGATGCTGCGGAGCGCGCGCCGCCAAAGCTTGCCCATGGTGTCGACTCCTCCGTCATTGTCGTGGGGCTTTCATGAACCCAAGGCCCGGTATGCCCGGCGCACGCCTTCGTAATCGCCGTCTTCCGCGGGTACGAAGCCCGGCGAATTGGACCGGGACAGGATCCCCCTCGCCTCGACATCATCCTTCATGCCCAGGAGGGCCCGGCGCACCCGCTCCACCGTCTCTTTGGGCACGCGCGGGTGGACGATGACGGGGAGGTCCGGATAGGGCTCGGACAGATGGAGGACGCGAAAACGCACACCGCTGCGGGCCGAATATTCCTCCAGAAAGCGGGAATTGACCGCCGCTGCCTCCACCTGCCGCAGGTGGAGTTGGCCCAGCGCCGCGTCCTGGGTGCCGGCGAAGACCTCGATTTCCCGCACCTTTTGGGCCTGGAGGAGCATCTTCGGCACGGCATAGCCCACGAAGGCATCCGGGTTGGCATAGGCCACCTTCCTGTCCCGCAGATCCTTCAGGCCTTTCAGCGGGCTGTCCGCGGCCACCACGATGGCGCTGCGGATGGGTTCGCCCGCCCAGCGGGCGATGACCCGCCAACCCATGCGGTCATACTCGGGCTGGAAGTTGTGGTTGGTGAAGGCGAAATCGAACTCGCCCCGGCCCATCATGGCGTCGGTTTCCTGCGCCGTGGGGCCCATGCGCAGGCGCAGGGCCACGCCGGCCTTTTCCGACACATGGGCCAGGATGGGCAGCCAGCGCTGGGCGGTGAGCTGGGGATTCTGCTGATTGAGCACGCCGAAGACGAGTTCCGGGGCTGCTCGTCCGGGTGGACTGGCCAACATCAAGAGACATGCCGCCAGAAGTCGGACAAGAGCGAACCTGCCCATGTACGTCATACGCTTGCGCCAGTGAGGAAAGTCATTGGATTCTTCATGGAGCCGACCAGCCATGCAAGGGGCTCAGACCTGGGACGCGAAGTCGCCCCACAGCGTCTGGAGGGCGGCGATGGCCGCCAAAGCCGCCGTCTCGGTGCGCAACACCCGGGGACCCAGCCGCGCGCCCACCAGTCCCGCCGCCCGGGCTTCGGCCCGTTCCGCCGGATCGAAGCCGCCTTCCGGGCCGGCCAACAGGACCAGTTGGCCCTCCGGCCGGGGCAACTGGGCCAGACCCATGCCGCCTTCCGGGTCCAGCAGGATCCCGGTCGCGCCGGATTCGGCGAAGCGCCGGCACCAGACATCGAACGCCAACAAAGGCGCCACTTCGGGCACCACGTTCCGCCCGCATTGCTCGCAGGCGGACACCGCCACCGCCTGCCAATGGGCGCGGCGTTTCTCCGCCTTGTCCCCGGAGAGGCGGACGATGGTGCGGCGCGTCACCAGGGGCTGAATGCCATGGGCGCCCAGTTCCACCGCTTTCTGGATGGTCAGGTCCATGCGTTCCCCGGTGGACACGCTCTGGGCCAGCAGGATGCGCAAAGGCGATTCCCGCTCCGGGGTGAGACGCTCCAGTACCTGGACCGTGGGCTGGCCATGGCCGGAGAGCACCCCCGAATACTCATGGCCATCGCCGTTGAACAGGGTCACCCGCTCCCCCCCCCGCAGACGCAAGGCGCCGAAAGCATGCCGGGCGACGGCGTCCGGCAGGACCACGAGGTGGTCCGCCCGCAGGGGAATGGGACAATAGAAACGGGCCATGGCGCGACGGGACGGAGTGGAAGCGAATGCTATTATCCCGGCGTTCAACGAAAGCAGGAGTCCCGCTGTGGCACGCATGGAAACCCCGGTTTGCGATTTCGGCTGGAAGGCGGTGGATTTCGCCCTGCCCGGCGTCGATGGCAAGACCTACACGCTGAAGGACGTGGCCGGCCCCAACGGGCTGCTGCTGATGTTCATCTGCAACCACTGCCCTTACGTGAAGGCGGTCATCCACCGCATCGTGCGCGACGTCAACGACCTCAAACCTTTGGGTATCGGCGCCATCGCCATCATGGCCAACGACCCCACCGAGTATCCGGAGGATTCCTTCGAGAACATGCAGCGGGTGGCGGCGGAGCTGGCCTTCCCCATGCCCTACGTGCTGGATGCGAGCCAGGAGGTGGCGAAGGCGTACGGGGCGGTGTGCACGCCGGACTTCTTCGGTTTCAATGGCAAGCTGGAATTGCAATACCGCGGCCGCCTCGACGAATCGCGCAAGGAAACCGCTCCCGAGGGGGTCCGGCGCGACCTGTTCGAAGCCATGAAACTGGTGGCCCAGACCCAGCAAGGCCCCATCCACCAGATTCCCAGCATGGGGTGCTCCATCAAGTGGCGGACCTGAAGCGGATGCTCGAACAGGTCCTTGCCGCCTGCCGGGACGTGGGGCGGGAGGAGGTCATGCCCCGCTATCTGAAGGTGGCCCATCAGCGCAAGGTGGACGGCAGCCTGCTCACCGAGGCCGACGTGGCCGCCCAGAACGCCCTGTTCAAACGCTTGCAGGCCATCGCGCCTTATCCCGTGCTGGGGGAGGAGATGACCGAGACCGAGCAGCGCGCCGTCTGGGACATGGGCGGCGAGGCTTTCTGGTGCGTGGACCCCATCGACGGCACCAGCAATTTCGTCAATGGCCTGCCCTATTTCGCCATCTCCGTGGCCCTCATCAGGGACCGTAGGAGTGTCCTGGGGGTGGTCTACGATCCGGCGGCGGACGAGGCGTTTCATGCCATCGAGGGAGAGGGCGCCTTCCTGGACGGCGAGCGCCTGCCCCTCAAGAACCCGCCCACGGAATTACGCCGCTGCATGGCCGGCATCGAACTCAAGCGCATCGATCGGGAACTGGCTGGCCGCCTCGCTTTCGAGCATCCCTTCAGTTCCCAACGCAACCTGGGCGCCAGCACCCTGGACTGGTGCTACCTGGCCGCCGGCCGCCTGCACCTCTACCTGCATGGCGGCCAGAAGTTGTGGGATTACGCCGCCGGCTGCCTGATCCTTCGGGAGGCGGGGGGGGCCGCCTGCGCCCTGGACGGCAGCGACTTTCGCGCCGCAGACCCCTGGAACCGCTCCGTGCTGGCCGCCCTGACGCCGGATCTGCTCAGCCAATGGCGGCAATGGGTGGGAATCCGGGAGCGCTGAACTGTCCGACGCAGTGAAATCACGCGGTTTTTCCCTAAGACGCGAAAATTCCGCCCAATCAGGAGATTGTCGTTGTGCGAAGCACCAATACCCGTTCCCATAAGAAGGGTGCCGGCGAATATAAAAATATTTTAATTTTTCCCTGATTTTTCCCCGAGCCCTGGAAAAACAAGGCATTAGCACCTTTTTTACGGGCCTTGGACGAGTTTCGTCAGTCCCGCGTCAGCTTGCCCGTGCTTTGGGCGCTACGACATAATCGAAGCTTTCCGCCCCAATGGGCCAAGATTTCTGTTTTTTCTTCAAGGAAACAAAGACATGGCAACCCGCACCGACCTCGCGAACGCCATCCGCGCCCTGGCGATGGATGCAGTCGAAAAGGCCAAGTCCGGCCACCCCGGCGCCCCCATGGGCATGGCGGAAATCTCCGAAGTGGTGTGGAACCACCACCTCAAGCACAACCCGGCCAACCCCAAGTGGGCCGACCGGGACCGCTTCGTGCTCTCCAATGGCCATGGTTCCATGCTGATCTATGCCCTGCTGCACCTGACCGGCTACGATGTCACCATCGACGACATCAAGCAGTTCCGTCAGTTGCACTCCCGCACTCCGGGTCACCCGGAGTACGGCTACACCCCCGGCGTCGAGACCACCACCGGCCCCCTGGGTCAGGGCATCACCAACGCCGTGGGCATGGCCCTGGCCGAGAAGCTGCTGGCCGCCGAGTTCAACAAGCCCGGCCACGACATCGTCAACCACCATACCTGGGTGTTCATGGGCGACGGTTGCATGATGGAGGGCATCTCCCACGAGGCCTGCGACCCGGGCGGCACTTGGAAGCTCAACAAACTGATCGCCATCTGGGACGACAACGGCATTTCCAGCGACGGACAAACCGAGGGCTGGTTCACCGAGGAAGTATGCGGCCGCTTCGAGGCCTACGGCTGGAACGTCATCCGCAACGTGGACGGCCATGATTTCGTCGCCCTGGAAGCCGCCGTGCAGCAGGCCAAGCAGTCCGCCGACCGCCCCACTCTGATCCAGGCCAAGACCATCATCGGCAAGGGCGCGCCCAACAAGCAGGGCGGCCACGACTGCCACGGCGCGCCGCTGGGCGACAAGGAGATCGCCGCCGCCCGGGAGACCATCGGCTGGCCCCATGCCCCCTTCGAGATTCCCGCCGACGTCTATGAAGGCTGGAGCGCCAAGGTGAAGGGTGAAGGTTCCGAGAAACTGTGGAACAACAAGTTCGCCGAGTACGCCAAGCAATTCCCCGCCGACGCCGCCGAGTTTACCCGGCGCATGAACGGTGATCTGCCCGCCGATTGGAGCGAGCGCGTCGCCGCAGCCATGAAGATCACGCTGGAGAAGGCCGAGACCGTGGCCACCCGCAAGGCCTCCCAGCTGGCCATCGAGCGCCTGATTTCCACCCTGCCCGAACGCGTCGGCGGCTCCGCCGACCTGACCGGCTCCAACCTGACCAACTGGCCCAACTGCCAGCCTCTGCACCGCCACGACAAGGCCAACTACATCTCCTATGGCGTGCGCGAGTTCGGCATGTCCCACATCATGAACGGCATGGCGCTGCATGGCGGCCTGCTGCCCTTCGGCGGAACCTTCCTGATGTTCTCGGAATACGCTCGCAACGCCCTGCGCATGTCCGCGCTCATGAAGCAGCGGGTGATCTACGTGTTCACCCATGATTCCATCGGCCTGGGCGAGGACGGCCCCACCCACCAGCCCGTGGAGCAGACCGCCACCCTGCGCATGATCCCCAACATGCATGTCTGGCGCCCCTGCGACACCACCGAGACCCTGGTGGCCTGGGCCGCCGGCGTGGAGAAGAAGGACGGCCCCACCAGTCTGATCCTGTCCCGCCAGAACCTGCCCTTCATCCAGCGCACCGAGGCCCAGATCGCCGACATCGCCAGAGGTGGCTACGTGCTCTCCGACGCGGCTGATGCCAAGGTCACTCTGATCGCCACCGGATCGGAAGTGGAACTGGCCCTGAAGGCCCAGGAAGCCCTGAAGGCCGAGGGCATCGCCGCCCGCGTGGTGTCCATGCCCTGCACCAACACCTTCGACCAGCAGGATGCCGGTTACAAGGCCAGCGTGCTGGGCACGGCCAAGCGCGTGGCCATCGAAGCCGGCGTCACCGATGCCTGGTGGAAGTATGTGGGCCTGGATGGCGCCGTCATCGGTCTGGACCGCTTCGGCGAATCCGCCCCCGCGCCCCTGTTGTTCAAGGAATTCGGCTTCACCGTCGAGAACGTCGTGGCCAGGACCAAGGCCGTTCTGTAATACCGGTTTCGTATCGTCATCAAAACAAGGAGCACACACATGGCTATCAAAGTTGGCATCAACGGTTTCGGCCGCATTGGCCGCATGGTTTTCCGCGCCGTCACCCGCGACTTCCCCGGCATCGAGATCGTCGCCATCAACGACCTGCTCGAGCCCGACTACCTGGCCTACATGCTGAAGTACGACTCCGTGCACGGCCGCTTCAACGGCGACATCGCCGTGGACGGCAACAACTGTCGCTTATACACATCCTGACGCTGCCGACGAACTACTCCTTGTAGATCTCGGTGGTCGCCTTAGCATTAAAAAAAAAACAGTCATATGCTAAAGTACATTAGTTGCCTGGCATAAGACAACAGAGACTGAAAATAGATCAACACTCGAAATATATACAGTCAATG